>CALVJT010000051.1 GCA_944332315.1 uncultured Clostridia bacterium
CGCACAAACTCGCGCAACTCTACCTCTTGAGGAACTTCGTGTCCTATTCTTTGCATAATCCCATTTGCTGTGGTTTGTTTAGCAACAATTTGAGCTGTATCTTTAGAATATATATCAGCAAGTTTTTGTATATTATCCTCGTTGACATAAACGGCATACCTATTAATTGCGCACTTATCCATCAAAAGTTGCAAAGCATCCTCTACATTTTCTACCCCGTTTGCTTGCTCAAAATCTTTTGGCAGGGTTTCAAAGCGCTTGTTTACATAGTTTGGACGCGCCAAATGAATATGTGGCTTATCTATAAAATAATCTTGCATCTGCCCAATTACTATGTGCGGAGAATCAACTCGCATCAAATTTACTGAGCCATCGCGACATCCCCCCACCACAGCTTGTAGCGATACAGAATATGTGTTGCGTTTTTCGCACCTTTGTATGGCCATTCTATATATAATTGGCAACTCATTACTTTTTAATTGTGGAGCAATCAAGTAAAATCTGTGAATTAAATAATCATTATCTTGTATATCGCGCGTTATAAAACTACTTTCACTCACAATCACTTTAGGAGTTGTGAGCATAGTTTGCAAATCGTCCTCATCAAAAACAAAATTAAACTCTTGCTCAAAACCAAGCTTGCTTAAATTGTGAATAGTAAGATTGGGCGAAATGGCAAATCGGTAGTCTTTGATGCTAAAAACTTTATCTTTTAAGCCATAGCGCTCTTTATCGGTCAAACGATTGTATAACAAAGTTACGTGGGTTGGCTTACCGTTGTATTGTACAATACTTTCTTTATTTTTACTTTCCCTATAAAGGTTAGCGCTTCTGTTTACTAGTTTTTTCCCTTTCAAATATGCAGGCATATAATACTCCTTCGAAGTTATTATATCGCAAAAAGCATTTCGTGTCAATATACCTACCAAAGTAAATTATAAAAATTCTTTAGAATCCCGTCAAAAAATATTAAAACTGAGACGCATAAATGGAGTGAATAAAATATTACAAAAAACTTTAAGTAAAATATTAAACAAGACTGCAAAATATACTTATATTTAACCTTACAAAACAAAAATATAAAATAGCATATATATTGTTTTTAATATGCGTTTTTTTATAATTTATGATATACTATGTGCAAAGGTATTTTATGTTTATTGATACTCATGCACACATTTTTGAGGAAAGTATAAAATTAGATAATGTAAACTTAAATGATATTTTAGCGATAATTGTACCTTCCTACAATAAAGAAAATTTAGGTAGGACACTTTTATACTGCAAGCAAAGCCCAAAGTTTTTGCCTGCGTTAGGTATACATCCGCAGTATTGCCATCAGTTTACACACGAAACACAAAATTTTATTAAATCACATATAAACGAAATTGTTGCAGTTGGAGAAATCGGTCTTGATACACGCTTCGATAATTTTGAAAGTCAAATACCCCCCTTTGTGGAGCAAATGCAACTTGCGTACAAGCACAATTTGCCCGTTTCGGTACATTTAATAGGCGAAAGAGCATTTGATGTATTTTTTGAAGTTTATAAAAGTTATCCTGTAAAAACAGCGCTACATTGTTTTTCGGGGTCAGCACAAAATGCTGAGCGCGCCTTAAATTTAGATATCTACCTATCTTTTGCTTGCAACATCACCTACAAAGCAAATGTTGTTTTGCGCAAAATTGCAGAATTTACACCTCTCAACCGCATTTTACTAGAGACCGATTCCCCCTCTATGCTTCCAGCATCGTTTATGCGAAAAGGCACAAACACTCCACAAAACATACACTTTGTTGCACAAAAAATTACAGAAATCAAAAAAGTGGATATAGAGGAAGTTGCAAACATAACCACACAAAATGCCATTGAATTATTTAATCTTAAGGAGAAACTATGTTAAATGCTTTTACTCGATTTGAGGCGCAAATTGGCGCGAAAAATATAAATATTCTACACAATGCCCATATTCTGCTGTTTGGTCTTGGTGGTGTTGGCGGACACTGTGCCGAAGCGTTAGCTAGGAGCGGTGTAGGCACCATTACCATTGTGGATAAAGATACAATTGAACAAACCAACCTAAATAGACAACTACTTGCACTAAACAGCACTATTGGGGAATATAAAGCAGATGTGTGTAAAAAGCGTTTAACGGATATCAACCCACAAATTAAAATAAAAGTGCACAAAATTGATTTTGCACACCAACAGGATATCATAAATTTTAGCGTAGACTATGTTATAGATGCAATTGATGATGTTGAAGCTAAAATAGAAATTATTAAACGCGCAAAGCAAGCCAATGCCCCAATTATATCCTGTATGGGCACAGGAAATAAATTTAATCCACTAGATTTGAGAGTGGATGATATACACAACTCGCACACTTGCCCACTAGCAAAAGTTATCAGAAAAAAAATAAAAGAGCTTGATATAAACGATGTCAAATGTGTGTATTCTATCGAAAAGCCAATAAAGAATGCAAGTACAACAATTTCTAGCAACGCTTTTGTGCCTGCCGTTGCAGGAATTTTACTTGCCCGCCAAGCGATTTTAGATATTATAGATAAAAACGGATAAAGTACACACAATAACAGCAATAAAGCACCTTTATATGAATGCAAAAGTAATTAAGGTGTTAAAATCAAAAACAAGATAATTTAATGTGTCACATACAAATTTAATTGAAATCATCCAATACATTGCTGAAAGCTAATGACTTATCACAGTTATAATTATAATATCGGCACAGATAGAGGTAAATAAAAAAACGGCTATAAAGTGTCCCTTTAAGGTATACTATAAGCCGTTTTATTTTTTTATATATTTATAATAAAAATTAATTCAATAAAGTTGATTTTATGAGTAGACTAAACTGATATGAAAACGCTACTAAATAAGTTGCCTATAAAATACTACGCGTTCGATATTTTCGCTAGGCAAATTGACATCTTGATTTTGTCTTTGCAAATCGTTTACATTAACCGATAATTGCTTTGCAATATCCCAGAATGTCATACTTGGTTGCACTACATAGATATTCAGCGGACTATTGTTTGTTGTTTTTAGGTCACCTATTTCCACATCGCTGATAAGCTCTACTTCAACACTGCGCATAGCCACAATATGAATTCTAATTTCTGCTACAATATCAAGCTCTTGCGAGCGTTTGATGCGCACATCACACGATATTGGATATGCTTTTGCAAGCAATTTATCCTGCTCGTTTAAGTCTGGCATAGAAACGCGAGTAGAAAATGGCATTTCGGCAACTATGGAGGCGTTTTCTTTTAGTTCGGTTTCGCGGTCAAAACTTTGATAAATTATATTGCAGTATGCAACCCCTTCTACTATAACGCTATTTTCGTCCACAAGTAGTTTTGTAAGGTCAACAGAATTAAGTGTGTAAGAAAAAACTTTTTCGATGGTTTTATTCTCGTTTTCGAGGGTTACATTTGTATCAATTTTTTCGCTAAAAATGGCATCACCTACTACTTGTAGGGCACCCTGCTTTGTGCGTGACAAACTGATTTCGTTAGTGGTACTATAGGCATCTAGCACGCTTTGCACTGCTACATTTTGTATTATTATGTACTGCGCAATTATGGCGTAGTCGATATGTGCTAGCATACTGCCATCTACATCCTCGCACACAACTTGCAATCTATCATTCAACAAATGCACCTTTGAAAGCGCTTGACACCCCAGATGGCATTCCTCTACCTCAATTTTATGCTTAAAATCGTAGCTACTAACTTGCGAATTGATGGTGTGAGTTTCGTCCGCTTGCTCAAATACTATGGTGTTACAAATGCTACAATCTAAAATAAGTTCTCCGTTTTCAATTTCTACACCTTTTTGCGATAGCGTGGCATAGCAATCTAAAACTCGTGCAACATTTTTGCCTAAATCTACTTCGTGACTCTGTGCAAAATCATCTGTCGCACTCTTTACGCAAGTTGAAATATGCACCTCGTTTGGTAGCACGCAAAAATCATCGTTATTGCACTCCACAAAGTTTGCTTGCGCCTCTGTAAATACACAGACCTCAAAATTTAGTACAGCAGTGAGTTTAATTTCATCAGCACTAGAAAGCGAAAACTCTAAATCGGATAAAGTAACATCCCCAATGCACGAAAATTCCCCCGCATTGTCCCCCACATCAACTATTTCGGCAAAACTGGATTTATTATCTATAACACAGTTGTTTCCTTCGTTATCCTCGTATAAAATTTTTATGTAGGCTACACCTTCAAGCTTAACGAACTTGCCTTCGCGCTCACACTTTTCAAGAACGGGTACCGCCGAAACAGAAAGCACGGTTTTTGAATTAGATGCAAGCGTTGTGCATTCTATTTGCTTTTGTTTTTTAATTGCGCTCATTCCACTGAGCGCCTGTATTGTGTTTATATTGGGTTTATTTGCCATATTATTCCTCCGCGTTTATATAATCTATGAAACTTAAAGCAATATTATGACATTTATTTTACCGCAATTTATCGCCCTGCATTTTTTGAGATTTTTCGCAAACAAAATACAAAATAAAGTTTGTATTAGCAAAGTATGTTTATATTGTTTTATAAGTACAGTTAGCAATAATAAGTTAATATGTAGCATATCCACATTACGAGCAACCACAAAAAAATCATACCTGTATAAATTATATATAAAATGTCAATAAACAGTTATAATAGGTGAATTATGCTAAGTAGAAGCAACAATATGACAGTTCAACAAATTAAAGAGGAAATAGAAAAACTTAAAGG
>CALVJT010000052.1 GCA_944332315.1 uncultured Clostridia bacterium
AAAATTACTTTTTTCGCAAGAAAAAAGTAATATTGTTTTTTTTGTTTTTAGTACAAAAGCTAAGCTAGTGTGCCTATAAGACCACAGGTCAAGGACGACTGTCCTTGCCTAAAGGGTTATAGGGGAACGGGTAGTTCCCCTATAAAAAGGAGCGGTGCAAGCCCCTGCAAACCATCCAATCCCCAGCAAAAAGAAAAAAACAAGTTTTTCGACAAAAATAGCAGGAAAGCGTCAAAAATTGTGAGTATTCTTGTATGATGAAATAAGCATAGTGCGCTAAAATATAAGCAAAGGAGGTTTAGGAATGGAATCTCAGCTTAAGTTGCTAAAAGCCGATGAGCAAACTTTGGACGAACTAAATATATACTTACCGGAGGGCAAAATCTTACAGCAGTTGGCGGACTTTTTTGCCGTTTTTGCGGATACAACGCGCATACGAGTGCTATCCGCCTTGGCGCTTTCGGAAATGTGCGTGAGTGATATCTCGAATATACTGGGCATAAATCAAACAACGCTATCGCATCAACTAAAAATGCTAAAAAGCCAAAAGCTTGTCAACTCGCGCAGAGAAGGCAAAATTATTCTCTATAGCGCATCCAACTACATAATAAACGACCTTATGCTCTCTGGCATCGAACACCTACTAGATAGACGCTAGTACTGAGGCGCACTCCCGTGGTCGATGTTTGGGTACTCATATTTAGCATAGTTTTCTATTTATGTTTAGTACCGTTACAAGCATTGTGTTTGCCCCACTATGGCAAGGTAATTATGGTACACAAAATAGTTTTTGTACTAAACAAAAATTACTTTTGGCGAAAGCCAAAAGAAATATTGTTTTTTGTATTTAGTAGAAAACTAGGCAAGTTAACATATAAGACCACGGGTTCAAGGGCGAGAGCCCTTGCGCGGGGTGCAGGGGCGGTGGTAGCCCCTGCAAAAGCGAGATGCCCCACCATGGCGTAATCTTGGTTGAGTACTAATACTTTTCCATTTGCAGTAAAATATAAACGCAGACTTTGCTAAAAAATTAAATACACCCGCAAATAATATAGAACCAAATTTTTTGTATCAAAAGTAAAGGCACAAGCATATATAATGTTAAGTTACTCTAAATGCATATACAATGTAAAGGCAAAAAGATTTAACAATTTTGTTGCGTAAAACATATATAGAGTAAAAGCGGAGGGCATAATGGACTATCAACTTTTGATACTTTTGGCATTATTTTTATCGATTTTTGTGACAAATTCCAATATTGACTTATTTACCAACACAAACTTTATATTGCTACTATTGCTAGCGCTAGGCGCATACGGCATAAACGGCACAACAAATTCTTGCAACAACCGTTTTTTTTCTAACAACTTTGTATAAAATAGCATATTATTAAATATTCATAAATAATAGATAAAAAAGTTAGCTTTTATATAAGGTTAATTTTATAATGCATAAACCTATTTCTATTTTCCTAAGTGTAGATAAAGCCACAAAATTATATTCTAGGGGATATTCCATCCCCTACAACCCTAGTCCAAGGACAAATATACTTAGGCTTACGCACTTTTATAAAATAGAATATAAGTGCAAATATTAGAACTCACCTAAAGACCACGGGAGTGCTCCTCAGCACCCCTTGCACCCGTGGTCAAAAAATAACATAAAATATTTTTTGTGCACAAAACACAATAATATTTAGCTTTTTGCTTTCGCAAAAAGTAAATTATAAATTTATACTGCATTTTTTATTTGTAGTTTATCTACAGCCTCAAAACTGTAAATTAAGTTTATTTTAATTTACAGTTTTTTATATGCTATTAATTGTAGTTTATTAAATTATAGTAAATTTTGAAAAGCTAATAATTTTTATAAAATATCACTGTTATTTTAAGATTTTTGCATTTATATAACAATAGAATTATTTATTCCACTACTACTATTTGTAATTGCAATGTTTATATCAGTGCTAATTAAATTAATCAAATAAACCCTGTTAGCCACTTCTTGCAAATTGCTATTGTTGTTATAATCTACTTGCGTATAATAAGCAGTGTCAATTATAAACGAAACGCGCGCATTGGGCAAAACCTGCAAATTAATTGATAAATCGTCTTGCAATATTGCTTGCTGTTCTAAAACATCATCTATAAACACATAAATAATTGCCGTTGTATCCACTGTGCCATTAAATGTCAACTGCAAATTTATAACGCTTTGCACCCAATCAGGATACAGTGTTGTACTCTCAAAATCTGCAGGTATTGCATCCCCACAGTTAGGGGAACGGGTAGTTCCCCTATAAAAAGTAAAAATAAAAATAAAAATAAAAAAGAATAAAAAAAGAGCGAATACGCAAACTAGAAATATGATAAGAAAGTACACCCAGTATGCGCCCATCCCGCGCAAGAGCAAGCTAAAGCAATACATAGTGTGGTTTGTAGTATTGCTACTATCTATTTTAGTGGCGCAACTGCTGTTTGAGCCAATAATGTTTGTGCTAAAAAAGCTATTTATCGGACTAATGCCATTTTTTATCGCGCTACTCATAGTGTATATGCTAAAGCAACCGCGCAAATTGATAGCCAATAAACTGCTAAAAAACGCGTTTAGTCGCGCGCAAAACCCGCAAAAGTGGCGAATGACGATTGCACTTATAGTAGTATTCGTGCTGTTTTTGGCGCTCTTAGTGGGCATTTTTTGGCTGATAGTGCCTAAAATTACAAGTATAATCGAAAATGTCATAACTAACAGCGATGCCTATGTAAACAAACTAAAACAGCAACTAGTATCCATACTAGATAATATGCCGTACTTGCAAAACTTTATAAACGAAAATACCATAGATGCGCACCTAGATAAACTGATGCAAAGCCTGCAAAACTATCAATCAGATTTGCCTAGTTTGATTTCAAGCGTAGGTAGCAAGTTGCTAAACTTTTTTAATCTGTTGCTAATAGGCTTGATTTTTGCTTTTTTAATTTTGCTAAACATAGATAAGTACAAGCAGGCTATTCTGGATACCTACTCGGCTTATAAATCACCCACCAAGGTTTACCGCATCACCGATTTTATCCACAAGGCGGATAAAATTTTTGTAGACTACGGTTTTAGCAAACTCATAGAGGGCATTATAATATTGCTATCGGTAACAATCGGGCTGATAATAAGTGGCTCCCAAATGCCTTTTGAGCTTGCAATTTTTATGGCGCTATTAAATGTTATACCGTACATCGGGCCAATAATTGCACTTGCGCCAATACTGCTAGTAAATCTTGTTTTAGGCACGGCAAGCGTGGCATTTATTTCCGCGCTGGTGGCAATTTTGATTGTTATTTTTGTCACAAGCTTTATCACCCCTCTCATTGTTGGCAAAAAGATTAAAATTGATATCTTTACTGTTCTGCTCTCGCTCACAATCGGTGGCGCCCTGTTTGGCGCAATAGGCATGATTTTTGCTCCGCCAGTTGTTGCTATAATTCTATATTCAATAAAAAACGCTGTAAACAACAAAAAAATAAAAGACAATAATTTATAATTTTATTTTTATTTTTTATTAAAACATTTTTATCATTCGCTTGCGCGAAAGTTAAAATAATTTAATACAAATTAATAATAAATAATAAATAATTATAAAAAATTTATTTTAGATGCTATAACAATTTAGGGGAACTACCCGTTCCCCTATAACCCCTTAGGGTGCGATGGCGCACCCCCGTGTTCTTGGTTAGTACTACGCGCTAGTTTTGTTGCTTAATTAATTAAGTGCAAAGCCTGCTTTGTATGCTTTCTATTTGTGCGATGGCGCACTCCCGTGGTCTTGGTTAGTACGAAGCAAATTATATCTCTTTAATAAACTTTGCACTAAGCCCGCTTTGCATGCTTTCTATTTGTGCGATGGCGCACCCCCGTGGTCTTGCACCTAAAGCATAGAAAACAGGTGTAGTCATCGCACTTACTCTACTTTTTTGGCAAATTTATAAGATTTTTGAAGCCCGTGCGTAAAAAGATTATCAAAAATAGGGTTAGGCTCATCGGGCTTAAGGGCGTCATAGGCATTATTAATGCTTTGATATAGTTCCTGAAAAATGGAATTTATTTCATCACTTTTGTTCAAAATTAGCGCCTTTTTAGTCTTAAAATTGCCAAACTTATATAAAAGTGCATTGTAGCGCTTTTTCTTTATATCGCTTTCGTAGTCATCCAGCGCATCCACAAAGTAAACGAACCTGCCTAAATGAAAGAACAGAGTATCTAGCGCATCGGCATCGCAAGCCTTTGACATAGCGCTCAAAATCTCGCCCGAAATATCCATAAGTTTGAACAGCGCATCGGCGTTGCCAGATTCCAAAGTTTGAGTGCGAGTTAGGCACTTTGCTAGAACACAATCAAAATCGGGCAAGTTTTGCTTTGCTTTGTGATACGCCTTTTTATAAAACGAACGCATACTTTTTTTTGTGATGCGAAATTTTTCGTCCTTGCAATCATCAAGCAACTTGTAGTAGGATATCAAAATTGTAGCACTGCTAATTTGCTTTGCTAACTGCTCATCCACAAAAGCAATGTTGCGCCTGCTAAATGGATGCAAAAAACAGCGCTTGCTTTCCACATCTATTGTGGTGTTTTTTACGCTAGATATCAGCATATATGCGCAAGTGCAGTCTATGTTAGTAAACACGCGCGCAAAATTGCCAAAGTTGCTCTTTAGCGCCATACATAGCCCGCAATAAAATGCGCCCACTATGTCGCGCTCCTGCAGTGTCAACTTTTCCTCATCACAACTAATATAACCAAACATATTGCTTCCTTTTGTTTGATTATATCACATTTTTCCATTATTTACAAACTTTTTATTTGTAATTTTTAGCGCAATGGCGGGTGGGATGCCCCACCATGGCGTGGTCTTGGCTTAGGTGCTAATTTATAGGTGCATTTTCTATTTACAGTTAGCACTAAGCGAACTTGAGCGTAGATGTCCTGCCCCGTGGTTTTGGCTTGTGTGCTTATTTATAATTTTGTTTACTATTTATGATTAGTGCGATTGCATTCACTGCGTTTGCCCCACCATGGCGTGGTCTTGGCTTGGGTGCTAATTTATAGGTGCTTTTCTATTTGCAGTTAGTGCTGAACGAACTTTTATAGGTAGTACTAAACAAAGTGCTGTACTTTAGCTCACCTTGTGCTAAGCGAACCTTGCTCTTATATGGTACAAAGTTTAGTTTTATATACTAAACAAAAAATTACTTTTTTCGCAAGAAAAAAGCAATATTATTTTTTTTAGTACAAAACTAGGCTATTATGCTTATAAGCCCACGGGTGCAAGGGGTGCAGTAAGCACGCAAAGCACTTACTAAAAAAGAAACACCAATATAGCTTTTGTACTTACTCGCGACCACGAAAGTTAAGCCATCGCACTTTTGGACTAGGGCTATAAAAGTTGGCAAATCCCCTATATAAAAGATAAATGTAAAATAAAATTCTATTTATTGTTGTGCAATTGTTCCTCAATAGCGGCCTTAGTAAGCGCGTCAATAATCTCATCAATTTCGCCCTCCATAACCTGCGGGAGGTTATAAAGTGTAAGGTTGATTCTATGGTCTGTCACGCGCGACTGCGGAAAATTGTAGGTTCTAATGCGCTCACTGCGGTCACCTGTGCCCACCTGACACTTGCGTCTTTCGGCGTACTCGGCATCGGCCTGCGCCTTATAAAAATCGTAGAGCTTGCTTTTTAGAATGCGCATAGCCTTTTCGCGGTTTTGTATTTGCGAGCGCTCGTCCTGACAAGTTACAATCATACCCGTAGGCAAGTGCACAATGCGAACGGCAGAATCGGTGGTATTTACCGATTGCCCGCCCGCCCCGCTACTGCGACACACATCGATGCGCAAATCTTTATCCTCAATCACAACATCGACATCCTCGTTTTCGGGCAGAACCGCCACGGTGACAGTGGAGGTATGCACGCGCCCGCCCGATTCCGTTTCGGGCACGCGTTGCACGCGATGCACGCCACTTTCGAACTTAAATTTGGAGTAAACGCCCTTGCCGTTTATGGTGCAAGCGACTTCCTTAACGCCCCCCACGCCCGTTTCCGAAAGGCTGACAACGCTCATCTTAAAGCGGTGTTTTTCGGCAAACTTTTGGTACATCCTTAAAAGTTCGCCCGCAAAAAGGCTAGCCTCATCCCCGCCCGCGCCACTGCGAATTTCCAAAATGACATTCTTTTCGTCATCCTCATCCTTATCAATCAGCGCGATTTCGATTTCTTTTTCAAGGTCCTCCAGCTTTTTCTTATTTTGCGCAAGTTCCTCATCAAAAATCGCGCGCATCTCGGTATCCTGCTCGGTCTTTAGTATTTCCTTGTCTTCCTCGATGTCCTTTAGCAACGCCTCGCGCCTGTTGTGTAGTTCAACATACTCGCTCAACTGCGCCTGCTCCTTGGCAAGCTTTTCGTAGCCACGCCTATCAAGATTGGCGCTCATAAGCTCCTCGTTTATCTCGTTGTACCTTTTTACATAACTCTCTAATTTATCCATAATATCCTCAATTTTCACATTATACCACATTTACTAAAATAAATCAAGCGCGTGCTTGCGTGGTCGATTGAAAAATTAAACGCAACAAAAATTGCTACAAAAGAGTGATTTTCCTTGTATAACAAAGTAATAGCGCTCACTTCGTGTATGACTTAAAAGCAATGTATTATATATTGCTAAACTTTTATTTTATGATTTAATACTACTTCTGTTTTATCTACTGGATATCTTGAAATTGCATCTTTAGACAATCTGCTCGGATGGCAAAATTTTAGAGTTTTACCTCCTATAGTAAATAAATTAAATTTATGTTTTGCCAATTCTTTTAATATTTTTTCCTCTTCTGGGTTAATATAAACTGAGTTCCCCCAAAAAAAATATACATCAACACACTTATATTTGGCTTGTATAGCTGAACATATACAACTCAATAAGGATGTCGAATTTTTTTTTGAAACTTTTTTTACATTTACTTCGGAATATAAATTAAATAAATAATATCCACCATATCCACTATTATGTAAGAAATCAGTCAAAAGTTCATTTGTTTTATCTAATCCTGAGGTATCTGCTCGAGCAGGGTTGTACCCTATACAAATAGCTTTTTTTTTACAATCATTCCAAGTAATTTTTTCCATATACTTATCATGTACACAACTTTTGTCATCAATTAATAATTTTCTTTTCAAACGGAAACATTTTGGTTTCTTTATATACTTAAATTTACTAACTTTGGGATAACTGCAAATATTTTTACGGTTTAATTTTTTTGCTTTACCGCTTTTGTTATATATTTTTATAAAAAATTTTATCATTAAACTAATCTCCTTAAACATAGTTACTTTTAATATATAAAAACAATTTAGGTGTTAATAATTATTTGTATTATATTTTTATAAAGCATTTACTTTTGCGTCAGCAAAAGAAAAACTCTTAAAAATAAATAAAATAAAAATAAATAAAATAAATAAAAAATTATCGTAAAGTGGCGTAAATGACGCGCTCAATGCCCTGATAATCGAGGCGCATCCCAATATCGGTAAAATCGCGTTCCAGCATAGCCTTTACATCCTGAAACTGCCCCTTGCCAAGCTCGAAATAAATCTTTCCGCCCGCCTTTAGATGTTGTGGCGCCTCTGCAATAATCAGCCTATAAAACTTTAAGCCATCAGCGCCCCCATCTAGCGCAAGATGTGGGTCGTAGTCCGCCACCTCCAAAGTATCCAGCTCCTGCGTTTTGATGTACGGCGGATTGGAAACAATAATATCAAACCTCTGCTCGCCTAACTTTTCGAACAAATCGGACTGCAAAAACAGCACCTTAGCATTCAGCCTATCAGCATTCATCTTTGCCATAGCAATAGCGCCCTCGCTGATATCGGCGCCCACCACCTGACAATCGCTAAACTTTGATATAGTTATGGCAATGCACCCGCTACCCGTGCATAAATCAAGCACCTTCTGCCCGCTGACACCCGCCTTGATATCCTTTAGCACAGTTTCGGCAAGAATCTCGGTATCAAAGCGCGGAATTAAAGTGTCATCATTCAGTTCAAACTCAAAGCCATAAAAGTTTGCGTGCCCAAAAATGCGCTGTAAAGGCTCCCCGCCCATACGCAGTTCAGCAAACTCGCGCACGCGCGCCAAATCACTCGGCGCAATGTACTTTATTGTCTTTAGTTCGGCGCGATTGCACTTTAGCACCTCGCAGAATATCCAATCTACATCACTCTCATCCGTGATGTTGTGCGCCAAAAACTCCTCGCGCAGTTTTTGCCACTCGTAAATAAGATTGTGTTCAACATTTAGTTCATCTTTATCATTCATCATAAGTACCTCTTTTAATGTAACAATGGCGCACATAATGCTCCGCTCATCAGTCTCGTTATAAAACAGCGCCTGCACCCAATACGATGGCGCCGAAAGCGCGCGCACAAACTTGTTATCGTACTGGTTCAAGAACACAAACACCTCGTACACAGCCGAAAGTATTATTGCAAACAGCACAGTTTTGTAGATAAGATTGAGCCAAAAGTTAGGCTCATAAAAAAGCGGAAGCGCGTAGATAGAAAGTATTATTGATATAAACACTATCGAAAACGGATTAAAAAAGTATCTCGGCTTTTCCTGCGCCACATCATCCACATCCAAACTTTTGTGATGTCTGAGCGCGTTCATAGCCTTGTTCACTGCGTTTTGAAAGTGAAAGTACTTTTTGCTAAACCGCGATAGTACAAACACGAGCAAAATCAGCATTATCACCACAAAAGTGGAGTTTAGCAAGTTATAAATCAATGATGGCACCACAACATAGTTGAGTTTTTCAAAAATGGCAACGGTGATGATATTTGGCAGTTTGCCCAGCAAAAATTGCCCAAGCACCCCCGCATACACGGCGCCAAAAAGGCACACTATGTACTTAAAAATTTGCACAACAACCCAATACGGTGTTATTTTTTTATGCTCGCGCACCATCCCTTTTGATGCAAAGTAGCCAAGGATAGCATTTTTTGTTGCTATTATAACAAATATTAGCGCGCGTATAAAGGGGAACTTTCTCAGTCGCGCATCGTTCTTTGTCCGCAAAATTTTGCATTCTATTCTCTGCTCGTGGTCTACCCCTACCGCCAAAAAGTTGTTGTATAGGTAACACACCCCTCGGCTTACCGAAAACCCTGCTATACTTACATTTTTATCCATAATACTATTTTTAGTATTGCCATTTTCTTTTATATTTATTTTTTTAATTTTTTATTTTATTTATTTTTATTTTCATTAAAATTTTTATCTTTCGCTTGCGGTGCGATGGCGCACTCCCGTGGTCATTGCTTGAGTGCTAGTATTTACTTTTGTTTTCTATTTGTGTGTGCTACTAAATGAGTATCTGTGCTTCAAAGTTGTGCTTTAGTTTTCTATTTATGGCAAGTTCTTATGCGAACTATTTTGCCCACCATGGCATGGTCTTGGTTGGGTGCTAGTTCATAGTAATTTTTCTATTTGCATTATGTCCCGTGCGGGCTTGTGTTAAGCGTCCTGCACCTGTGGTCAGGGTTCGGTACTTACTACAATATTGTTTTCTTTTTTATTTGAGTACAATAGTGTAAATTTAATAAATACCAAAAACCTGCATTGTACTTTGGTGCTTATATGGCACAAAGTGTAGTTTTTAGTACTAAACAAAAATTGCTTTTTCGTAAGAAAAAGAAATTTTTTATTTTTTTTGTTTTAGTACAAAATTATGCTAGTGTCACTATAAGACCACGGGTGCAAGGGCGAGAGCCCTTGGACTAGGGTTCTAGGGGATGGCAAATCCCCTATAATAAAGATATTTTATTATTTATTATTAATTTTATTATTTTGTATTAAATTATTTTAACTTTCGCGCAAGCGAAAGATGAAAAATTTAAAATAATATAAAAAAATAAAAATAAAATAAACTAAAATAAAAATAAAATAAAATAAAAAATGGTCGGACAGAGCCGACCTAAAAAACTATTGTAAATTATATCTTTTCTTAAACTGTTCCACGCGCCCTGCAGTGTCGACAATCTTTCTATTGCCGGTGTAGTATGGGTGACAATTACGGCAAATATCCAC
>CALVJT010000053.1 GCA_944332315.1 uncultured Clostridia bacterium
AAAGAGAACCTTATCGCACAAATAAAATTATGCAATGGCATTATTTTACAAGGTGGCATACTGAGTGATGCATACGAAGTTTTTATTGCAAAATACTGTTATGATAATGATATCCCCTGCCTAGCAATATGCGCAGGTCAAAATAATATGGTTCGTGCACTAGGTGGTACGATTAAAAAAGTTGAAAACGCAGACTTGCATTTACAACCCGATAAAGAAATAGTTCACTCAATTAAAATTGATAAAACATCTTATTTTTATAATATTGTCCAAACCGAAAAATTGGATGTTAACTCTAGGCACAAGCACGCAGTAGATGATTATAAAAATTTAATGATTTCCGCCGTTGATGAATATGGCAACATAGAAGTAACCGAGGCAACTGACAAAAAATTTTTTATAGGTATGCGCTTTCATCCAGAATCACTATGCAAAAAATACAAGGAACACAATGCAATTTTTGTAGAATTTATTAATGTATGCAAAAATTTTTGATTCTATAATAAACATTGGGGTATTGATGTTGTTTCATCTAGTTACACCAACATTTTGCATAGAATCTTTTTTTATTCATTGTACATTATTTTGTGTGTTATACATACTATAAAAAGCATTTATGCCAATATTTTGTAATGAATATATGCATATTGTCCAATATAATTAAAATATAATTTAGGTCGAATATCCTTCAACAACAGTCTTTCGAGTTTAATAAAAAATTCAAAAAAGCAAAATCAATTTATAATGATTTTGCTCAAACATTAACATATTTTTCTATTGCCATTTCATTTTTAATTTGCGCCCATAAATACTGTTTTTAATATTCAGTTGAGTTTTATATTTTCAGTTTAACATTGTATTTTCAGTTTTATCTTAAATTATCAATTTTTTGTATTTCTATTTACTTTCGTATTTTCCTCTTTTAACAATTTCACTCAACTTTGTTTGATTAATAATGCATAATTTTTGACTGATATTTACGATAGGTATTTGAATATTATTTTTAGTAGCAATCTCTTTACATTTTGGCAACAAATATTCGCAGGCAGTTTCCAAAGTTTCTTTCGCCCCCTGAAAAACATACCAAAACTCACGCTCTTTCAAAAATTCATCAAGAATTTCCTTATTGATTGCCATTTTTTACTCCTAAATTATAGTTTTATTTTCCAATATTAAACATTACATTCTGCACAAAACAAAAGGTATTACTTTTGATTTTCGCACTCATTTGCTACAATGCGCCTTTTGTGTCTAGCAAGTTCGTTTTTAGCAATGGTTTCAGTGCTAGCGAGATACTCTTTTAGCACAGCACGAACTTGTTTTGATTTTTCGTAATTGCTTTCATTGATTGTTAAATTTATAATTCGTTTTGCCTCTAAAAGTGCCTTTTCGTTCGGTTTACATAGCCCTTGCAAGCACACTTCAACCACGCTTTGCAAGGCTTGGGTTGCATCCACTTTTTGTGCTTTAATTGCGGATATTTTACTATCTGCAACCTTTGCAGGGGCTTTTAGCTGTTCATAAAAATTTATTCCCGCAGTTGCATCTTTAGTTTCAGCCCTTTCATCGGCAAGCAATCTTTCAAAACACTCAAAAATTCCATCCGCAAATTTATTACAGCTCAAAAACTTTAGATACACGCGCATATCATCAGCTTCTGGCGAATGTCCCAAATTAACTGAAAAAGCAACATCATTTTTACACCATTGCAAATACTGTTCTAATTTTTTGCTAGTATAAATGTATAATTCTAAATTGTCCATAAAAATCTCCTACAGAGGTAAATCCTTCTTTTCAAATCTAAACACCCCAATTATAAATGTAACTATACCTATTAGGGCAAGTATGCCGAACTTCCACAAGTAATCAAGTCCGCCCGATAAGATCTCGGTTGTATCAAACAAAGTTATAACAGATAGGTAGTTAAAGAAGTTCATTGGTTCTATTCGCATAGCCGATGGCACCACGCTCGAGCCAAATAGCCCCAGTATTGTGCAAACTAACGAAAAGATTGTAAGCCCACCGCCTATACCAAGCGAGTACTTTGTGCGGTTAAACAGGCTAGAGCACATATAGCAGAAGCCCGCTATGGCAAACATAGTTAGGTAAGCCCCAAGGTTAAATAGCAGTATTTCGCCGTAGTTTATCGCAAAATTGTTGCCCCCCGAGATAAACACGGCAATTACACTGATTATCGTTAGCAGTGCAAACATAGCAAACAGCGCTACAAGCAAGTACACCATTTGTGTAACCGCCACAGTTCTGCGCTTTGTAGGCGTAGATAGCACATATGCCATAGACCCCGAATCCACCTGCCCCGCAAGGAGACTATTTGCTGTCATAATTACAAACACCATAGGTAGCAATAGCCCTGCTATTCTATAAAATATTGAACCGATTATAAGCCCGTACATATCCATATTGCCAAGCTCCGATAGCGCCTCTGCTACCTTTTCGGGCATTTGGTCGGATATGCTTTGGCAGGCGTTTTGGCGCGCCTCGGCTTTAGTCATTTCGGCATCCTCATCTAGCCAAAATTGATAGGTAGTTATGGCAGTGTTGGCAACAACCTTTACCATCACAGCATATTGCAATGACTCATCCTCGGTTAAACCCGCCTCTATTTGCATATTGTATACATTGTTATAGATTAAATTGTTTACATATTCTTGCGCAAGCGTTTTATATTCGCCAGTTGCGCCAAGTTCGGTGTAGTTGTTTATCGCGGTGATAGCAGTATCTTTAGCACTTTGTGCCGATTCTAGCGCCAATTCCTCGGTGGCATCCTCTTTTTGCAAAAATGTTTGATATGCCATATTGTAAACCATATCTAGATATGCAGATTGGAATATTTGCCTTGTATCAATGGGCGTGCCGCTTTGCACCATATCATCATAGTGCACAAGCATTGAAACAATAAAGCCATTTATATACTGTATATCAATATCCGGCATCATAGGCGCAAAAGCCTGCCCATACTGTTCGGCTAGTTGGTTTTGCAAATTTTGTTTTTGCTCCTCCGTAACCTCGCCTTGTGCTTGCATTTGTGCAAGTTGTTGCGCATACTGGCCAGTTATTGTGTTAACAACGCCCAAAAGCAATGTACCATTTTCGCTATCCAGCATTTGGTACATATCTACAGTTGATAGATATAAATCATAGCCATCAACAGCCTGCTCTTTGAGTTCGGATTCTTGATTGGCTTGAGTAAAGATATTTTTTAGCGAATCTCGAATATCATTTATGCTTAAACTGCCAAGTACTATTATAACTATGGCAAGCATAACGCAAGTTGCAACAGTAACCGTAACCCACTTTACCCAATGCGCTTTCATAGACTGCTTAAACAGTGCTTTACTGAACATTCTTTACCTCCTTATCCTTTTTGAGTGCCTCCTTAAAGTGCTCCTCCAAGGAATACTTGATTTCTGCAATGTATTTTAGTTTATATTTAGATAGGCTAGATAAAAATTTGTTGATTTGTTCGTTATCTATTTTTACTACAACTTGATTGTACTCGGGCTTTACGCGCAAAACATTGTATTTTAGGCGCCTAAACTTGTTGTAGTCATCTTTTTCGAAAAACTCAATTTTATATGTTTTAGTTGGCAAATTGTCTATATCCGCGATGTTTGCTATATCAATTATTCTGCCGTTGTGGATAAGCGCTACCCTATCGCAAGTATCCTCGAGTTCGTTGAACATATGACTGCTCATAAAAATAGTCTTGCCACGCTCTTTTTCCTCGTTGATAAGTTCCAAAAAGGTTTCGCGCATAAGCGGGTCAAGCCCCGTAGTAGGCTCATCCAGCAATAAAATATCTTTATCCGCCATAAACGATGCCACAATGGCAGTTTTTTGCTTCATACCCTTGCTCATACGCTTAAGGTTTGCCGATGTATCTAGTTGCAGTTTTTGGCACAAGTAGTTAGCGCGCTCCATACTCTTTAGCCCCAAAAGTTCCGCTTGTGCCTTCAAAAACTCTGTGCCCGTGCGCAAATCGGGGAACGCTATCTCGCCGGGCACATACGCCACATATTGTTTTACTGTTGGCGAATCTTTCCAGCAATCGTAGCCCATAATGCTACAACTGCCCGAAGTGGGCTTCAAAAAGCCCATAAGGTGCCTTATTGTAGTTGTTTTACCACTGCCATTTGTGCCCACATAGCCAAACACTTCACCCTTGTTTATGCTCAAATTCAAATCAAATATGCCATGCCCCTCGCCGTAATCTTTAGTTAGATGTTGTAGTTTTATCACCTCGTTCACAGCGCACCTCCATAATGTTTATCCTCTATGTAAAATTGCATAAAGTAATCCTCAAGGGTAAACTCCACTTGCTTAAAAGCAAGCAATTTGTATTGCGTCAGCATATTGACTAGTTCGTTTATATTGTCATCCACAATATTTACTATCACTTGATTTTTATAAGATTCCACCTTACTTACATAAAAAGCCTTATTTTTTGCACGCGAATAAAGTGGATGCTTTTTTATACTTTCAAGAAAAGCTTGCATATCATTGCCATCAACAAACTTGCATTTATAAGATTTGTTTTTGCTGTGCTTTATTTTATCCCCATCAAAAGTGGTTATGACTTTGCCATCTTTGATTATAGAAATCAAATCGCAAGTATCCTCAATCTCCTTAAATATGTGCGAGGATAAAAAGATAGTTTTGCCTTTTTTCTTTTCCTTTTTAATGTAGTTTATAAAAACCTCTTGCATAACGGGGTCCAACCCGCTCGTAGGCTCATCCAGAACAAGCAGTTCGGGGTCGTTCATAAAAGCAACCACTATAGCTAGCTTTCGCTTATCACCCAAACTCATACGCTTAGTTTCAAAGCGCGGGTCAAGTTCAAACAAATCTAATAGCTCTTTTGTCTTATCATCCTTGCAGTGTCGCAAATCTTGCATCATCTTAATAAATTCGGTGCCGGTAAGCCCTTCGGGCAAAGCAATCTCGCCAGGGATATAGCCAACTTTATCAAAAAATTTATCGTAGTCCTTAAAACTATCGTAGTCATAAACCTTTACACTACCTTTATCGGGCTTTGAAAACCCCATAATGTGCCGTATTGCTGTAGATTTTCCCGCGCCATTGGGGCCTAAAAAACCATATACTTGCCCTTTTTGTACTGTGATATTGACATCAAAAATACCTCGACCATGACCATAATCTTTAGTCAAATGTTGAAGTTCAATAACATTCATACATCACCTTCTTTGCTCTATATAATAATAACCTTTTTGAATAAAAAAGTCAATTAATTAACTAAGTAATTTTATGTATGTAAAGTAAAGTATTAACATATTCACACTTCAAATATAATACAATTTTTTTGCACTAAATGTTAAAAAAAAAAC
The DNA here is from genome assembly GCA_944332315.1 of uncultured Clostridia bacterium. Lineage (GTDB taxonomy): Bacteria > Bacillota > Clostridia > Christensenellales > UBA1242 > CAKVOD01. Next base: position 5,367 of record CALVJT010000053.1, read on the forward strand.
GAGAAAATTTCTCGCTCCAGGCTGTAGATGAACTGCAAATAGAAAACGCAATATAATTTGTAATTTACTTTTTGCGAAAGCAAAAAGCAAAATATTATTGTGTTTTGTACACAAAAACATATTTTTTGTTGTTTTTTAACCACGGGTCAAGGGCGAGAGCCCTTGGACTAGGGTTCTAGGGGATGGAATATCCCCTAGAATCTAATTTGTCTACAATCTGAAACGAGAAAAAACCCACTCATATTTTAGCATCTTAAAAAGCATCTTTAATTTTCTTGCGCCTTTTCCTGCTTTAGTTCCAGTTGCTTTTGGGCACGCGCATTTGTGTTGATAGATTTTCGAAACACCACAAAGCGCTGATATAAAAACTCTGTGATAAAATTAACTATCATTGTAAACGCAAGTACTATGTATTCGTTTATGCCAGCATCTGCCATAGCCTGCCCCCACCAAGTGGAAAGTGGCGTAAACACACAATAGTACAGTATCACAAGCCCCATTGCTTTTGGTATGTTGTTTGCCGACTTAAATGTAAAGTGCCTATTAAATGTAAAGTTCCAAACGATGGATGCAATTAACGATATCAAATAGCTAGGCCAGTAGGACCACTTTATAAGTTCGTTTAATAGCGTAAACAAACCCATCTGTATAACACCAGCCGAAGCCGAAAAGCACAAAAACTTAAATGCTTGCCACAAATTTTCCTTTTTAGAATTTTGCATAATAGCTCCTAAACGAACATATTATAGCACTATTTTTTGCGCTTTACAATATCTTTTTATGTGCAATTTGACAAATTTTGCAGATATCTACATAATGTATACTTTTTGAATAATTCAAATAGCATAATTGATGGCTTTTTATAAATTTATTATAAAATTGAATATTACCGAAAAATATGGATATGTTTCGAAAAATAAATTACTGCTTTATGGATTATTACGCTAAATATTCTATTGCTATATTAAAAATTGTAAATTTATTTTTCTATATTTTGTTGTAGCATTTTGCCCGCGCTGTAGCTTGCAATTTCGCCATCTACAATTTGCAAAATCTCGCGCATAACACTGCGGGTTGCGGTGAAGTGCGGGTTATCCACACCCTTAAACTTTTGCAACTGATTATCGGCGTCTAGCGCAGAAAGTTGATAAAGCTCATCACTCGCTTGCTTTACAAAATCTAGCCTGTGCTGTAACCAATCGTAAAACACATCCTTGTTGCCAAAAAATACATCTTTATTATCTATAATAGATTGCATATACATTTTGTATAATTCTGTCCACTCTTTTAATGTGCTAGGATTTTTATGGTCATTTTTCTCGATATCTATATCGGAGTACAACTTTTCTTTTAATGCAAACATCGAAGCAGAAATTTCGTTTTCAAACGAAAGCAGTTTTTTAGATATTGTCTGGCTTTCGATTATCTCGGATGCGCACACGCGCTTATAATCGTTATAAAGCACAACCTGCTCATCTACATTTTTGTGTATGGTTGACCCCTTCAAAATTTCATAATCTTTCTGTTTTTGCTTTTTTAGGCTTGTGCACTTTTTGCCCAATTCAAGCAGTTTATCTAGGTCATCCACAAAATCTAGGTGTTTTATCGAAAAATTTTGCCTTATATAGCCAAGATTGTTGGTTTTTATGCTATTTATGTGCGAATCACTGCCACCCGTGATGTATAACCCCTTGCTTTTTATCAAATTATCGTAAAACTTAAACCTAAACTGGTCATCAAAACTCGAGCCGTGCAAAAGTTCAATGCCCACCACCCCGCGCATAAATTCGCCTGTCTCCGAGTTTGTGTGCGATGTAACCACATCCACAAATCGGCTCAAAATTTCAAAGTCCGCAACCGAAAGTTCGCGCTTAGGCCTATAAAATGCAGGATGCGCTATAACTGCAACCCCGCCCGAATCCTCGATTAAGGCAATCATTTCAAAGATATCTTGCTTTGCAACCTCATCTAGTTCGCTATTTACGGCATTAAATGTCTTTTTTAGCCTGTAAATATAATCATTATAGGTCACTTTATCGCGCCTAATTATATTCTTATAAAAATTTTCGTACTGGTTTTTTCTGCCCAAAGGCGCGTTTCTGCCCGTTGTTAAGGCGCGCACCAAAAAGCCATCTAGTATAGTATCCTCGTCTATCTCCTTGGCACTCAACTGCGCCTCGGTATCTTGCACTATACTAAATAGTGTATCTTTATCTAGGCTTATGCCATAAAAACGTTTTATATACTTGTACATTGCAAGCGTGCGCTTTCCTGTATCTGTGGCATAAAATCTAGCCATATCTATGTAGCCTTGATGATAAGGGTCTATTCCGTAGCCCAATATGTGCACCCCACCCGCAAGCGAGGAGCGCAAGTGGTCTTTTTCATCACGAAACGACATAACACTTGTGGTATCGCAGGAAATTTCAATTCCTGTAATAAAGTTCAAATCCTCACACAATTCTGGGTTTTTTTCAATGTATTTTAGTGCCTGAATACAGCCCATTGTGGTGTTGTGGTCGGTTATCGCAAGCGTCTCCACACCTTTAATGATAGCAAGCTCTATTATGGCGCTTGGCTCGGTAGTGATGCCCTCTTTACTATATGTTGTGTGGATATGCAAATCTATTAAACCCTTTTTCATCTCAAATACCTTCGGTTAATTATAGCAAAATTAGCGCGCAATGTCAAGGTGGCATCTGCAAAGGGTCGAGGAATATTAATTGCAACAAAAATTACTATAAAAAGTGGCATCAAAAAATTCTACATCATAGGAAATAACTTTGAATATTATACTAAACAATTAAAAAAATACTTATCTATGGTTCAAAGAAAAAACTATTTATAATAAGCATAAAACACTAAGCATTATAATTTACATATATTTAGTACAAACCCTAAAACAGTTTATAATCTATAACCTTCTTTAATAAAATTGGCAAATTGTAAAATAATTTTTAGCATTTGATATTGACAGTGACTACTTTTAATATTATAATTAATATAAAGGAAAGATTATGCAAAAAAATCAAGAAAATAAAATTAGTATCCCTAACGATTTTATAGTGCAAGGCAAACTATACAAAGAGCAAACGCTAAAAGCCCATCAAAACGGCGCCATAGGCACATTGTGCGCAAGTAGCCTGCCTAAAGTAAATATGTACGGAATGGCTTTACCAGAATTGCTTGATAGCAAAATTTCTGCAAACCGATGCCACCAAACTGCCGTAGCTATGTCGCTTGCAACACCTAACTGCCAAATTGTATTTGCAAACCTAAAAAAGCGCTCTGCCTACTACTATAATTTAGCTGTTGAGCAAAACGATATAGCGCAAATTGAGACCTCACTAAAAGAGGCGAGTTTAGCGGGCTTCAACGAGCCCATGTTTAATCACTCCTACATTATAATATCAGGCAATGAGATTTTGCAAAGTGGCATAAAATTTGAAACCCCTTTTGGCGAATACAAAATTGATAAAGATGCCGAATATGTTATAGACCCGCAACTTTGCGAAATTACAGATGCGCTAACCTACGGCATATTAAATCACCCAAGCGTTATACTATCGTTTAGCCATTTTGAGCAATCGCCCATTTGGGAAAAACTCAATGGACAAAAAGAAAAATGTGGCAAAGATTATAAGATGTCGGACTTTACATCTCTTATGAACATTGTGTACAATACTGGCGGGAGCGAATTTAATAACTACCTGAGTTCCATTATATGTTTAGATACTAAAATATTCAATTCCCGCGAGTGTTCGCAATCTAAATTATTTAAGGAATATGATGCTATTTTATCTTTAATGACTATGTAATTTACACAAAAGGATGCAATAGAATGAACAAATCTAAAGTTAATGTGATGAAAAGTTTTTTTAATAAATCGAAAAAGAGTTTTGATATACTTAATCTATATTGGTACCAATTAAATACAAATGGCAACCCCACTTTGCGCCTATGCTTTTGCCATGATGGCGAGTTTTTTGATTGCTATTCAAACACTACAATTTCCAAACAAAAAATAGTAGGCAGTTTTGTACATCTCGATAAAAACGGCAAGTGCAACAACTATTTATGCGTAAAATTTAGCCCTATAAATTTAACTTATAAAGGCAATTTACTAGTTATAGATACCCTACAAAAAAGGAGGCAACGCAGGTGCAGTGGCATTATAAAATCTTATGATGATAATACCCGATTTGAGGAATGCTGGGTTATGCCAAAATCAGCTAAACAAAGCACAAAAGAGGAACCACTACTATTGTGGCTACGCTACTACACTCTGCCCCTTAACGAATACGAAAAAGAGGCACCAAAATTGTGCATAACAAGTAGTGGCATACAAGCCTACCAATATATTGCAAACGAAAGTATTGCAAATATAATTGCTCGAAACGATAATACTATAAGTCGCTAAAACAATGATTTAACCTAATAAAATAAAGATTTATACTGTTAAAATAAAACACTTTAACTTATTATGCAAAATGTTGATGTTAACTATTCTACATATTATTTAATCAACACTCCAATATTATTAGATTAAATAACACAAAAAACTCTATCTTTGTAGATAGAGTTTTTTGTATATAAATTTGAGCAAATATTTTAGGCAATCTAATTTTATTTGCTCGTTATTTAATAAAATTCAATATGCTTTATTTAATTTTAAGATTATTTTTATAAAGATAAAATTTATTTTGCAAAGCATTGTAAAATTATTCTTTTGCCTCAATAGCATCCACTATAGTTTCCACTAAATTGCTTTGTAGCCCTTTTGTGGTTATTTGATATACAGCGTTGTTAGAACTTGTAGAGTTTGCACTTACCATTTTTTGCACATAAAAGTTAACTTCGTTCACACCGCTAGCACTATTTACTGTAACCCACAACTTCTTAAAAGTTACAACGCCATCGGTGTAGTTTGAATTTGTCTTTAGTTCATCGCAAACACAAGGCTCGCCATCGCGGTACAAAGTTTGAGTATCGGAATATTCAAGCCCTAGCACATAATCGTTATTTTGCGCAATAATGCTTAAAGGTAAATTGTTGCCTACATAGCGGTAAGTTATATTATTTGTAAGTTCGTCCTGGAACAATGCACTCAATGAGGATTGGCTAAAACTATCGTTAAAGGCTTTCCACATATCATCGTAAAGGTCTTTATCTACATCTCTATAAACCGTTGCGGTGGCATTGCTAGAGTTTTGGTAAATTACCAAATGCACTGGTTGAGTTTCTGGCAGTTCAATTGCATAAGATTTTGGCACAATAGCCATTACTATAATTACAACTGCTAGCAACCCAAGCACTATCATAACAACTGTTGCCCACAAGTTTGCTTTGGGTGTTTTGCGTTTAGTGCTAACTACTACCTCATCCTTACTTTCGTTTATATTTTGCGTTGTTTCGTTCATAATATCACCTTAATTATCTTTATCGCTACTTTCAGTATTCTCTTTATTCTCTTTTTTAGTATCTATTTCGGCTGTATCTACGCTATCTTGGTTTTGTTGCGGAGTATTTGCAGTATTTTGCATACTAGCAGGTTTTTCGGTTACAACGCCTGCCTCGTAAAGGGCGCGTTGCGCTTTTTCTCTTAATTCCATAAGTGCTTGCTCTGCTTGACGCTCGCGTTCCTTGCGTGCCTCCTCCTCTTGCTTGCGCAAAATTTCTGCCTTTTCGTTCATTTTAGCAATAACTTCCTCGGCAGTAGCGCCACTCATAATAAGGTCGACATCATCGCTATAAATAGTTTCCTTTTCAAGCAAAACATGAGCCATAACATTTAGCTTATCTACATTATCTTTAAGAGTTTTCATTGCCCTATCATAATTTTCTTTAATAAGGCGTTTAACCTCGTCATCAATTTCGCCTGCAATTTTTTCGCTATAAGAAGCGTGCGCCTGATAATCTCTACCCAAAAATAGTTCCGAATCACTGCCCAAATACATCATACCAAATTTAGGGCTCATACCGTACTCGGTTACCATAGCTCTAGCAATATTAGTCATTTGCTTGATATCGTTGCTAGCGCCCACGCTCTTTTCGCCAAAAATAAGTTCCTCTGCGCATCTACCACCCGCAGCGTAAGCAATTTCGTTGCAAAGTTGCTCGTAGGACATCGAGTTGCTATCAATTTTATTGCGCGTCAGAGTATAGCCTAGTGCCATACCGCGCTGTATGATAGAAATTTCGTGTACTTTTTGGTCATCTTTAAGCGTATAAGCCACAATAGCGTGCCCCGCCTCGTGGTAAGCGGTACGCTTGTTATCCTGCTCGGTGACAACATTACTGCGCTTTTGAGGGCCAAGTTGTACTTTTGCTATAGCCTCGTTAATATCGTTCATAGTAATAAGGCTTCTATTATCGCGCGCGGTCAAAATAGCCGCCTCGTTCATAACATTTGCAAGGTCTGCGCCGGTGAACCCGACTGTAATTTTTGCAACTGCCTTAAAATCGACATCGTCAGCAAGAGGTTTATTTTTAGAATGTACAAGCAAAATCTTTTCGCGTCCCGAAACATCGGGTTTGTTTACTACAATTTGCCTATCAAATCTGCCCGCTCTTAAAAGTGCAGGGTCCAAGACATCGGGCCTATTGGTTGCGGCTATAACAATTACGCCTTCGCTACCACTAAAGCCATCCATTTGCACAAGCAATTGGTTCAAAGTCTGCTCGCGCTCATCATTGCCTCCGCCGAGTCCTGCTCCGCGCTGACGCCCTACGGCATCAATTTCATCAATAAACACAAGGCACGGTGCGTTGCGTTTGGCTTGATCAAATAAGTCACGCACGCGCGAAGCACCTACACCCACAAACATTTCCACAAAGTCGGAACCGCTTATGCTGTAAAACGGAACATTACTTTCGCCCGCAATTGCTTTAGCAAGCATAGTTTTACCTGTTCCTGGTGGGCCCACAAGTAGTACGCCCTTTGGTATGCGCGCGCCAAGCCTTGTAAACTTTTTAGGATTCTTTAGAAATTCTACAAGTTCTTGCATCTCGGCTTTTTCCTCTTCACTGCCCGCAACATCGCTAAAGCGCACTTTTACATTTTCGCCCAGCACGGCTTTAGTTTTGCCAAAGCCCATATTTCTGCCACTTGCACCCATCATACTTTTGATAAGAAAAAATCCAAGTACTAAAATAATTGCAAATGATAGATATGGCAGTATTGTCGAAAACCAACTTTGTTGTGCCACATTGTAGGTAGCATCAATTTTAGTTTCGGGCGCCACACCCGCTTGCGAATCTAACCTACCGTTGTTATAATCATCAATAAACTGAATTAATTGGTCGCTATTAATAAAGGTGAACCTAAAATCTGCCCTATCAGGGAATCTCTCGGGGTCGATATCAGAATCTACCAACAACACATAAGCATTGTTGCCCGATGTTACAATTTCGGCTACCTCGCCTGCGACAACTTTATCCTGAAATTCGGTGTACGAAATGCTCTCTATCCTATTAGTAAGCCCCACAATGTACACCACCATAAGAACAACAAGTATAATCAGCACCGCGTACAGCCAAAAACGACCCTTTGATGTAGGCTTTTGCTGTGGACGCTGACCATTGTTGCCTTGGCTTTTATTATCTTGGTTGTCCATCATTCCTCCGAAAAATTATGGTTATTATAATTATATTGCCCTATATTTATAATTATCATTCATTATACAAATAATGTGCAAATAATATTGGTACTATAAAACAAATAGCACTAGCAAAAATGCTATAGTGTATTTTATCATAAAAAAAGAAAATAGACAAACAAATTGATACACTTTTTTATTTATCTATTCCTTTAATTTAGATATTTTTGTAATTCTTTAATTTATATTTTATATAATTCTTTTGTTTAATTTTATAAAATTCTTAAACTAAGATATTTATTATAATTACCAATTTTAGATAATTTTATTTATTAGGCAATTTTTTGCATATTTATTCTTAATTTTAGTTTACTTTATATTTAAGAATTAATAAGTAAATCAATTTTATAAATAATGTCAATATGTAACATTATTTTTTGCTATCTTTGGCGCTTATTGCCTAAAATAGATTATTAATGCATTTCTTTAATTGTAATATCATCCTAAAATTAATTAACTACAATTCTCGTGAGTTATCGTTTTTTATAAAATGCTCGCCAGCATATTCTGAAATATCCAAACCATGCTCTTTCATAAAGTCATTAAACGAAATTTCCATAGTGCTTTTTATTAGCAATGTGTTGCTAGCACTTGGCGCAAGCTTCCATAAATCATCCTGCTTTACAACATCTCCGCATGCTTTGGCATCCTCAAAATTCATATCTGTATAATATAAATACTTTTCTATCATACCGCTTCTACCACACTTTTTAGCCTCATCTACAACCGCATCAAAAGTTTTGGTGTATTGTAGTTCGGATGTGCCGAGCAATTTTTTATCAGCCTTTTTGCAAAAGGATAAAAATTTTTTGCCGGCATCGTTCAACTCAAAACCGCCGTCTTTATAACACCACATATTTTGGGTGTAGGGTACAGGCGAAACCATATTTATAGATTTTGCCTTGTTGCGCAATATGCAACACAAGCACACTTGGTCAAAATTGTTTAGTCTATTAAAATTGTATTTACCTACAATCATTTTTTATATTCTCCTTTTAATAGACTACATTATATAATACTTTATAAATTTTGTCAATATGCCCCGCCCCCGCTATTCAATTTTTTAACGCAGTATAACAGAACTAGACATTTTGCAAAAGTGCACTATGGATACTTCAGTTTTTGCTCGTACTGCCTAATACCTTTTTTAAATTTATAAGTAAACATAAATTATAATAAACTAAAATAGATATTATATAAAATTATAAGCCACAAAAATACAAACATAAATTCGTTTTTAACAATTCATTTTGTACATTCCAATTTATCAAACATTATGATTACTTTTTGATAAATAATAAGAAATATTGTATCTACACTAAAAATAAATAGGATTACTGATATTAACTTCCAATTCCAAAATATTATCATCAAAATGCACAACTTCATCAATATCAAATCCTACCATTATACCCCCATTTTTTATATGCTAAACTATCAAGTTTTACAACAAGGCACAGAATTACTTAATTTTATCAATTTGTTTGTGCGCAAAATGTCTTTTCCCATTCACGCTACACTAGTTAATATGCCCCAATTTTTGCGATTGTTGTTTAGGTCAAAATTCTCTATCTCGCTTATAGGCATACCCGATATTATAAAGTGCTTTGGCATTTTATAATTAGGTTTATCTACTCTTTTGTACCATTCGTTTAGCTTGTACATATCTTCAAGTTTTAATTGTTGCAGTATATTAAAAGGTGTGCTCTTACGCATCAGAGTTTGATACTCTACATTTACTAAATTGCCACTTATATCGGCAAATGCAATCATAGTATCTTTACCATCATGCACAATGTATTTAAATGCCATACCATGTGGCGTCATATCGTACAATTTTACATTACCAAGGCGCAAATCTGCATTGGGATAGTGTACAATGCTGTCTGTAAGCCCACCCTCGTTTTTGATACCTATAGTTGTTGTACTATAAAAACTCAAATTTTGTCCCAAAGCTTGTGGAGGCAAAGTATCGCGCCCCATATATTTTACGCTTTTTGACAAATGCAAACTCTTTAGATTAAAACAGTTATAAAACACTTTATCGCCTATACGCTCAAGCCCATCATTCAAACTAATGTTTTCTACCCTAGAATACGCTAATGCATAATTGCCTATGCTTTTTATAGAATTTGGTAAAACTATATTTTTATGTTCAATACCCTGCATGCAAGAATCGCCAAGGTTTTGGACGCCCTCGGAGATAGGTTTATCTTGCGCAAGCGCAATTAATGTCATATCAGATTTTTTTACCAATGCATTATGCCCCATATCGGCGCACTCTGCGCTTAAACATCAAACTCTAATTTTCAAAAAATCTACTTTTCAATATAATCTTTAATTTGTTTAAGGTCTTTATCTAAATTTAGTTGCTTAATAACTCTGCAAGGCGAACCCACCGCTACTACATTTTCGGGGATATCATGCGTAACCACACTGCCCGCCCCTATAATGCTGTTTTTGCCTATCGTAACCCCACCTACAATTGTAGAGTTTGCACCTATCCAAACATTATCCTCAATAACAATAGGCGCGCACTTTGTAAGTTTTGTGGCGCGCATCTCAGCATCAATTGGATGCGTGGCAGTAGCAAGCACAACATTCGGCGCTATCTGCACGGAATTGCCGAGTTTTATTCTACCACCATCAATAAAAGTGCAATTATAGCCAATAAAACAGTTTTTGCCCGCTTCAATGTATCCAAATTCAGCCCAAAACGGAGTTATAACCGTCAAATTGCCATTGTGCTTTATTATTTGTGATATTATCGCATCGCACTTTTCCCTTTCACTTGGGCGAGTTTGATTTAGTTCCCACACCAAATCGGCAATTCGCGCATCGCAAACGCTCTTATCCCCAGGCGAAAACCACTCAAGGTCCTGCATCTTTAATAAATCGTTCTTTTCTGCCCACTGCCTAATATTGTCTGGCAAATCTTGCCTTTGCAATAATTTTTGTAGCCTATCCATAAGCCCTCCCTCTTTTTAGATATTGTACCATAAAAGCGCCCAAAACACAATAGGCATAAACAAATTAAACCTCTATTGAATATAGCCACCCATCAATAAATTTAAGAATAAAACAATATTATATCACCCCCAAACATACTCAATAAATGCATACATTATGTTGTTTTTTTTAGGAATATCTTGATTTTATATAAAATTGTGGTAAAATATTAATATTGAAATAATAAGGAGCATTTATATGAAAATTTTAGTTTATGGTGATAGTAACACTTGGGGATATGTTCCAAATGTAAACGGCTATTCAAAAGATTGCAAGCAGTACCCAGCAGAACATATTTGGTGGTATCCGTTAACAAAACAATACAATGTTGTTGTGAATGCACTTTGCGGGCGCGCTATTAACAACGAAAATAAGTGGCTGGATGGCAGAAACTGTACCGAAACTATCGAAAAGGACTTAGCAAAATACGAAAACATTGACTTAATTATTTTGCAACTAGGCACCAACGATTGCAAGGTGGAATACAACCTAACCCCCAAATATATTATCGAGGACCTAGAAAATCTAATAGATAAAATAAGCAAAGTAAGCCCCGCCGAAATTTTAATAATCAGTCCACCAAAGATTTTAGAGAATAACCCACACACGCAAAAATACTATCTGGGCGCCACTTTCAAAACGCGCGTTTTGAACACTCGCTACCAAAAACTTGCAAATGAAAAAAACATACACTTTGTAAGTGGCCTTAACGCCGAGGTTGGCGAGGATGGCGAACATCTTTCAATTCTTGGGCACGAACAACTAGGTAAAGCCGTTTTAGAATATGTAAATACCTTGCAAAAGGAAAAGACCCAACACCAACAAGATTTATCTAAATAATTTATATTATTAAAATTTGTACCCTATAATTAATTTTTTTTTGGGGTTGATTACCTACCATTTCCATCATTAACCCCCAACTATTTATATAGAATTATAATGTTTACTATAAATTATAAAAAAGGTTCTATAATTTCGTGGGGGACACAGCTTTAAGTAATATAAATATAATTCAAAATCAAAATATAACCTATCAAAATGGATACATATATTTAACTGGAACAACTGCAACAACTGTTCAATATTCGTACACTACAATAAATATTAATAACTCCATAATTATATAAAGCAAAAATAATAAATCAATAGTAGTTTAATTTGTTAAAAAACATGCCTATATTATATAATTTATTGTATTTACATACAAAAAACCTTTACACAATAATGTAAAGGTTTTTTATTTATATTCTGTAAAATTACGAATAAGCACACTTTCTTAACTAATTAAGAATTTTTGCCACAGCAATTTTTGTACTTTTTGCCACTGCCACAAGGACATGGGTCGTTGCGTCCGCAAACTTTATCGGTTTTTGCTTGGCGCACTGGCTCTGGTGAATTGGTCTGTTGCCCTTCCTGTTGTGCTTTGGTATTATAAGGGTTCACACGCTCGCGGACAGTAATTGTAGGCTTGCTTAAACGGTACAATGACATTGCCACATTGCGGTGAATTTTTTCTATCATATCAAAGTAGAGCATATTAGCTTCACGTTTATAAGGAATAATTGGGTCCTGATTAGCAAAGCCTTGGGTGACAATCTCGCGCTTAAGGTTTGTCATTGTATCGATATGTTCCATCCAAAAGTGGTTTACCACCCTCAACATAATAACGCGTTCGATAAAATCAAACGGCATAAGCCCAAGGTCATCAAACTCTTTCTTTTTGTTTTCAAAGCGCGCCATAACTTCTTTTTTTACTAATTCTATAAGTTCTGGCAATTCCATATCCTCAATTTTATCCTCGGTGATAAAGTTTTCGCCCTTTTCAAAAAAGTTCTCCTCAAGTGCTTTATTAATTTCCTCTATATCCCATTCCGACCAAACTTTATTAGGGTCCACAACATCGTTTAGCACATTTTCGACCTGCTCCTCGAGCATTTTGCAAACTTGGTCGTGCATATTTATGCCTGCAAGCACTTTATCGCGCTCGGCATAAATAAGGCTACGCTGTTGGTTTAGCACATCGTCGTACTCAATCAAATAGCGCCTTTGCGCGTAGTTGTTGCCCTCAATTCTCTTTTGAGCAGCCTCGATTTGCCTTGATAGCATTTTTAGTTGTATAGGCTCATCCTCTTGCAACTTAAAGAAGTTTGCTACCGATTTTAATCTATCGCCACCAAAAATTCTTGCAAGGTCATCCTCTAGCGAGATGTAGAACACACTGCGCCCCGGGTCACCCTGACGCCCAGCACGCCCGCGCAACTGATTATCGATTCGGCGACTTTCGTGCCTTTCGGTACCAATAATCAGCAAGCCACCAAGTGCCACAACTTGCTCTTTTTCTTTATCGGTTTGTTCTTTGAACTGCGAATAGTATTTGTTGTACTCCTCGCGCGCCTTTTTAATTTCGTCATTATCTACAATATGATAAGCGGTAGCAAGTTCTATTTGCGCATCATTGTAGCCTAGTTCCTTTAGTTTTTGCTTTGCTAGGAACTCTGGGTTACCACCAAGCAAAATATCAGTACCACGGCCAGCCATGTTGGTTGCTATAGTAACAGCGCCCAATTTGCCCGCCTGCGCAACAATGGCAGATTCCTGCTCGTGATTTTTTGCGTTCAAAACAACGTGTTTTATCTTTGCCTTTTTAAGTTCATCCGATAATTCCTCGGACTTTGCAACCGAAACTGTACCCACAAGCACTGGTTGCTGACGCTCGTACGCCTCTTTAATTCTTTCAACAACTGCTTTATTTTTGCCTTTTATGTTTGTATAAACAATATCGGGCTCATCAATTCTCAAAACTGGCTTATTTGTTGGTATTGTAACAACATCTAGCCCATAAATTTTTCTAAACTCTGTTTCCTCAGTTTTAGCAGTACCCGTCATACCGGCGAGTTTTTTGTACATTCTAAAGTAGTTTTGGAAAGTGATTGTGGCAAGGGTTGCACTTTCATCTTTAATAGTAACGCCCTCTTTTGCCTCGATTGCTTGGTGCAAGCCTTCGCTCAAACGGCGCCCCGGCATTAAACGGCCCGTAAACTCATCTACCAAAATAACTTCATCATCCTGCACAATGTAGTGTGTATCGCGGAACTTTCGTGTGTTAGCAGTTAGCGCATTGTTGATAAACTGGTTGAGTTCCATATTATCTACATCGTACAAGCTTTCCACCTTATAAAATCTTTCGGCTTTAGTAATACCGCTTTCAGTAAGGCGCACGCGGTCCTTCTCCTCATCAATCTCGTAATCCTCAGGCTTTAAGCTCTTTACAAACCTATCGGCGGTTTTATAATCATCGCTCGACTTAAAACCTCTACCCGAAATTATAAGCGGAGTTCTCGCTTCGTCTATAAGAATACTATCTACCTCATCGACAATGGCATATTCCTGCCCCCTCTGCACTTTTTGGTTTAGATCGCTTACCATATTATCTCTAAGGTAATCAAAGCCAAACTCGTTGTTAGTGCCGTAGGTTATATCGCACGCGTACGCAGCCTTTTTATCCTGAGGGCTCATACCCGATACTGTCACGCCCACAGTTAAGCCAAGAAACTTGTGTACCTTGCCCATCCATTGCGCATCACGCTCTGCCAAGTACTCGTTTACAGTTACAACATGTACGCCCCTGCCCGTCAATGCGTTTAAGTACGCTGGAAGCGTAGATACCAAAGTTTTACCTTCACCCGTTTTCATTTCGGCAATTCTGCCTTGATGCAAAACCACGCCACCAATTAGTTGGCAGTGGTAAGGCTTCATATTAAGCACTCTTTTTGCTGCCTCACGCACAGTAGCAAAAGCTTCGGGCAAAATATCATCAAGGGTTTCGCCGTTTTGTAAGCGCTCTTTGAATATCTGCGTGTTTTGAGCAAGTTGCTCATCAGTTTTTTGTGTGTATTCCTCATCCAGCGCCTCTATTTTGCTGATAACTTTTTCTATCTTTTCCAGTGCTCTGGCATTATCGGAACTAAATAATCTTGTGATAAAGTTCATATTAAACCTCTAAATTGAATTTTGTACAATTATAACAAATTTTTGACGATTTAACAACTGTTTAAGCAATATTAGTTATAAATATAGGTAAAGTATAATAAATTCTCATACCTTAGTACTCAAATTACGCAAACTATTTCTTAAGCAATGTTTTTATAATCAATTTTGGGGTATTGATATAGGTTGAGTCAAATTTTATCTATTCTGCAATAGTTAACACCAACATTTGCATAAAATCAAATAAAAAACTCGCCTTTTGCCATCTATGTGCTTGTTCAAGCCAAAGAGTGCAAAAAACGAGTTTCCCCATAATACTTATGCTAAGTTTGTAATTATATTATATATTCTCTTATTAGTTCAAGATAATAAATTAGCCCAGGTTCTACAATAAAAGGTGCTACAACTTGTATTCCATTTTGATAGATTTTATCTAGCTCAGAATGTCCAATTTCTTCAAAAACATCAAAGCGTGATTCCTGCGTAATAAAAGCATAGTCATTTTTCACATTTACGCCACTTACTATTATTAAAGCATACTCACTAGATACATTAACTCGTGCATAAAAGTTTTGTTCATACGATTTTTTTAGCGTTTCACTTGTAACTGGTTGTGTGTATCCGCTATCTAAAAACCACGAAACTGATATTGCTTCGCCTAAATCGTAAAGAGTATCATATTGTTCCAAAACACTCAAAACATTGCCATTGTACTGGATACCTATTTCATCCCCCATTCGATGCCCATTTATATAAACTATATTGTTTTCTGAATAATAAACATCATCCACTTCTACACCAGCAAATTCGCTATTGTCTATTGCAACATATTGTTCGCTATCGAATACATCGCTAATTTGCAAAGCTCCGCTACTTTTACTTTCCATAGCATTTTCGCCCCCACTAGTTTGAACACTAAAGGTTATACTCTGCATAATGGTATCCGAATATGTTATAGCAAATGTAAGATAAAAGTTACCCCCATCACTTTCAAAAACCAAACTACAATCTAGCGTATGAATACTATCCAGCGTACTAAATGTCATTGTTAAATTTGGCTCTGTACTATTGGTCTCAATACCCCAAAAGCTTAAAGCTTCCTCAAGAGTGTCAACAAGCTCAAACCTAAATTCGTCGTATGTATCAGGCAAAATAGCGGGCTCAAAGCCAAAGCAATCTAGCAATAAACCCTGCAAAGTAACTCCATTATAATTAATTACGTGGTCACTCGAAACTTGCTTAGCAGAAAGTTGCGCTTCTCTGCCAGTTTCTGTTTCCTTTGTATATTCCACAAAGCGTGCGCCAGCCTGCTGTATCCACTTTTCCACACTTGATTGCTCTAAGCCATCCCCTTCTAGCCCGTTATCTGTAGATACTATGCTATAGTATCTATTTTTTTTGCCATCTTTTAAGTACTTCTCGTTTGTGTTTTCGATAACCTCGCCACTCGCAGTGCTATTTTTTAGACTGTTACTGAATACTATGGTGTATGATGTAGGCATATCAGATACTGAATCAAGCAATTTATCATAGTACACCTCATTCGAATATAGCGCCTTGCCTTGATCACTAGGTTGCTCGTTATTGTTGTTTTTACTTTCGCCACAGCCAACAAAGCCTACGGCTATAATGGCGCCTATAAATATCGCCACCAACGCTTGCAAAATTTTATTCACTTATCACCTCAATCTATTATGTATAAATTTTAGCATAATATCAATATAAAGTCAATTTAGATAATCTTGTTTTTCGTGCTTACCTTTCTCTACAATTTATATCGAGGCATAAGTAATTTTAATTTAAGTACAACTTGCCATAATTTAGGTATATTTACCATATAGAAAAATAAACTCCAAAATTTTGAATAGAAATATAAAGTTTCTTTAATATTGTGGTAGCTAGTCAAAAATGTGGCAAATAAAAAACTTATAACTTTTTGCCCCACCATTATAACAAAGCAATATATAGGTCCTTTATTATTAATAGGAGTATAGTGAGTTATAAACTCTAACTTTTGCCAAATTCTTTCCTCTAAATTTTTGCTACACCCCACCACGGTATTATAGAACCAAATATAAAAACAGATAACCATAGTTTAGTTATCTGCTTTATTGATTAGTTTTACTAACCTATTATTGGTGTTGAACATTTTGCTCCATTCAAATTTTTTGCGTCCCAAAAATGCGTATCTTATTACAAGCGAAAAGGAGTTGTGCGTATAAAATCGCCTTTCTTTAATTGCTCAAGTAGAGCTTATACTTGTTGAGATGCAATTAAAATTTATAATCACATTTTAGTCGAATAAGTTCAGCAAATTTGTGTTTTATCTGCAATCAAAAAGTATGTTTAGTTTTTATTTTAAGTTTAATTTTTCTAAATTGAATAAATATTTATACAAAATATCAAATTAAATTTATAAATAAGTGCATAATTTATTAAGTTTTAAGTCCACTAAAAATTTAAAATTTCAACAAAACATCCAACAATAATAATATTAGCAATAATAAAAATATTATTCACCAATTTTTATGCTTTTTTTGAAAATTTTGCTTTTTATAAATTACCTATTTCAAAAAACAAAATTTAAGCAAATCAAACACTGACTTTTGTACACTAAATTATAATCGAGTTATTAAAGCCCGTGTTAGTATTTGGCACAGTTACCATATAGGTGATAGTTATGCTAGTATGCGATAAATCATTCAAAACAAACCTATTGCCCACCTGCTCGCCATTTTCCCCTGTAAGAGTGACGCTTGTCATATATCCGCCTGTCACTATTATAGATATAGTACTGCTTGCCGTTGCTTGCGCACTTAATACTAACCCACTGCTCAAAAAGCTTTGTTTTACTACACTATCATTTACAACTAAATACACAAATATATTGTTTGGTGTGCCTGTGCTTTCAGTAGATTGATTGAGTGTGATTGTAAAATCTATTGCTACCTCTACCCACACAGGCCAAACAGTTATGTTATCAGTTAAATTAATTAAACTGCCAACATCATAGTAGTTCTCGCCATCCGTCCATTGTGTGTAAGTATAGCCCTCGCGTGGAAAGTATGTGTTTGTATACTCTAAATGGTCTAATTGATTTATCGTTTGTGTTTGATTTTGAGAAGTATCACTTTGACTATATTGATATGTTATAGTGTAGTTATCGTAAAAAGCACGCAAATCAGGTAAGCCTTCATTATAATTAGGGTTTACGCCCCAAATGGTAGAAAAATTCCAAGCGTATGATGTAGTTGTATTCCAAGCGTATGTCGTTTCACCTACTAAAAAACTACCATTTTCGCTTGTAAAACTTTCTATATCTTGCATAGCAGATAGTAAAGTTTCCCCATTGCTATCCTCTACAAGCGTACCAAAATTATTATTGGCTTTAGTTGGGGTTATATTATAAAAACAATTAGTTGTATCCTTATTTGTATTATCTAACCCACTACCCACTATCCCACCAATATCATTTGATGTGCCATGAGCATATATGTCATTCGCGGAATCGAGCAAACTAAAGCAGTTAGTTATTGTGCTATTGGTAATTTCCCCAGCAATCCCCCCAATAGCAACACCACTAGAGTCCGGCTGACTAGAAGCGATGGAACCCGTGTTGTAGCAATTGTTAATTGTTCCCGTTACTCCTTCGTTATCGTTTTCGTTAGAACATGATCCGCCTATTAAGCCCCCCAAATATTGATCAGATGTACGATCATTTATGTCACCCCCCGATATATCCCCGACATTATAACAATTACTGCAACCAATCCCACCATAACCTGCCAAAACACCTATAATTCCGCCAGCAAATGCCTCAGAAAAAGATTTAGAATTAATTTCACCTCTATTATAACATTTAGATATAATTGTTTCAGAATAACAATATAAACAACCAGTGATTCCACCCGCATAAGTTGATCCTTGCTGTGTTACTGCATTTACTTCGCCCGTATTATAGCAATTATTAATTTCAGATTGTCCATCATCATTAAAATACCCAACAATTCCTCCTGCATAATTGAGCCCACCAGTTGCATTAATAGTTGCAGTATTATAGCAGTTATCTATGATTAGTTCATAACTAATTGTTTCAACATAGCCTACTATCCCACCAACATAAGCATAAGGAGATTCCACAGGATTAACAGTAGCACTGATAGCTCCAGAAGTAAAACAATTACTTATCAATGTTGAGCTTAAAGCACATCCGCTAATTCCACCTGCATAAATACTATCATCAAGGGTAACAGTCATTCCGCCCTGCCAGTTTACTCCAAGGTTTTGTATAATTGCCCCTTCTCCAATGCAAGCGAACAATCCAGCAAATGCATGATTGATTGTAACCGATTTTTCAAATGTAATAACATGGTTATTGCCATTAAAGTTCCCAGTAAAAGATTCAGAAGAAAAAATTTCAGGGTCTAAATAGTCGTCAAGTAAGCCAATAGGAGTCCAAGTATCAGTAGTAATAGTAATGTCGTTCATTAAAATAAATGAGGAACTCCATAGATTACTATTGCTAGTGTTGCTTAAATATCTTAATTGCATTGGAGTGCTTATTTGATATGGATTGCCAGAACTACCGTCACCTACTGTAAAAGGCTCCTCGCCACCTGTATCTACTACTGTTTCTACAGCGGTTGCCGTGTTTAATTCGCTACCATTTGTATTGCTTAGTAGCATTATTAGCATAGTAAGAGCTAAGCAAACTGCCAAAAGCCACACAAGCAGTGCTTGTGTAGCAATTTTATTATTATTTTTATTTTTTGTACCTTTTTTATAGTTCCATTTTATTGGGTTAGAACTATCTATTCCCCCCCCCCCCCCTCCTTTTTTTTTTTTTTATTTTTTTTTTTTTTTTTTTTTTTTTTTTTTTTTTTTTTTTTTTTTTTTTTTT
>CALVJT010000054.1 GCA_944332315.1 uncultured Clostridia bacterium
GTTGGTTCCTAAAGCAGGGCGAGCTAATTTTTAAGGAAGGGCTAGATGTTTAATTGAACAGAAAAATAGATACAATGCAAATACAGATGATAATATATTGGTTTAGCTGGCGTAAAATATGGGCAAAACGGATAGTACTATATATTAAAAGATTATACCTATTATATTTATTAAATAAATTGGGCTGTGATTGAAGTGGACTCAACGGGGTTCACTTTTTAACTACGCCCTTTTTTAAGTTCTATACATTTAGTGGGGTTAATAAATATTTAGCAGAAAGAGTTTAGCAAAAGTCGGAACATTAATAGTAAAGACTTTTTGATGCTATGTAAAATGTTGGTGTGGAGTATTAAATGGTCAACTACATTGATATCTCTATATTGACTATAGAAAAATTTTGGGTTCTATATTATTCGTGGGGGATAGCAAAAATTTAGCGAAAAGAGTTAACTTGCTATAACCCATTAATAATAAAGACCCCAATTTTTTATGCATTTTAGTTTTCTAATTAGAATTTATAGTGGGATTTTAGTGGCTTTTTAGTGGCAAGGCTAAATACGTTTATAATTTGAAAGCTAAGGCTATAATTGAGTTGACTAAAATTTAATATTTGTGTATTATATTACTATAATCTTATGGGGCGTAGAGATTGAGGGTTTACCTTATTTTCTTTTTTATTAAAAACTAAATTTAGGAGATTATTATGAAAAGCATAATTTTAGTTTTGGATGGTTTTGGTGTGGGGGAGGCTGAGGATGCTGATAAGTTTGGCGATGTAGGCTCCAACACCTATGGCAACCTGAAAAAGGCGAGAGATTTTACATTGCCTAATTTGCGCAAGCTGGGGCTAGACAACATTGATGGCTTAGATTTAGATAGGTGCGAGGATGTTGTTGGCAAGTTTGGCAAGTTGCGTGAAAAGAGCATAAACAAGGATACCCTTACTGGGCACTGGGAGATGATGGGCATTGAGACGCACGAGGTTTATCAGGCGTTTCCGCACGAGATTGATGCGGATGTTGTGCGCGCGGTGCAGGAGGAAGTTGGCCCTACGCTTTGCAATCATTCGGCAAGTGGCACGCAGATTATTGTGGAGCTTGGGCAGGAGCATATAAAAACAAGGTATCCTATTTTGTATAGTAGTTCTGATAGCGTTTTACAGTTTGCGGTGCACAAGAGCGTTTATTCGCTTGACCAAATTTACGATATGTGCAAGCGCGTGCGCGAAAGGATGAACAGAGATTATCATATACAGCGCGTGATTGCGCGTCCGTTTGATACAAATGAGGCGGGCGAGTTTTATAGGACGGGCGAGCGCAAGGACTTTGCTATAACGCCTCCGCACAATTCTGTTTTGGATAGGGCTTTGGCGCTAGGCTACAAAACGGTGGGGGTTGGCAAGATTGCCGAGATTTTTAATTTTAAGGGCATAAGTGAGACGCACAAGACCACAAACAATGCCGAAAGTTTAGAAATGACATACAGTTTGCTAAACGAAAAGTTTGATGGCATTGTGTTTGTTAATTTGATTGATACCGACCAGCTTTATGGGCACCGCAACGACATAGATGGCTATGTGGGGGCGCTACAAAGGGTGGATGCATTTTTGCCTAAAATTAAAGAAAGGATGGATGAGGACGATTTGTTGATAATTACGGGCGACCACGGCAATGACCCTACAACGCCATCCACCGACCACTCGCGCGAGTTTACGCCTGTTTTGATGTACAACAAGTTGTGGACATCGGCGCAAAATATGGGCACTATTGATGGCTTTGCTTTTGTGGGCGAGAGTGCGCTAAAGTGGCTAGTGCAAGGCGGTAAAATATAATTTTTAGTATTGTGAAAATATAATAAAATAAAAAATACAATTTTGTATAATATAATGAATTTACAAAACAAATGAAATGTTTTATAGTTTTGGGTTGGGCAGAATTCAAAATTTATAGCATAGCATATGGGTTTATTGGCTTTAAGCGCAAAAATATGCGGGAAGGATGTGAAAAGTGTGAATTTGTGCATAACACAATTTTAATAAAAAATACAAAATTGTTAATAAATTAATTTTAAGGAGAATAGTATGCAAAAAGAAGTTAATGAGGCGGTGGCTTACATCAGGCAATTTTATAAGGGGGATGTAGATGTTGCGCTGGTGCTTGGCTCGGGGCTTGGAGAGTTTGCTGAGGGCATAGAAAATGCTACATTTGTTGAATACAAGGATATACCAAACTTTCCGCGCTCGACAGTTGCGGGGCACAAGGGGCGTTTTGTGTTTGGCAAAATTGCGGATAAAAATGTTTGCATAATGCAAGGGCGTGTGCACTACTACGAGGGGTATCCTATGCATCAGGTGGTGTTTCCTGAGTATGTTATGGCGGGCTTGGGTGCAAAGATTTTGGTGCTTACAAACGCGGTGGGCAGTATCAACCCTAAACTTGCGGTAAACACTTTTGCGTTGATTGCTGACCACATTAATTTGACGGGGTACAACCCTTTGATAGGCACCTACTACAACGATTTGGGAGTGAGGTTTTTATCACTAAACAATCTTTATGATGCCGAATTGCGTGGCATTGCGCACAGGGTGGCGGAGCAGTTGAACATTGAATTGAACGATGCCATATTTGCTCAGACATCGGGTCCAACTTACGAGACGCCTGCTGAGGTGCGCGCTTTTAGGGGGCTGGGCGTGGATACTTGCGGTATGAGCACGGCTATCGAGGCTATTGCGGGGTACCACGCGGGTATGCGCGTTATGGCTATTTCGAATGTAACCAATATGGGGGCGGGGCTTGCAGATTCTGCGCCTTCGCACAGCGAGGTTTTGGAAAATTCGGTGGCGGTTAAAGATAAGTTTAGGGCGCTACTAAATGCTATTTTAACAGAAATATAATTTAATTTTTATATTTTTTTATTTTTTTGTTTTATTTTTTAAGATTTTTCTTGCACTTGCGTGCAAGTAAATTCTAAAAACAAAATATAAAACAAAAAAATAAATATAATATTATCCATAAAATGCTTGCACTTGCGTGCAAGCGCGGGGGAAACATTTCCCCCTGCACCCCTCTGGGTGGGATGCCCCACCATGGCGTGGTCTTGCTTGAGTGCTAATTTGTGCTTTAATATACTATTGATGGTAAGTGCTAATGCAAAGTTAGGGGGCGCACCCCCGTGGTCATAAGTTGAGTGCTAGTATTTGTTTTAGTATTCTATTTGTAGGCACTAAAAATGCGAACTAGATTTTGCCCCACCATGGCGTGGTCAATAATTGGGTGCTTATTTGCACTTTAGTACTCTTTTTGTATTTTGTAGTAAGCGTGTTTTAAGTTTGGCGCACCCCCGTGGGCAAAGGAAGTATTAGGCTATTTTTTAGTTTTCTACTTGTAGTTTAGTGGTTGGCAAACTTAATAATTTACGCGATGGTACTTACTATAATAGAATACAAAAATTCAAATAAGCACAAAGTTAAGACCATAGGTCAAGGACGCCCGTCCTTGCCGAAGGGGTGCGGGGAAAAAGGCTTTTCCCCGAAATTGTACAAAATTATATTTTATATGATTTATTATTTTTAATTAATTTATTTATTGTTTTAGTTTTACTTTTTGCGCAAGCAAAAAGAAAAATTATAAATAATAAAAATATAAATAATAAAAATATAAATAATAAAAAATAAAAATAAAATTATAAAAAAATAATAAAAAAAGATATAAAAATGCAAAAAGTATGCTAAAATAGGGGGTAAACGAAAAAGCAAAGAGGATAAAAAATGAAAAGTTTATTTGACGAATTAAAAGAGCGCGGATACTTTTATCAAATGACAGACGAGCAAAAGATAAGAGAAATATTAGATGGCGAACCGCGCACCATATATATGGGCATCGACCCGACAGCGGATAGTTTGCACATAGGGCACTGCTTTCCTTTAATAGTATTGCGCAAAATGCAAGACTATGGGCACAGGGTTATAGTGCTTATTGGCGGAGCCACTGCTATGATTGGCGACCCGACTGGCAAAACCGATATGCGCAAAATGGTTACGCAAGATTTTATCAACCACAACCTAAACAGCGTAAAGCGCATTATAGGGCAATTTTTGAAAATGGATGGTGATAATCCTGCGATTATTGTGAACAACTACGATTGGTTTAAGGACTTTAAGTACATCGAGTTTATGCGCGAGGTGGCGGTACACTTTAATGTGAACAAAATGCTTGCTAGCGATGCTTGCAAAACGCGCCTTAACGAGGGCGGGCTGACCTTTTTTGAAATGGGTTATCAGTTGATGCAGGCGTACGACTTTTTCTACCTTAACAGGCACTACGGGTGCGTACTGCAAATTGGCGGTAGCGACCAGTGGGCAAACATTTTGGCGGGCGCAGACTATGGCAGAAAAATAAACAATCTTGAGGGCAAGGACGAGGAGGCTTTTCAGGCGCTAACTATTCCGCTTTTGACAAACTCCGAGGGCAAAAAAATGGGCAAAACCGAAAAGGGCGCTGTGTGGGTGCTAAAAGAAAAGATGAGTCCGTTTGATTTTTATCAATATTTTTACAATATTCAGGATAAAGATGTTGAAAAAATGCTAAAGTTGCTTACAAATGTGCCACTAGCCGAAATCGAGGAACTGATGAAGGGCGATATTCGCGTTGCTAAGCAAAAAATGGCTTACGAGATTACCAAATTTATTCACGGCAAGGATGATGCGGATGATGCGCTAAAAATTTCGCTTGAGATGTTTAAGCAGGATAACTTTGACGATGCTCCTAGCGTTGAGTTTGCAAAGGATAAATTGAACGGGGGCATCAAACTTGTAGACCTTATGGCGGAAGTTGGCTTTTTTGCATCTAAGTCTGAGGCGCGCCGTATGATTGAGCAAAACGCGGTTAGTCTTAATGGCGAAAAGGTCACTGATGTGGATAGGGTGGTTACGCAAAACGATTTTGGCGAAAAGGGCTTATTGCTAAAACGCGGTAAAAAGAACTACATCAAAGTTGTTTTGATTTAGTTTTTCTATGTACTATGCTTTTTTCTAGGGGATTTTCCATTTACTATGTTTTAATTCTAGGGGATTTTCCATCCCCTAGGACCCTAGTAGCAGGACAATTGTCCTGCACCTGTGGTCTTATACTACTTGCCAACTTTTGTACTAAAAACAAAAATATAATTTCTTTTTCTGACGAAAAAGGAATTTTTTTAGTGCTAAAATTTATCTGTGTACCATAAGCACACTGGGGGCGCTATCGCATACATAGTTCGCACAGTCCCGCACAGTTCAAAGTGTGGTTAAGTACAGAACTATGTTTAATACAAAGATTATGGAGGTGCGCCATTGAATAAATATGAGCATATATATAAAAAACAGTTGATTATATTATAAAATATGTGCTATACTAAGTTATAAAATACAAGTGAAAAAGGAGCAAAGGAACATATGTTTTATAATCGCAAAAAGGTAGGGGGGGGGAGGGGGTATTTAGTTCTAACCCAATAAATAAGAACGCAAAATTTGTTACAAAACTAAATAAAAATACAAAGACTGCTACACTTGCGTTGCTCGTGTGGCTTTTGGCGTTTGTGGTTGCGCTGATTATATCATTTTGTTGTGTTGAAAATTTGCCAAAGAGTTTTGCTGTGAGTGGCACAATTTCGGGCGCTGGCAC
Source organism: uncultured Clostridia bacterium (assembly GCA_944332315.1). Lineage (GTDB taxonomy): Bacteria > Bacillota > Clostridia > Christensenellales > UBA1242 > CAKVOD01. The sequence goes on from CALVJT010000054.1 coordinate 5,661, forward strand.
TGAGGGCAACCCTTACATTATAGAGGATGAGGCTGACCTTATGGCATTTGCTAATTCGGCAAACAGTGAAAAATACTGGGTAAGTGGCATTTATGCGCAACTTGGGGGTGATATATCTGTTAGCAGTATCACTTGGACACCTATAGGTATAGACGATACAAATGCATATCAAGGCACTTTTGATGGCGCAGGGCACACTGTTACTTTTGAAAGTGCAATTCTGATAGAGAGTTCTTGTCATGGTGGTTTTTTTGGATATATTAGTGGTGCAGTAGTTCAAAATTTAGGAGTTAATTGGAAGGTAGGTCTATCTGTGAAGCTTAATTATGATATTTTGGGCACTTATGTAGGTGGCATAGTTGGCTATGCTTCCGCTGGCACAATTTTTAGGTGCCGAAATATTTCTCAAGGAGAACTTTATGCACAAAATCATAGTGATAGCCTCGTTTACATAGGAGGAATTGTAGGTTATGGTGGGGCAACTGTATCGCAGTGCTATAATGAAGGCAACATAAAAGGGTATTCAAATAGAGGGGAATCACACCCTTGTGCATGTGGTATCGGGTATGCGAATTCAATTATAAATTGTTATAATCGTGGTACTATTTCATGCAAAACCGATGATGGAGCAGGTAATGTTTATGGTATAGGTTATGCCACAACAATTGCAAATTCTTATAATATTGGGGCGCTTGTTGTAGACGCTCGGGGGACAGCCAATTTGTATCTTGGCAATTCAAGTTTAGATTGTTTTAGTGCGGTTGAAAGTGCTGAAGCTATTGATATTACTGGCGGAGTAGCTGAAAACTTTTATGTTATAACCAACGGTTACTATAATTACCCCAATGATAATGGCGATGGGAATGATGTCGACTTAATAAGCAAGTTGGCAGGTACGCAAAACATTATCAATTATACAAGTGAGGGCGTCTTAGATTGGACAAACGATTGGGACATTGCGCTTTTAAGCGATACGGCGAGCAATTCGGTTTGGACGATTATTGATGGTGAAAACGGCGGTTTCCCTGTTTTGCGCGCATTCTACACTGTGCCTAGTGCTACGATAAATATTTATGCGCAAGAAAATAGTGATGCAATTATTTACTTGGTTGTAGATGATGCCATTACAAATCAGGCTGTGTTGAGCGGGGCGCTTACATTTAGTGTGCCACAAACGGCGGGCAGTGTTAGGTTTATTGTTAGCACAAAAAATTATTTTACGCAAGTAGGCTATCAAGATAACGACAATTTAGATTTTAGCAACGGCTATAAAAATGTTAAGCTTTTGCAGGTTGTGGATACAGATATTTATATCACTATTACGGCATCTATGAAAAATTTCAATAACTCTATTGTTGTTTAGCAAAAAAAATTACTGTGCTCTATTAACAGTACATTTTGCAAAAATATTTTGTTGTGCTCTATTAACAGTACATTTTGCAAAAATATTTTGCTGTGCTCTATTAACGGTGCATTTAGCATAAATATGTTCTATTAATAATTATAAATTTATTTTTGCTGTGCATCTTGACAAAGCGGGTTTGATATGGTAAAATACTCTTAACTAAAGGAGATTAGGGTATTATGACTACTGAGGAACTTAAAAAATTGAACAAGGATGCTATTGCTGTTGAGGGGCGCTACGAGATTGCGCTAATTCAGAGCGCTATGGGCGCCATTGAGCCTAAGGAAGTAGATAATTATAAATCTTATGTAAATGCTTATATCACTGCCATTGATTCGCAGAGGGAGTACTTTAACTGCACTTATAAAGAAGTTAGAGATGCGCTTTTCCGTGATATGAAAAAGAAAAACTTAAAGGTGGCTGGTTTTGCACATAGAATAGGGGATGATGGACATACTGCTTTTTATGCTGCTGGGCTTTACAATTTGGAAAAAGCCAAAGAGTGGGGTATGACAGACCTAAAAACTGCGCAATCGGGGTATGGGGTTATTATTGCTATTGTGCCTCAACCTATCGAAAAACCTACTCATATTATTGAAAGTCAGGTTTACGATGATGTTATTAATCTGTTTGATGCTAAAGAGCAGTTTGGCATTAAACCGCTTGCTGTACGAAACTACAAAAATTTTAAGGAATATGATGGCAAGTATGATGAAATTTTATGGAATATTGTTCAAACTAATTTAGCAAAAGAGAATATGGATGACCTTTTTGATGTGATTGAAAAAAATTTTGATAATGGAGTGGAGGGAGTTGAGATTATGCAAAAAGTTATTAAAGATGTAAACAAAGATATTAAAAAAGATGAAAAAGTTGAGGAGCCTAAACAATATCAATCTACTTTGCATGTTTTAGATAAAGTATATGTTCGCCCGTACACTAGCATTGGACGCGAAAATGAGGCTAGAGAGGGTAAACCTAAAAACACTGATATTGAAAAATAATCGATTTTATACAAAATTTAGTCTGCGCTTTTGCGCGGACTTTTTTTCTAGGGATTTTTTTCTAGGGGATTTTAGGATATTTCTAGGGGATTTTCCATCCCCTAGGACCCTAGTAGCAGGACAATTGTCCTGCACCTGTGGTCTTATAGAAACTTGCCAACTTTTGTACTAAAAACAAAAGAATTTTGCTTTTGGCTTTCGCCAAAAGTAAATTTTTAGTGCTAAAATTTTGCTGTATACCATATAAGCACACTATGCACGGGAATGCGTGGGACAAAATAGTGTTCATAATCGCATTAATCAAAAATAGAAAACCATACTATATATAAGTACCTAAGCCAAGACCATGGGAGTGCGCCCCCTAACATTGCATTAGCACTTACAACGAATAGTATATTAAAGCACAAATCAGCACTCAACTTATGACCACGCCATGGTGGGGCAACTATAGGTGCGCATTTATAGTACCACACAAATAGAAAATAAAAACAAATACTAGCACTCACTTATGCCCACGGGGGTGCGCCATCGCACCAGAGGGGTGCAGGGGGAAATGCTTCCCCCGCGCTTGTACATAAGTGCAAGCATTTTATGGTTAATTTATGGTTAATTTATATTTAATTTATATTTATATTTTTGTTTTATATTTTATTTAAGATATTTACTTTTTTCGTAAGAAAAAAGAAAAATCTTAAAAATTATAAAAATAAAAAATAATAAAAATAAATAATAAAACAAAATAAAAAACGCACTAAAAAATTAGTGCGCGTAAAGAAAGTGCATAGAACATTTTGTTAGGCTTGTTCAAAATGACAAGAACTACTAGGAGTAGGTGGGAATGTTTGACCTTTTTGAAGGTCTACGATGTTGATAACTTCGCCATTCTCATCTAGCATTTTGTACTGACCTGATTGAGGCGCTGTTTCGCCTGATCTAAATTTCATATTAACCTCCTCGGCATTATTTTGTGTTTGTAAATATTTTTTATACTAAAATTTATAAAAAAAATTGATTTCGACACAATATCCTATTTTTATACAAAATATGACATAATTTTTACCATAAAACAAAAACAAAATGCGATAAATTTAATTATGCAATCAAATATGATTGTTTTTTTATAAAAATTATAATATAATATAAAGGCTTATGTTTGATAATTTCAAAGTTGCTTTAATAAACATATATTATTTTATAGGAACTTGCTAATTATTGCGTTATAGGCTATTATGGAAGGTTAAAAATGATTAAAATTATAACAGATTCGACATTATCAGTTTCGAAAGAAATGCGAGATAAATACGATATTAAAATTATTTCCTTAAAAATTAATTTGGGGGATGAGGAGTATGTAGAAGGCACGCCTGATACTTATCAAGAATTTTATGATAAAATGCTTGCTAGTTCGGAGTTTCCTAAAACTACACAGCCATCGGTGCAAGAGTTTGCCGATGCCTACCAAAAAGTTATAGATGATGGCAACGAGGCCATTGTGTTTTGCATTGGCTCGGCGCTATCTGGCACATCGAACGGCGCAACTACTGCGCTTTCGCTTGTGGAGGGCGCAAATCAAAAAATTAGCGTTGTAGATACGCAAAGTTGCAGTCAGATGGGGCTTGCGCTTATTGAGGAGGCTATTAAGGACATTGAAAGCGGGCTTACGCGCGAACAGGTTGTGGAGAACATCTACAACAACATCAAAAAGGTGGAAATTTGCTTTTGCCCTGATAACCTTGAGTACTTGCGCCGTGGCGGTAGGCTGAGCAAAGTTAGCGCCAAAATTGGCGAGATATTAAAAATTAAACCGATTTTATCGTTCCGAGAGAACACTTTGGTTTGCGTTAGAAAGGTGCTGGGTGTGGCAAAGGCTATACCATTTTTGGTGGCGCGTGTGCCAGAGACAGCCAAAAAGATTTACGCTTGTTGCGCTGCGGGCTCCAAATATTTTGCGGAAATACAGGAAAAATTGAAAGAGAGATTCCCGAACCATACAATTTTGCAGGGGCTAATTTGCCCCGTGGTTACTAGCCATGTGGGTCCTGCGGTTGGTGTGGCTTGGATGGAATAGACTGGGTGAACGATTATGAACAAAGATATTACTATGGATAAAATTGTGGCGTACTGCAAAGATAATGGATTTGTCTTTCAGGGCAGTGAAATTTATGGCGGATTGGCAAATTCGTGGGACTACGGCCCACTGGGCGTGTTGCTAAAAGCTAATGTCCGCGATGCGTGGTTCAAAAAATTTATTCAGGAAAACCCATTGAATGTTGCCATTGAAAGCGCAATTTTAATGAACCCTAAAGTGTGGGAGGCAAGCGGGCACATCAAAAGCGCTACCGACCCGCTTATGGACTGCAAAAACTGCAAATCGCGCCACCGCGCTGACCATTTGATAGAAAATTATCTAAAAAAACACACCGATATTGACTTTGACCCGAACGGCAAGACTGATGAGGAACTGGAAAACTTTGTGTTTGAGCATAAAATAAATTGTCCTATTTGTGGCAAGAGCGATTTTTCAAAGATAAGGCAATTTAATATTATGTTTAAGACCTTTCAGGGCGTGGTAGAGGATAAGACGAGCGAGATTTATATGCGTCCCGAGACCGCGCAAGGTATGTTTGTAAACTTTAAGAACATTGTGCGTTCTATGCGCAAGCGCGTGCCGTTTGGCATTGGGCAGATAGGTAAATCGTTTAGAAACGAGATTACGCCCGGCAACTTTATTTTTCGTACGCGCGAGTTCGAGCAGATGGAGTTGGAGTTTTTCTGCAAACCCGGCACCGATTTAGAGTGGTTTGCTTATTGGAAAGATTTTATTTATAACTTTTTGCTTTCGCTTGGGCTAAAGAAGGAGAACTTGCGTTTGCGCGACCACAGCCCGCAAGAACTTTGCTTTTATAGCAAGGCTACTACCGATTTTGAATACGAGTTTCCTTTTGGTTGGGGCGAACTTTGGGGGCTTGCTGATAGAACAGATTACGACTTAAACCAGCACATGAAGTATAGTGGGGTGAACTTGGAGTACACCGACCCTGTTACCAATGAAAAGTATGTGCCGTACTGCATAGAGCCTGCGGTTGGGCTTACAAGGCTTACGCTTGCCGTGCTTATGGATGCGTACTGCGAGGAGGAACTACAAGATGGGCAAAAGCGCATTGTATTAAAGGTGCACAAGGCGCTTGCCCCGTACAAGTTTGCGGTGTTGCCTTTGATTAAAAAGAATCATTCGCAAAAGGCAGAGCAGATTTTTGCCGATGTTTGCAAGTTCTGCTCGGCTACTTATGACGAAACGGGCAGTATTGGCAAGCGCTATAGGCGTCAGGACGAAATTGGTACGCCTTATTGCATTACTGTGGATGATGCCACTTTAAGCGAAAACACCGTTACTGTGCGCGATAGGGATACTATGGAGCAGATTACTTTGCCTGTGGATAGCCTCCAAAAATTTATTGAGGACAATATTAAATTCTAGTTTTTATTAAACGAGCATGTTATTGTTTTTGCTCGTTTAATTTTTATAGAGCTTTGCAAAATGTTTGAGTTTATATAAAAATCAAATACACTAACGCCTCAATATTTTTTGTTTTACTTTATATTTTTTGCTATAATTGCTTTTTACTTGCGTAAAAGTAAACTTATATCAGAAAACTTAAATAAACTAACGAGGAAAAGTATGATTTATAAAGTAAGTTTTTTGTTTGTAGCATTATTCTCTGCGCTATTGCTTTGCGCGTGCGGGAGCGGAGTGTCCTTGTTTAGCGCAAGAACAGTGGAAGTTATTTTGATAAGCGATGGCGAACGCACTGTCAGGTGCACTGATAGTGCGGAATTAGGTGAATTTGTTGATAGATTTAGCGGGCGCGATATTTATAGCGATTTGCTTGATGCGCAAGAGAACGGGAACATCAAGGTAGGGCAAACAGAGTTGATTATTGAATTGCAATACAATGATGAAATAAATTACATTGAATTTTGCCATATTGGGGATGAATACTACTTTCAGCGCGAATTGCGCGGTAGGTACTACCTTACAAAAGCGCTAAATCAGGATGAAGTGGAGTTTGTAGAGGAACTTTTTTATGGCGATATTATAATTATTGAATGAGGGATATATGGATAAAGAGGAAATAGAAAAGGTGCTTTTACGCAACGCTATGCCCGAAAAGGAGCAGTGGTCGCGCAACATTATAAGGACAAATATGCCTATGTATGTTGTAAAAACACAGGTGCTAAAGGACATTGCTAAACAGGTGCTAAAGGGCGATTATCTAGAATATCTAAACAACGAAACTTTTGAGCATTACGAAAACACTATAATTTATGCCAAGGTGTTAAGCAAAGTAAAGGACTTTGAAACTTTTAGGACGCTACTATATAGGTACATACCGTATGTAGATAATTGGGCTAGTTGCGATTCCTTAGAATTTAGTTTTAAGCCGAGTGAACAAAGTAAATTTTTGAATTTAGCAGGTGAGTTAATTGTAGATTTGCGCCCTTATGCTAGGCGCATTGGCGTGCGAATTTTGTTTAGCAATCTTAATAGCAAAGATAGCACTTTGCAAGCATTTGAACTTATCAAAAAATTAAAGGGCGAGCAAGAGTACTATGTTAATATGTGCGTGGCGTGGTTTCTTTGCGAGGCTTACATAAAGCAACGCGATTTGACTGATGAGTTTTTAAGGCAAGATTTTATAAACGATTTTGTTTTAGCAAAGACTGTTAGCAAGTGTCGAGATAGCTTTAGGGTGTCTAGCGAGGATAAAGAACGGCTAAAGCAACTTAAAGATAGCAAACTTTCATAGTTTTTTGCTTTTCTAGATTTTTTAGTTTTTCTAGGGGATATTTATTTTTCTAGGGGATTTTCTAGTTTTTCTAGGGGATTTGCCATCCCCTATAACCCCAGTCCAAGGGCTCTCGCCCTTGAACCCGTGGTCTTATAGGGATACTAGCCATCTTTAGTACTAAAAACAAAAGAATTTTGCTTTTGGCTTTCGCCAAAAGTAAATTTTTTTTAGTACTAAACTACAAAATACAAAAAGAATACTAAAGTGCAATAAGCACCCAAGTATTGACCATGCCATGGTGGGTCATCCCACCCAGAGGGGTGCAGGGGGAAATGTTTCCCCCGCACTTGCACGAATGTGCAAGCATTTTATGGCTAATTTTATATTTATATTTTTGTTTTATATTTTTTTATATTTTGTTTTATATTTTTTTATATTTTGTTTTTAGAATTTACTTTTTTCGTAAGAAAAAAGAAAAATCTTAAAAATAAAAAAAATAAAATATATAAAATAAATAGATAAAATAAAAATATGTGCTATAATATAAAAAACGATTTGGAGAAGGGTATGGGAAAGTCATCTAACATAAATCAAAAAAGCACAAAGGCTATGCTAATAATTTATCGATTATTTTTGAAGCTTGCTTTTGCTTTTTTAATACTTGCGGGCTTTGTGGTTTTGCAGGAAAAGGGCGCAGATTTTGAAAACGGAGTTTTTATTTTTGCAATAACCTCGGCAATAATATTTGCGGTATCTTATGCAATCACCTATTATTTATATAAGTACTACAACAAAAACAAGTTTGAGCGGGCAAAGAAAGACCCGCTAAAAATGCAGATTGTACTTATGTTGCGTTTGGTGCTGTTTATCATTGGCGCGGTGGCGTTTATAGGTGGAATGGCGTTTGCGTTTGTGCATTTTACGGGCATACTTATTGCCATACTTGGGTTAGTGCTATGCGAGTTTTTGTTTTATAACAGGCGCTTGACATCACACCTATCTACTTTTAGCGAAAATGTTGCAGCGGGCGTGCTTTTTAGTTATATTTATTTGTGCGCTATAACGGAGTTTAATTACATTGTATGCGTGTTTTATGTTATAACGCTGTTGCTTTTGTTTGCTCAGGAGTTCTTTTACCACTTGACAAACATAAGCAAGCACGATACCGAGGGGTTAAAGCGCAGTGAGATGGTGCAGGTGCGCGCAAAATACTTTATTCGTAACGCGCTTATTTACACACTGCTTTATGCGTTTGCGGGGCTATTTGCTGTTTGCGGGCTGTACGATAAAATATCCAGTTCGAGCATAGCAACTATAATATTCCAACTGTTGCCTTTAATTATAAGTATTATCACGGTTGTTGTGTTGCTTTATACAACTTTTCATAAATCTGACCAAACTGCGAATTTGCCCGATTACAACACTGTTTTTAGTGCCGAGGAGTTTAAGCGCAAACTTGCTCCGCTAAACAGTGCAAGCACGATGCGTGCGTACGATTATGTGGTGGGCACTATGACTTGCAAAAACGGATACTGTCGCAAGGATGGCGAGGACTACTACTTTCATTGCCTAAATGTGGCTAACATACTGCTGGATGCCGGCAAGTACGATGAAAATATAATGTCCACCGCTTTACTGCACGATTGCGTTGAGGATATTGAGGGCTGTAGCACAAAGGATATTGAAAGGATGACAAACGCGAGTGTTGCGCACAGTGTTGATTTGCTTACAAAGAAAAAAGATATCAACTACAAAAATGATGACAATATGAGTTTGTACCTACAAAACATTTTGGGCGATAGGGTGGCTACACTTGTTAAAATTGCCGACCGCTTGCACAATATGTCTACACTTTCGCACTACAGCGAGGGCGAGGTGGCTAAAAAGAAAGAGGATACCAAAAGGCAGTTTATCCCTTTTATTACAAGCGCTATGGATAGGTACCCTATGGATAATGCCTTTTTTGAGCAGGCTTTGTTCTACTTTAAGAATATGTGATTTTTAGAGATTTATTTTTCTAGGGGATTTTCCATCCCCTAAAACCCTAGTAGCAGGACAATTGTCCTGCACCTGTGGTCTTATGTGTGTACTTGCCAACATTTCTACTAAAAACAAAAGAATTTTGCTTTTGGCTTTCGCCAAAAGTAAATTTTTTTTAGTACTAAAATTTTGCTGTATGCCCTATAAGCACACTGTGTATGGGAGTGAGTTATAGCAAACTTTATATGTACAACTTTGCATTTGAACATAGTATAAATAGAATACAAAAATATATATTAGCGCAAAGTTATGACCACAGGTGCAGGACGCCTGTCCTGCCCACGGGGGTGCGCCATCGCACCAAATAGGAAGCGTACAAAGCAAGCTTAGCAATATAAAAATTAAACAACAAAAGTTAAGCTTAGTACTAACCCGACCACGGGAGTGCGCCATCGCACCCTAAGGGGTTATAGGGGAACGGGTAGTTCCCCTAAGGTGTGTAGTACTATTTTATATTTATATTTTTAATATTATTTTTGTTTTTAATGTTTACTTGCACGCAAGTGCAAGAAAAATTCAAAATAAAGAAAAAACTTAAAAAATAATAAAAAATAAAATTATAAAAAAATAAATACAAGATTTTGCAAAATATGATATATTATATCTATGGAAATAAGCATACTAAAGTTTTTGAGAAGGCAAGATGGCTTTTTAGAAGTTTTTAAGCAAATGAAGGCTAGGCAACGCGAGCGCAGTCAGGTGCTAGTGGTGCCCGAAAAATTTGGCGTGAGTACCGAGCGCGCGCTGTTTGAATACATAAACGGCGCCTCGTACTTTATGGATGTCACTACATTTGATAGGCTTGCAGATAGGTATGTTGTGGATAAACAATTGCAGTATCTATCTAAATCGGCAGGCGTGATGTTGGTGCAAAAAATAGCGCAGGATATCTCGAAAGAGCTGAATGTACTATCTAATTCTTGCACTTACAACGGCTTTTGCGAGAATGTGTTTAATACCATTATGCTACTAAAAAGCAGTCAGGTTACGCCCGCGCAACTGAATGATGCCATTGTGGGGCTGAAAGATATCTCGAAATTAAAACTGCAGGATATTCAAAAAATCTACGAAATCTACGAAAAAACTTTGAGCGAGCGCTACATAGATTCGGCAAACAAACTGGATATACTAAATAGAGAACTCAGCTTTGATGATGAAATAAATGCCACCGATTTTTATATCTATGCTCCAAAACTTACAAAGCAGGTTATAAGTGTGCTTGCCACGCTTATAAAGTGCGCGCACTCGGTTACAATTATGCTGGATGATTACATACAAGATTCATCGGTATACGATACAAATTATGCACAGATAACCGCGTTAATTAAGAGTTTAGGTGCAAAATTTAGCGAAAACAGCATTCAAAGGTTCGATAGTTTGAGTGTGGCGCTGAAAAATGTGGGCAGTTTTAATAGGTTTAGGAATAAAGATATCAACTTTTATTCTTTTAAGACGCAGGCTGATGAGATTACTGCGGTGTGCCAAGACATTATAAACAGCGGGTTGCGCTACAAAGATAGTGCAGTGCTTGTGTGCAACTTAGATAAATACAGAACTATAATTGAAAACACCTTTAATGAATTCAATATTCCTTACTTTTTAGATACGCAACAAACTATGCTAGATTTGGTGCCAACAAAAATGCTACTGCAAATGCTGAACATCGCGTTTGAATTTAAGGTAGATAAAGTGCTAAATCTTGTTAAAAGCGAGTTTTTTGATTACGATATACAAAAAGTGCAAAACTTTGAGTTGTACACAAAGTGCTGGGGCTTGAACGAGCGCAACTTTATGAGCCAAAATAAGCCCGAGGATGAATTTTATGCCGATTTTTTAGTTATATACCAAGATTTTTTAGGCATATACAAGCAGTTTAAGGAGCAAGTTAGCAAGTGCCACACATACTCTGATTTTATAAATGCGCTTCGAGGCTTTATAGAAAAATACAACATAGAGCAGAAAATTTTGGATGAGTGCCAAAGGCTTATTGCAATAGGGCAGATAAAACAGGCAAAACTTTATGAGCAGATTAGCAAAAAGTGGAACGCCTTGTTTACGCAACTAGAGAACCTTTTGGGGCTGAACACGGTTAGCATAAAAGATTTTTATGCGGTGTTAAAGGCGGGGCTGAACAGCGTGAACATAAAAACTCCTCCGCTAAAACTAGACTGCGTGTACATTGGCGATGCGGGCGATGCTATGCTATATGACTACGCGCGCGTGTACGCGGTGGGGGCGGTAGAGGGCGCGTTTCCTGTATACAATCAAGATTGCGGGTTGATACTGGATAGCGAGCTGGATGCTATGAGGCCTGTGGCATCCATCGACCCGACTATCCGCGCAGTTAATGTGGAAAGTGTTTGCAACTTGCTAAACAATTTGGTGTGTTGCAACAGGCTGTGGCTATCGTACCCAATAAGCATTGCATTTGCCGAGCAAAAGCCTAGCACATTTTTGAATCTGCTAAAAAAACTGTTTGTGGATGGGGGGCAGGAGAGGCAATTTGAGCAGTATTTGACATACGACATCACAGATTCGGCAGAGCAATTTTCAAGGAGCATTGCTACGCTTTTGCGGGCAAAGGCGTATGTACTGCGCAACCGCACAAAGCCGTATTTGCCAAAGCAGGTGCGGGCGCGCTTAAATGGCATTGCAAATTTTTTACAACTAGATAAACTTGTTGAAAAACAGGACCTTATACCGCGCAAGGCGTTTAGGGCGAGCGTTTCGCAGATACAGACATACTTTGATTGTCCTTATAAAAACTTTGCTACATACGGGCTAAACATAAAAGATAACCCCGATAATCAAATAAAGTCGATAGATGTTGGTAACTTTATGCACAAGGTGGCGGAGTTGTTTGGCAGGTACCTAGTTGAGCACAAATTGCAGTTTGTTGAGGATGAATCTATTTTTCAGGAAATTTGCAACGAGGCTTTGCGGGCGCTACAGTACGATACATCTAGCAAGCGGGGCAAAATTTTGGATGTAAAACAGCGCGCCATACTTGAAAACCTAGAGAACTCGGCTAAACTTATGCTAAAGATTATAAACGAGCAGAACAAGTTGAGTGATTTTGCTATAACTTATGTGGAGCATCCTATAAAGTTTAAGGTGCAGTGCGGGCAAAACGAGTACGAGGTGCAGGGCGTTATTGATAGGGTGGATACTTTTGAAAATTATGTGCGCATTATAGACTACAAAACTGGCAGTGAAACTTTTAGAGAGGTAGATTTGCGCAGTGGCAGGCGCATACAGTTGATGATTTATCTGGGCGCCATACAAAAACTGCAGAAGCTAGAGCCTTGCGGGGCATTTTACTTTAAGGTTAAGGACGATTTTTCCTCGCCGTACAGCAAAAAGAAATTTATGAGCATTTTTAAGTTAAACGGCGTTATGGTAGATTCCTTGCCACTTATTATGGCGCAAGATAAATCTTTGAGTGCGGAGCATTTAGAAAGCGACATTATTCCTATAAAGCTAAAGCCTACTAAAAGTGGCGAGTTTGAGCTAAACAAACAGCTGAACGGGGCGTACAGCGCGCAACAGGTGCAAGACTTTATAGACTACGCCTTTGCTATATTCCGTCAGGGCGTGCGCGAGATAGAACTGGGCAATGTGGCAAAATCGCCCTACGATGGCGCGTGCAGATACTGTAAATACTTCGGGGGACTATGTATGGGAGAACAAAATTGCAGAAAACTAAAATCAAAGAAAAAATGATGACTGCCGAACAAAAGTTGGCTGTTGAAACGCTCGACCGCCCGATTATTATATCGGCTAGCGCGGGCTCGGGCAAAACTAGCACTATGGTGGAGCGCTTGATATCAATACTCGATAAAAATCTGTGCGATGTCAGCGAGATTTTGGCGCTAACCTTTACGCGCAGTGCTTCGACCGAAATGAAACAGCGCCTTGCTATGGAACTGCAAAAGTTGCTGGAGCGCGAGGGGCAAGATAAAAAGCGGATAGAAAAGTTTATAGCCGAACTAAATGTTGCCGATATCACTAGCTTGGATAGTTTTTGCCAAAAGGTGATTAAAAAGTACTTTTATGTTATTGATATCGACCCTAACTTTAATGTGATAGATGAAGTCGAGGCGGGGTACCTAAAGGCTAGCGCTTTGGAAAGCACCTTTGTAGCCGAGGGCGATACTTTGGAGTTTAGGGAACTGACTCAGGCGCTATCGGATACCAAAAGGCTAGATAATGTATCCAAACTTATCTATAAGTTTAGCGAGTTTTTGTTTACGCTTGTAGATTATAGGGCGTTTATCAGGCAGGCTTTGGATGAAAAAAAAGTGCTACAAAATGTGCTAGACTATATGCTAAACCGCTTTAGGGAGATGTTTGTGCCTTATAAGCAAGAGTTTACGCGCGTGTATCAAATTGTAACTAGCAAAAAGTACGAGGCTTTGCAAGATAATTGCGAGCTTGCCTACAAGTTTGTAAACTTATTTAATAAATTTACCTTGCAAGAAATGCAAAATTTGCGCTATATGCCCACATTTACAAGGTTCAGCGATGCAAAAAAAGGCAGAGAGGCGGAGGAGCTTGAGCTACAAAAAGAGATAAAGCCTTTGTTTAGCAGTTTTGAGGACGATATGCAGGAGTACATAAAGGCGTTTTGCTTTGGCAATTTGGATGCAATGCGTGCGCACTACAAAAACTCCTGCAAAAGCGTAGAGTACTTGTGCAAGCTGACGCTTGCGTACATTGATAGGTACAATGCACTAAAAAGCGATAGAAATGTGCTAGATTTTACCGATTTAGAGGATAAGGCAATAGAAATCCTTAAAAACGAGCAAGTGCAACAGGATATTAAGGGCGCGTACAAGTTTATTTGCGTGGATGAATTTCAGGATACCAACGAAAAGCAGAGCGCACTGCTCGAGGCGTTGGACGGCGGTGCAAACAACTTTTTTGTGGGCGACCCTAAGCAGAGCATCTACAATTTTAGGCAGTGCGACCTAAACATATTTGTAAGGCTGATTGAAAAGTACAAGTTAGATAGTTCTAAACTTGCGCTATCGTTTAATCAAAACTTTCGCAGTCATAAACGCATACTTGAGTTTGTGAACCTTGTTTTTGATAGAGTTATGCTAAAAAGCGTGGCTAATATCGATTACGCTGGCGAAAATAGATTTGAAAAGCTAAAGACCTTGCGCTTTAAGTTAAAGGGCAAAATAAAATCGGGGCGCAAGGTGGGCGCCATAGACCGCGTAAAAATTTTGATGATTGGCAAAAAAGAAAAGGGCGTAGTGCTAGAAAATGGCATTATAAAATCAAAATTCAGGGTTATAAAAAGCCAAAACATCAAATTTACAATGCAAAAAGGGCTAAATGTTTATAGTGTGTTGAACGACCACGGCAGACGAATTGACTTTATCGAGGTGGATGAGGGGCAAGTTGCGGTGAACTATATAGCCGAGTTTTTTGCAAAAAAGATTATGATTCGCGACCCCATCACCAAGCAAAAAAGGCGCGTTAGGTACAGCGATTTTGTTGTGCTTTTGCGCTCGCGCACAAATTTTAGGATGTACATTGATGCTTTTAACAAAAACTCTATACCTGTTAGTGCGCGCTTTAAGTTTAATCTTGTTTCGCTTGCGCACATAATGATGCTTATAAACTTGCTAAAGTGCGTATCTAACCCCAAAGACGATTTGCCACTTTCCACCGCGCTAAAGTTGATTGGGAAGCTCAGTGATTTAGAACTGTTTACTATACGCAATCAGCACAAGGAGGGCAATTTTTATAGCGCGGTTGCTGAGTTTGAGCCCAAAACCGATGAGGAGCAACTGATTGCGCAAAAATTAGAGGCGTTTGAGGGCAAACTGCAGGAGTACATTATTTATGCGCGCAACTTTAGCGTATCTAGTTTGCTAATGCACATTTTAAGGCAGAATGACCTTTACAACTACTTTTGGGCTATGCAGGATGGCGCTGATAAGGTGGAGCAGATAAACTTGTTTATATCTAAACTTGAAAACAAATCTTTTGACGAAAATTTGGATGAGTTTTTACAGTTTTTGCAGAACTACAAGGATGCGTTTGAGGTAGATTACTCGACCATTGCGGATGATAACAGTGTGCAGATTACAACCATACACAACAGCAAGGGGCTGGAGTATCCTATTGTAATAGTGGGCGGGTGTGGCACATCGTTTAATTTGAGTAGTTCCAGCAACTTTGTTTACAGCAAAGAGCTTGGCGTTGGCAGTTTGGATGTAGATTTAGCCGAAAGGGTGGAGTATCCTACAATATCCAACTGCGCAATTTATAAGCAAAACCGAATACAGGAAATTTTGGAGGAGATGCGCATACTTTATGTGGCTCTGACGCGTGCTAAAGAGTACTTGGCACTTATTGGCACCGAGCAAACCAACAAGGTGGGGGAGTTAAATGAATCGAACATACTAAAATGTAAGACATTTTTTGACTTTATACTGAATGGGAGTGAATATGTCCTATAAAATAGAAAAAATTAGAAACGCAAAGGTAATTAAGCCCAAAGTTTACGATGTGATAAATGAATTGAGCGATGAGAATTTTGCGCGCGAGGTTATAAAGAACCTTGATGTGCAGTATCCGCACTATGATAGCACTTTGCTACCGCTAAAAAACTCGGTTAGTGCAATTTTAGCCGAGTTTAATGAGGATAAGGAGTTTAGGCGGGATGAATTTTTAACCGACCCTATATATCAAAACACTTTGCTTGAGAGCACGGAACTTGGCATAGCGTATCACAGCGCGATGCAGTGCTATGAATGCAATTTGGATGATGAGAGTTTTATTGAAAAGGTTAAAACGCAGTTGAGTAGCGAGCAACTAAAGGCGGTGAGTTTTGATAAGATTATAAAGGCAAAGACAAAGCTTGATAGTCTTACAAGTGCGCCTTGCAAGATTTATAAGGAAAAAAAGTTTATGATGTCGGTGCCTTATAACTCGGTGTTTACTGATAGCAAAAACGCGGATAGGTTTTTAATTCAGGGCGTTGTAGATTTGCTTATTGAGTACCCTGATAGCATACTTTTGATAGACTACAAGACAAACAAGACTAAAAATGTAGAAAAACTTAAAAGCACCTATGCTATGCAACTAAAGCTTTATAAGATGTCCGCCGAACTCGCTTTTGGCAAGGC
>CALVJT010000055.1 GCA_944332315.1 uncultured Clostridia bacterium
GACACTAGATCCTAAGTCTAGCGCGTCTGCCAATTCCGCCATATGCGCATCTTGGCTGGGGTGGCTGGATTCGAACCAACGCATATGAGGGTCAGAGTCTCATGCCTTACCGCTTGGCGACACCCCAATAGTGGTGACCCATCCGAGATTCGAACTCGGGACAACTTGATTAAAAGTCAAGTGCTCTGCCAACTGAGCTAATGAGTCATATTCTCCTTGCGGAGAATGGCTGGGGTGGCTGGACTCGAACCAACGAATGCGAGAGTCAAAGTCTCGTGCCTTACCGCTTGGCGACACCCCAGTATGGAAAGGTGATATATAAATTATGGGGTGGGTGATGAGGCTCGAACTCACGACCTCTAGAGTCACAGTCTAGCGCTCTAACCAACTGAGCTACACCCACCATATGGTACGCCTGAAGGGACTCGAACCCCTGACACACGCCTTAGAAGGGCGTTGCTCTTCCAGCTGAGCTACAGGCGCTAGCTGTCATAATTTAATGGAGCGGGTGATGGGAATCGGACCCACGCGGCCAGCTTGGAAGGCTGGAACTCTACCATTGAGCTACACCCGCAGAATTTTGAATGCTTTTATATGATAGCACATTCAAATATCTTTGTCAACGATTTTTGATAACTTTTTTAAGTTTTTTTGATTTTTAGAAATTTATCTGATATTATGTATTTTTTACTAAATATCTTTCCATTATAGTCACAATCTAGCGCTCTAATAATTTGAACTACACCTATCATATTTATGCTTATTATAAAATTGCCTCAGTATTCAAACGCAAATAGTTTAGCATAAAAAACATTAAATTGCAATAAAAAAAGTACACTATATCAATTTTATATAACAACAAATGTACATTTATATAGGTAAAATTTTTAAATTGTCAAACATTGTACAAAAATAAAAACTAGCACAAATATAGTAATTTTACTTGCGAAATTAATATATATTTGCTATAATTAATTATTAATGCAAGGGAGGAAATGTGCAAATGATAAATAAAAATTGTAGGGGGGGGGGGGGGATAAGTCATAATACTCCCAACACAAATGCAAGCGATGGCGAAAATTTGCCATCCGCAAATAATTTAGAACAAACCCAACAAACCCGTTTTGCGTGGTCAAAAAATAATATTCCTTTATCAATGGTATTCACTTTAATAATGGTAGTTGCTTTGCTTGTAGTCAGTATGACATACGGGCTTTTGTCAGATTCAAAAACAGCAACGGGGGTTATTAGCATAGAACTGCCACCAACTGTAGGCACTACAAGCGGACAGCTTTACTATGATAGGCTTGAATCAAAAATGTATTTAGGTGCAGATTCAAACGGCATTTTGGTGAGCACAAACAGCACACATATGGGCAAAATAGTGCTTGCCGATACAAAAAGCGCAGGTAGTGCTTATATAAAAATAGAAATCTCGCTATTAGGTGATAGCACTGCACTTACATTAAATTCAAATGCTATTACATTTTCGGATAACACTGCAATGGCTAGCAGTATAGAAAATGGAGTTATAACTCTAACAAGCAACAGGGCAGTTTTGCAGTACTCGCATATATTTTTGGATGAAGTGCTATCAAATATAAACATAAATGGCAGTACAGCCGATATACAAAATGGCACATTGCAGGTGAGTGTGCAATCATCACTAAATGATACTTTTACAAATGTAGGTACAAGCACAATGTACTACGATATAAGTAGTCCTAGCCTAGCAGTTACAGTGCAACTGCCAACAGGCGAAGGCTATACAGCAACTGCAGTAACAACTAACCCAATTATAGGTAGTCCTTATGAATTTACAGTTACGCTACAAAGTGGATACAATAATACACCGCCAACAGTTCAAGTAAACGGCGAGCCCCTTGAATATGATAGTGTATCTGGCGATACTTATACCTATGTTGTGAGTTATTTAACTGAGAATATACATATAACTATTGTTGCAATATATGGAGCAGATTCAACGGTTGATGTAACAATAACAGGGGATGTGGCAGGGATTATTGACTATGGAACTACAAACATACTGGTTGGTTCGTATATTATTTGGACTTCAAATGCAATTAGTTATAAAACATCTATTGATGGAGATGAAACAGTGTTGTGTTATACCATAACTACATATGGGAGAAATATGTACAAAATTATAAGAGCTACTATAAATGGGAACGAAATGGTTCAAGATCAAAATTATAAAATAACGGAAAATAGTACTTTATATCTTTATTGGGAAAATTTAGGTTCAGGATCAGGGTCAAGATAATTATTTATCTATAAAATTAATAATCGCAATAAATAATAATCTTATTTTGTTTTGCAAGTAATGATTTTATTTGTAGTACTAAGTAAACATGCTATTAAATTATAAAATTGATATTTATGACTCAATTATATTAAATAAAAAAAAGAGCTTATAAAAAAGGAGAATAAAAATGAGTAAATCTAAAGTTTATTTTACAAAAGTTATAACACCGCGGTTCACTTTATAAAATGATTATGCCAACGAGTGCTACCGTGTCCGTAAGCTTAGAATATGTGGAAAGCCCCGAACAGTATTCAGTGCAGTTTGTTTATAGCTACTATGGCACCTTTAATGTTGTATCAGGCGAAAATATAGAAAAAACTGGCGAACGCAGAATAAGTATTTCTGCCTTTGGTAACGCCACACTGAACTATACATTAAACACCCCAAACATTGGTGGAATAATTATTTAACCTTAAAATCCCATAAATTTAATATTTATTCTTTACTTTTTGATGTGAACCCCAAAAGTTGGACAAAAATAGGTGTACTGTATAAGAAAAATAAAAGATAATATAAAAAATACAAATTATAAAAAGGCACATTGACAGATTTATGTTGATGTGTCTTTTAGTTATTATTAGAAAGATGCTATTATTATATAGGGCAACAAATATTATATAGGGCAACAAAAGGCAATAAAGTAAAAAATAAAGAAGCCACAGTGCTTCTATATTCAATATTTAACATAGTTAATTGGTCGAGGTGGCGGGACTCGAACCCACGGCCTTATGGTCCCGAACCATACGCGCTACCAACTGCGCTACACCTCGATATTCTAATAATATCACTTTTTTTATAATTTGTAAATAAAATAGCATAAATATCAAATAAAAAGCACAATTTGCAGATAAAAAAATATTAATATAGCATAATTTGTAGGCAAAAAAATTTATAGTAGATAAAAGTATTTTTTAGATAAAAACACCGCTTGCAAACAATCGTTTGATATAAAGAATATTATCTATTATCTAAACAACTTGCTATTTGTGTTTTTATTTGGTATAATAAACATTATGGAATTTATGAATAAACAATTAACCAATTTAGCAAGCGGGATAATTTATATTTTGGTTGGCTTAGTGCTAATATTTTTTAGTAAATATATCACGCCGTCAGTTACATATGTGTTTGGTGCATTGCTAATATTTAATGCAATTTTGGGCTTTATACAATACTTTATAGATAAAGGCTACAAGAAAGAGTATGCGGGGCTTGAGGGTACAATTATTAATCTTGCACTAGGCGTGCTTTTTATAGTGTATCACGAGCTGGGTATGACGCTATTTGCGTTGTTTTGGGGCTTGCACGCTATGGTAAATGCCTTTGATGGCTTTCACAAAACTACATACGCAATACAAAACAAACAAACATGGATATTTGAACTAGTAGGCGCAATTATTGAATTTGTGCTAGGAATTATGCTATTTATAGAGTTTGGCGAGGGCATAAGCACGCACCTAATTTTATTGGGCTTTTATTTGGCTATTGTAGGAATTTTTGCTATTTTTGGTATAGATATTAAGAAAAAGGAAAGTAAAACCCAAAAGCCTAAAAATGTGGACTATCAGGAGTAGTACGAATGACAAAAGAGGAATTTATAAAAATACTAGACCTACACGAACTGTGTTGCAGGCTAAAAAAGACTTTGCGCACTGGCTGGATAAATTGGCAAGTAGAGGATGATAGGGTGGAAAGCATTGCCGAGCACATCTTTGGTGTTTGTATGCTAGCAGTGGGAATAATGTCTACCGAAAATTTGAATTTAGATAGCAACAAGGTTATAACAATGCTGATGCTCCACGAAACCGAGGAAATTATAATCGGGGATATTACGATGTTCGACTACGAAAAATTAAAGACTAAAAAAATAGACGGGCGCCAAGCTGTGCTAGAGATTTTTAAGGATTTTCCTAATTCGCAACACTTTTTATCGATTATTGAGGAGTTTGAAGCAAACAGTACGCCCGAAGCGCGCTTTGCAAAACAGTGCGATAAATTCGAGGCAGATTTGCAAGCAAGGCTATACGAGGGCAAATACGCAATTGAAAAGGTTGATGATAGATTTTTTAAGGACCCTAGAACTATTGAGGCGATAAATGCGGGCTTTAATACTGTAAGCGAACAATTTTGTCAAAACGATAAACCAAAATTTGATGACATATTCTTGCAAATGGCAAACTATTTGCAAGATATCGAAAAGCAAGAAAAGGCAAACTACAATACAATGGAAAATCGATTTTAGGGAGTTGGAATGAAGTTAAAGCGTTTTCATTTTGATATCAATAATTTAATAGATGATACCATAACTTTGACTGGGCAAGATGCCGTACACGCCAAAGATGTTATGCGCCTAAAAATAGGGGATGAATTTATTGCCATTTGTGGCAACGGACTTGATTATTATGTAAAAATAGTTGAGTTTATAGATAGTAATATTATTTGCAAGGTGCAAAAAGTTGAGCAAAATCTGGCTGACCCACAAGTGGATGTAACACTATATCAAGCGCTATTAAAAGCAGATAAACTCGATTTAGTTGTGCAGAAGGCTACCGAAATAGGTGTACAAAAAATAGTTTTGTTTCAAAGCGAATTTTGCGTTGCGAAATGGCAGGGCAAAAGCAACAAACTCGATAGATTGAACAAAATATCGGTTGAGGCAACAAAACAGTGTGGCAGAAGCGAGCCCATAACCATTGTAGCAGACTACTTTTTTAGTGATGTCCTAAACGAACTTGCTAATTACGATTGCGTAATTTTTGCCTACGAAAACGCCAAAGATTATGGTATTCTTGATATTAAGGGCGATTATAAAAAAATTGCCATTATAGTAGGTAGCGAGGGTGGGTTTTCGCAAAGTGAGTGCCAAGCATTGTGCAAACTAAAAAATGTGCATTGCATTACACTTGGGCATAGAATACTGCGCGCCGAAACCGCCTCGATAGTTGCAAGTGCACTAGTAATGGCTCAATTTGAAAAATAATTTAACAATTTTATGATTTTGTAAGATTATTATATTTATAGTAGTAAATTTGTAATATAATTGTTTTAAGTAAATAGTATGTGTAGCACTTAAATAAGATAATCTTATAATATATTTGCAATAGGTGCATATTTATAAGTACGCTTATCTTTTGCAGTATTACATTTATAATCCAAATTGCCATTATTTTATATCGAACAATATTTATTTTTACCAAACACTTCTTTTTACAAAATATATCTATTATTTATACATAGGAATTTATTATGAACATTTATATAAAAAAGATGGGGTGCAAAGTAAACGAGTACGAAGCAAGTAGCATTATGACTGAACTAGAAGGCTTAGGGCATAAAGAAGTGCTATCTGTACAACAAGCCGATATCGCAATAGTTTTTACATGTGCCGTCACTAACGAAGCTGAGTCTAAATCTCGACAAATGGTATCAAAAATTTATAAAACCAACCCTAGCATAAAAATTATTGTTTGCGGGTGTTCTAGCCAAAATAGCGCGGAGCCGTTTATAAAAAAAGCGGGCGTTGTAGCTGTGTTTGGTATGAACAAACGCGATATTATAAACTACATAAAAAACATAGATTTTGTGCAAACGGGTGTTAACAGTTGCTGCATTAGTGATACCTATGATAATTATGTTATACCTTGTATGAACAAAACTAGACATTTTGTAAAAGTGCAAGATGGATGCAACAGTTTTTGCTCGTACTGCCTGATACCATATTTAAGGGGCAGGTCGCGCTCACGCAACTTAGATGAAGTTTTGCAGGAAATTCAAATAGCCTCGCAAACTTCTAAAGAAGTTGTAATCACCGGCATTGATGTATCAGATTATAAAACAAATGATGGAAAGACTCTGTTTGATTTAGTAAAGGCACTCAAGGATATCAATGTGCGCTTGCGCTTCAGCTCGCTAGAATGTGGCATTATAAACGAGGAGTTTTTAACCGCCCTAAAAGAATGTAAAAACTTTTGTCCGCACTTTCATTTGCCACTGCAAAGCGGAGCCAACAATACACTAAAAGCTATGAATAGGCACTATACAAAAGAGGTATTTTTAGAAAAAGTAAATTTAATTAGAAATTACTTTGGCGATTGCGGACTAACTACCGATGTGATAGTGGGCTTTCCAACCGAAACGCAGGAGGACTTTGAGGAAACTTTAGATACAATAAAAAAGGCAAACTTTAGTGATATACACGCATTTGCATATTCTAGCCGAAAAGGCACCGCTATAACAAAAATTGCAAAGCCATTGCCAAGCCAAGCAGTAAACCAAAGGCAACAGCAATTGCTCGAATTAAAGCATACATTGCACAACAACTTTCTATCTCGCCATATAGGCGCAGTTGCCGAAATGCTTACCGAAAATATAAAAGGCGAGTTTATTACAGGATATACTAAGGAATATATAAAAGTACTACTGCCAAAATCGCAGGCACAACCATCCGAAATTATAAAAGTGCAACTACTTGATATTGCGGGTGCCGATATGCTTGCTAAAAGAATTTGATATTTGATATAATAAATCTAGGAGATGAATAGTATGGAAAATTGTCTTTTTTGTAAATTTGCTAAGGAACATCCAGCAAAAGTGTACGAGGATGAACTGTTTTATATTATAAAGGATATAGAACCTAAA
Organism: uncultured Clostridia bacterium; assembly: GCA_944332315.1. Classification (GTDB taxonomy): domain Bacteria; phylum Bacillota; class Clostridia; order Christensenellales; family UBA1242; genus CAKVOD01. Next base: position 6,965 of record CALVJT010000055.1, read on the forward strand.
GCGCCACTACATTACCTTGCAATACCCAAGCGCCACTATAAATATATCACCGAAATGACAAACGAGGATATCCAAAATTTTGGTAAAATAGTAAATAAAGTTGGCGAAATTTCTATAAATATATTGCACCTAGACGGCGGATATAGATTAGTGATAAATCAAGGTGATAACGCAGGGCAAACAGTGCCACACTTGCACATACACATATTGGGTGGCAAAAAAATGGATTGGAACCCCGCATAAATAAAATTTTATGCTAAAATTAATTCTTTAATATTTGTGGGGGAATTTGTTGGAATTGTGATATAGGTTAACATAAATGCGGTTGTGCATCCATAAAATTTTGTGTTTTATGTCCCCTTTATAACAAAGAGTCTAAAAATATGTATTTATGAATATTAAACTATAAATATTTTTATGCATTATGCATAAATTTTTTTGCGTAGGCTAGTACTCTAATCTATAAGTAAAACCAATATATACATTCAATCTATTGATAGAACTATAAAAACAAAAAATATTTTACTATAATGGCGAAATTCCAAAAGTGCTATAGCTTTACTGCTAATTTTTTGACCAATCATAATCACTATTATATAAACAATTAAAATCGCCATATAAAACCACGGGATGCCCCGTGGTTTTAGTTTTTAGTTACTTTGATTGTAAAATAATAATTTTATACTAAATGTTGTTTGCATTATAAGGGGGATATAATGTAATAAAGATATAACTTAAAACAAATAAATATAAATTCCCCTCACAAAATAGTTGATTAAAAATAAAATTTTATGTTATACTCTATTAAATAATACGAGCGAAAAAGGAGAACAAAGTATGTTTAATTTTAATAAAAAGGTAGGGGGGGGGGGGGGAAGGGAGTAGAGTTAGAACTAAAAAAAATTCTAGGGAAGCGACAAAAAAAAGTATGCTTAATGGAAAGGAAAGGG
>CALVJT010000056.1 GCA_944332315.1 uncultured Clostridia bacterium
TCCAACATTGCGAACAACGGACCTAAAAAGAGTTGATATCGATCGTGTTTTATCCACGCCAGACGCAAGTAAAGATATAGAAAAGGAAATAGATAAAGATTTTGTGGACTCTTTTGAAAAAAAATAAAGATGCTAAAAAATAAAGGATGGTATCTTAAAAAGTATAGCATTAGTCTGCCATTTTTGGAACTAATAGAAAAGGAACTTGATACTTTTATTAAGTTCTTTTTTATTTTTTTTGCGCTAGATTCAAAAAAGCTAATCTTTATTTTTTATACAGTTTATAAACAAATACTTGCGCTTCTTGCAATGCTACGCAGGGGCTTGCCCGCTTCTTTTTTAGGGGATTTGCCATCCCCTATAACCCTAGTCCAAGGGCTCTTGCCCTTGAACCCGTGGTCATAAGGGTACTAGCCTAGTTTTGTACTAAAACAAAAAAATATTTCTTTTTGCTAGCGCAAAAAGTAAATTTGTTTAGTGTATAAAACTAAACTAAGTACCATATAAGCACAAAGTTCGCTTAGCACAAAATGTGGGTTAATGTTATATGCCTAGTACTAACTAAGACCATTGGAGTGCGCCTACCATAACTTCGCATTAGTACATACTTCAAATAGAAAGCAAAAGCATAAATTACCACCCAGCCAAGACCACAGGGCAAGGACGCCCCACATACTCACGCACCAGCACTCGCTATGGTAGAATATGAAAACACAAACTAGCACCTAGCCAAGACCACGCCACGGGTGGGGCATCCCACCCCGTGGGGGTGCGGGGGCGGTGTTAGCCCCTGCGTTTAGATTATGCATTTATATTGTTTTTGTTTTTTTTATATTTGTCCTAACTTTACTTACAAAGTTTGCTCAAAACTTTTACAAAAATAGAAAAATAAAGTTAGTCTAATACTCAAGCCAAGACCACAGGTCAAGGACGCCTGTCCTTGTTTTGCGCAAGAAAAAAGAAAAATTCATAAAAAATAAAATTAAAAAAAATAAAAATAAAAAATAAAATAAAAATAATAAAAAGCATAAAAAATAAGAATAATAAAAGCAAAGAGGGGATGGAAATGCAAGTAGTACTAATGATAATATTCGGCTTGATAGGCGGGCTGATAGGCGGAATGGGGATGGGCGGAGGCACGCTACTCATACCGCTCCTTACAATACTGGGCGGGCTATCGCAACACTTGGCGCAGAGCATAAATTTAATCACCTTTATACCAATGGGCATAATTGCACTGATAATTCACGCAAAAAACAAGCTTGTGGACTTCAAAAAGGGGCTCATTATTATACTGCCGGCTATCGGCGGGGCGGTGCTGGGCGCCATTCTTTCTACCAACACCGATGAAAAATTGTTGGCGCTTTGCTTTGGCATCTTTTTAATCGCGCTAGGCGTTTTTCAGCTTATTAGCGTTTTCTTTATGAAAAAATAATATAAAAAGAGTAGATAATAAAGCGGAGACATACAACATATAGAAATGTTTTGAAAATCAAAATGAATTTAGAAAAAATTAGTAAAAAAACGAATTTTTTTTGAAAAAAAACATTAAAGATTTGTTGTGTTTTGCAAATTTTTATGGTATGATATTAACTGATACAATTTATTGTATTGTAACAAACTTTTTGCGCAAAAAATTGGTGCTGGAAGGGGGCTTGTGGAGAGCACAAATGGTTGTCATTTGGGGCAAGTCGGCGCGGTTTTTGCAAGAAAAGAATTTATAAAGGGAGAAAGGATGCAGAACAACAGATTTGTGGTGCTTGACATTGGTTCAGGAAAACTGCGACTTGCAGAACTCGAATTTGATGAAGGCAACCTAGAACTCGAAAAATTTGCCGAAGTTGATTATGCAGGGTTCACTGACGGCAGTTTTATCGAGGATGATTTGCTAGATGCTTGCTCTAACCTCTTTGAGGGAGTGGAAAGGGATGAAGTATCTTGCGTTTATGTGGGCGTGCCTAGCGAATTTTGTGGGCAAGTTGTTTTGGATAGAACTTGCACTTTTGATAGTCCTATCGACTTATCAGGCAAAACGCGCCGAGAATTTTTGAAGTACGCCGAAAGCGATGAGTTGACCTCTAAAATAACAGAGGGCATTGTTATTGATGTTAATGTTTTGAGTTTAACTCCGCACGAGGTGCACGGGCAGGATGATGCCGAATCCGTTAATGTTACGGGGCAGGTTTCGTACATATATGCGGATAGAGCCTTTTTAGATAAAGTTTCCACCGTGCTAGAAAGCCTTGGCTACACAAACATTCAATTCTCTAGCAGTATCAACGCCCAGTGTATGCAAATGACATCCCCTCAAATGCGCGAAATCGGCGTGGTTTTGGTGGATGTAGGCTACCTATCAACAAGCGTTGCCGTTGTTAAGGGCGAGGGCATCGAAAAATTGCGCTCGTTTTCGCTCGGCGGGGCGCACATTTCGGCGGAACTTAGCGAGAACTTGCGCCTGCCTTATAAAGTGGCGGATAAACTAAAGCGTAAAGTGCTGTTGACTGTCGACCCATCCGAGGTAGATTACTATGTGGTATCTAGCGATGGGCAGGAGTACGAAATCGAGGCAAGCAAAGTAAACAAAATTGTAAAATCTAAAATCGAGCACATCGCCATTATGATTGCTAAGTGCATCGACGAGGCGGAGTTTGCGTATCAGTTCGTAATCACCGGCGGGGCGCTGAACAATATGAAAGGCGCGCTGGATGTGCTTTCGGGCGGGCTCGGCGTTGTGGTTAAGGACCAAAAAATTGAGTGCTTTGACCTTGATAGGCCTGAACAATCGGCTATTGTTAGTTTGATTAAACAAGCAAGCCAAAGAATTCGCAGTTCCCATAGCGAACAACCGTTTTGGAAAAATTTGTGGGAAAAAATTAAAAGTTGGTTTGACTTTTAGTGCAGTTTTTAGGTTTATACATATAAATTAAGTTGATAAATACTATAAACTTATAAATATTATAAAGTAAATGAAACTTAAATATTATAATTTCATTAATGCTTTATAATTTTATAAAAGCTTTATAAAAATTGATTAATACTTTATTTATAATGAATTTTTATTATTTATTTATGTCAAATTTTGATAGAATATGACGGAATATTAAAAAATATATCGAATTTATAAATAATTTATCGAAATAATAAATAATTTGTAATAAATTATATAATATTATCGAAATTAATAAAAAATTGTCGAAATTTATAATAATTTTGTAAATTAATTAAATAAATTGTAAAAATTTGTCGAATTTTGTAAAATTATATCACATTTTGTAAAATTAATGTAAATTAATGTAAAAATATAAAATATTGTGTAATAATTTAGAAAATTGTGTAAAATTTTGTAAAATAAAGTAAATTTATGTAAATTAATGTAAATTTATGTAAAATAATGTAAAATTAAAAGAATATTGCCGATTATTATATAATTTTAACAAAAAATTTACTATAGGCTATCAACTTTATTTAATGTAAACCTAAATTCTATAAGAACTAATAAAAGATGGGGTAAGGATTATGTTTGAAAATTATAATAACAACAACAATAATAGTTATGGCGCAAGCAACAACGGGTACAGTTCGAATGCGCTGTTTGGTAACTCGTATACCGCAACCGAAACTATGCAAAAGCCACAGCAGGATAATACTTTTGATTTTGCTGGGGATACCGTAAACACATCTACTATCGAAATGGAACACACCGATGATAACGGCGTAAGCCAAGTTGTGCGCATAAAGGTGTTTGGTGTAGGTGGCGCGGGCAACAACGCCGTAAACAGAATGGTTGCCGAGGAAACTGGCATTGCCGATTTTGTTGCCGTAAACACCGATAAGCAACAACTGCTAGTATCCAACGCGCCAAAGCGTTTGCAAATAGGAGAAAAACTTACAAAAGGTTGGGGCGCGGGTGCTGCTCCAGATATCGGGCAAAAGGCTGCCGAGGAAAGCAAGACCATTTTGCAGGAGATGCTACAGGATGCCGACCTTGTGTTTGTAACAGCAGGTATGGGCGGTGGCACAGGCACGGGCGCTGCGCCTATAATTGCCTCGATTGCAAAGGAGATGGGCTTGCTTACCGTTGCCGTTGTAACTAAGCCGTTTATGTTTGAGGGCAGAAAGCGTATGGAGAACGCCGAAAGGGGTTTGGAGGCACTCAAAAAGTTTGTAGATACTTTGATTATTATACCTAATGATAAACTCTACAAAATTTTGCCAAACAAAACTCCTATGATGGAGGCTTTTGCCTATGCCGATGAGGTTTTGCGTCAAGGTATTCAGGGCATCAGCGATTTGATTGCAAAGCCGGGGCTTATTAACCTAGATTTTGCCGATATCCGCACTACTATGAAAAATAAGGGCATTGCGCATATGGGCATCGGGCACGGCAAGGGCGAAAACAAGACCATCGAGGCCGTTCGCCAAGCAGTATCTAGCCCACTACTCGAAACTACTATCGAGGGCGCTACCGATATTATACTAAATGTTAAGGGCGGGGCAGATTTATCACTTGCCGAAGTGTACGAAGCTGCCGAGCTTGTTAGAGAAGTTGTCGACCCTAACTGCAACATCATTTTTGGTGCCGGCATCGACGAGGGTATGAACGATGAGGTTGAAATCACTATCATCGCCACAGGCTTTAATAGCAATGTGATTAATGAAAGAGAGGAAACTAGACCGCAACCACAGCAGGGATTGGGCAGCCAGTTTGGCAGATTTAATCAGCAAGCACAACAGCCTCAGCAGGCGCAACCGCAACAGCAGGGTATGTCTAGGGTAAATGTGGATGATAACGATATTCCACCGTTCCTTCGCCGTATTCGTAAATAATAACAATTATATATTAAATATAAATACAAATAAAAAAGACTTTTCAATAAAAAAGTCTTTTTTGTTATTTTATTATAAAATAAATTAATTTTTTATAAAATTTCCTTTTTTGCTTTCGCAAAAAATAAATATATATTAAATTTATTTTTCTTTATAAATTTTTTATTTAGGTGCTATCTAAACGCAGGGGCTAACACCGCCCCTGTTTTTTATAGGGGAACTACCCGTTCCCCTATAACCCTTTAGGCAAGGACAGGCGTCCTTGACCTGTGGTCTTATAGTGGCACTAGCCAGCTTTTGTACTAAAATCAAAAATAAAATATTTCTTTTGGCTTTCGCCAAAAGTAATTTTTTGTTTAGTACATAAACTAAACTAAGTACCATATAAGCACAAAGTTCGCTTAGCAAAAAATAGTTAAAGCAACAAAACTAGCGCTTAATACTAACCAAGACCACGCCACGGGTGGGCTAACATTATGCATGCAGTAGCACTATACATAATAGAAAACAAAAGTAAATTTTAGCACTCAAGCAAAGACCATAGGTCAAGGACGCCCCACATACTCACGCACCAGCACTCGCTATGGTAGAATATGAAAACACAAACTAGCACCTAACCAAGACCACGCCATGGGTGGGGCTAACATTATGCTCGCAGTCGCACTATACATAATAGAAAATAAAAGTTAGTATTAACACCCAAGCAAAGACCACAGGTCAAGGACGCCCGTCCTTGCGTGGGGGTGCGGGGGCGGTGCTAGCCCCTGCGTATAGATAGCACCAAACAACAAATTTATAAAGTAAAACTTATTTTATATATATATTTCTTTTTTGCATAAGCAAAAAGAATATTTTTATAAAAAATGAATTTAATTTATATTTTGTATTTTATTTAATTTATTTTAGAATTTACTTTTGCGAAAGCAAAAGAAAAATCTCAAAAAGATTAAAAAATAAAATAAAAAAAAATAAAAATAAATAATAAAAAACAAATAAAAAAATAAAACAATAAATAAAAAACTGTGATATAATTAAAAAAGAGGGAATATAATGACAGAATTTGAAACAGCAATAAGAGTGTTTGACGAGAGTCTATACACAAAGCCGATAGACGAGGTGGAGCGCATAGCAAAAGATTTTTTTGGAATACTCGCGCACTGCATACATATAAAAGATTGGCAACTAAATATAATCGAGCAGAACGAAAACTTTTTGTACAGAATAAACGGCAAGGAAATAAACATCAACTTTAGCATAATAAAGCACTTTCAAAAATTCGCATTTTTGTTTTTGCTGGATACTATCTTTATAGTGGCAAGAACGCTTATGCAAAAGAACTTTGCAAACACGCTAAAAGAGCGCGATGAACTGAACGGCAAATTTTATGTGGTGCAGGAAAACGATGCCTTACCGCTAAACTACAAACAACTGTTTAGGCTAGACGATGTTATGCTACTCTATTGCCAAGTGGAAAAAGATAAAAACGACTTTCATAGCGTGAGTATGTTTGATAGGCGCGCCTTTGCCTTTGCTTGTATGGAAAATTTTATCAACCTTATTGGGTACGCGCAAGGGCTGGAATACCTTAGCTACCTTAAAGAGGATTTTATCTTGTGCGCCGAGGACGCCCAGCCCGAAACGCCTCTGCAACTCGAGGATAACATCATTGCAAAATTTAAGAGCGAGAACAATTTGGGCGTGCTGGAGGAACTTGAACTGCGCGAAAAAATTTTTAAGCAAATCGAAAATGTGCTAGGAGAATAGTATGGATAAATTTACAAAATTTGAGGACTTTGATATTCACATTATGCCCGCACCCAGCCTGTGCATCGTGCCACTAAAAGTGACCGACTCGCACTCCGCGGAGCCGATTGTCAACCTAAAACAAATTGTGCGCAAGGGCGAGCAGATTGCAAGGGCGAGTGACGAAAACGGCGTGGACATCTTTTCGCCCGTGTACGGCAGAGTTGTCGGGTTTGATATGTTTCCGCTTTCCGACCGCGTAAAAGCTTACTGCGTGTTTATCGAAAATTTGGATAACGATAAAAAAGTTACCAACGATGCTATCCTAAATGCCAAGTTCGATGCTATGAAAAAAAGCCTAGCTACCCAAAGCAACCGCTTTGCCTTTGATAAAGCCAAACTTGATGAAAATACGCAAACTGATGCGCAAGACACGGATGAATTGGATGCGCAAAATGCAAATTTTGATAGCAATACTGCTAAAAATGAGAGTTATACCGATATATTTGGCACCAATACTGCTGAAAATGTTGATGAGGCAGATATAAAAAGCAGGCAAGAATATCTAAACACAATGCTAAATTCTACAAACGCTGTTGTAGATTTTAATTATGATGACATTAAAAACAAAAACGAAAAGGAAAACGAAAAGCCCAACATTGCAAGCTATGATGGGCGAGAGGATGTAGTTTGTACGGATAAAGATTTTAGGTTTGTGGAGTACGATTATAAGGGTGATATACTTGCGCATCTAAACAAGTGCGGGGTGATAACGCAAAACGGCAAAAAGCTGGGTGCAGAACTTGCGGACGATAAAATAATAATTGTGCCTTGCTTTGATGCCTACGATTATGCGTACGAAAACTCTACAGTTTTGGTAAAGCACTTTGAAAGTGTTTATAAGGCGCTTGAAACTATTTGCGAAAAACTAAATAAAACTGCTATATTTTTGTTCCGCAACGGGGATGAACTGCCCGATATTTCCAGCGTTTGGAGCGGGGAGCGCAAGGGGGGCATAAGCAAGTTGCAGGTAAAGCAAACGAGCGCGCGCAAGATACTAAAAAAGCATTTTGATATTATAGATATCACAGAGCCACAGCTTGATTTTGGGGCGCTGAACAATCATTTTTTGGTGCTATCGCCGGTGTGCTTATATAACGCGTACAAGGCGCTTGCGCAGGGGTTGCCACAGATATCTACCTATATGACCATTGGCGGGCGGGGGCTACAGCGCGGGGGCGTGTACGAGGTGCCTAGCGGTTGCACTTTGGAGCACATCCAAACCGTGCTGGGTGGCACGCACAGCGAGCAGGACATTGAGGACGATAAGAGCGATGCTTTGGAGGCGGTGGGCGAATACTACGAGGCGCGTGATGCTTATAAGAACGAGCAGGATGTCGACAAAAAAAAGGAGCTAAAACTTGTTATGAAAAACAAGAAAAAGCTTGCCGATAAACTTGTTGTAAACTACATTCGCACCGTCAAGCGCAAAATAAATTCCTGCCTTGGGCAGATTGTTTTTGATGATATTGCTAACGGGCAGACGCACGGCAACTTTCAGGCGGTGCTTGAGCTTAAAAACAGGCGCGTTTACTACCTTGCTGTCAATCAATGCTAAATTATTTATTTTATTTTATATTTATTTATTTTTTAATTTATTTTTTATTTATTTTTAATTATTTATTTTATTAATACTTTTTTCTTTTTCTTGCGAAAAAGTGAAAGATATAATATAAATACAAATAATATAAAAAATAAATAATAAATTATAATAAAAAATAATATATTAATTAAAATATAAAATACTTGCACTTCGTGCAAGTGTAGGGGCTAACACCGCCCCTACAACCCCACGGGGTGGGATGCCCCACCCATGGCGTGGTCTTGGCTTGGGTACTAATATATGCTTTGGTATTCTATTTATGGTTTTAGGGTTAGCGGGCTATTAAAAACGCGTCCTGCACCTGTGGTCTTGCTTGGGTGCTAATAGTTCTTTTTGTTTTCTTTTTGCGTATGTCCGCAGATGCGTACCTATAGTTGCCCCACCCATGGCGTGGTCTTGGGTTAGGTACTAATATATGCTTTAGTATTCTATTTATGGTTTTAGGGTTAGCGGGCTATAAAAAGGCGTCCTGCACCTGTGGTCTTAGCTGGATACTTATATTGATTTTTATTTTCTATTTGTGTGTACTATAGATGCGAACCTATGCTTACCCAACCCATGGCGTGGTCTTGGCTTGGGTGCTAGTTAGTGTTTTCATATTCTAGCATAGCGGGTGCTGATGCGTGAGTATATGGGGCGTCCTTGACCTGTGGTCGGGGTTGGGTGCTAGGCGTAATTTTGTTTCCTATTATTTATTTGTACTGATACGAATAGAAAATACTAGCATCACTTAGTACTAACTAAGCCCACGGGAGTGCGCCCCTGAGCTTCGTATTAATGCTTACCACAAATAGAATATGGAAGCACAAATTAGCATCCAGTCAAGACCATGCCATGGTGGGGCATCCCATCCACGGGGGTGCAGGGGGAAGTGTTTTCCCCGCACTTGCACGAATGTGCAAGTATTTTATATTTTAATATAATTTATTATTTATGTTTTTATTTTATTTATATTATTTGATATGTTTTACTTTTGCGAAAGCAAAAGAAAAATCTCAAAAAAATTAAATAAAAAATAAAAAATAAAAGTAAAATACACTAAGAAAGGTGGGAGGCGATAGTTTTTAGCGCCTTTTTTTCGAGCCTAGATATGTAGGAGCGGGAGATGCCGAGTTTGCGGGCGACCTGCAACTGCGTCATAGCATCGTTGTTGTTTAGCCCGTAGCGCAGATTGATGATTTCGTACTCGCGGGGGGATAGGTACATTTTTGTAAGTTCCAAAATTTTGGCAATGAACACCTTGTTTTCTACGGAAAGTGCAAGGTTATCATTTTCGTCATCAATAATATCCATAAGGCAGATATCGTTGCCATCCTTATCCTTGCCCAAAGTTTCGTTGAGCGAGGCGACATTTTTGTGCTTTTTTTGTTTGCGCAACAGCATTAAAATCTCGTTTTCAATGCACCTTGCGGCGTAGGTGGAAAGTTGCGTCTTTTTGCCGGGCGAGTAGGTGTTTATGGCTTTTATCAGCCCGATTGTGCCTACCGATATCATATCCTCCGCCTCAAAGGTGGAGTTGCTGTACT
>CALVJT010000057.1 GCA_944332315.1 uncultured Clostridia bacterium
TGTTTTGTAAGGGGTGCAAATCAAAGCATAGACCTTGTTGTATCAATATTCCCTTATCTAGTGGCAATATTTGTTGCGGTAGAACTTATGAAGGTAAGTGGGCTTACTGCACTGTTTTCTATAATCCTTTCGCCTGTATTTTCGCTACTTCAAATACCACCTGAACTTGCCGAACTTATTTTGATACGCCCGTTTAGCGGCAGCGGTAGCCTTGCAGTTCTTGAAAACATCTACTCGTTTTATGGGGCGGATAGTTATGTGGCGCGATGTGCAAGCGTTATTATAGGCAGTAGCGATAGCATATTTTATATAGCAACCATATACCTTTCGCAAACAAAGGTAAAAAAATTGGGCTTTGCAATACCTATAGCATTGGTGGCTACTTTGGTTGGGGTAGTGATATCGTGTCTGCTTTGTAAAATTATGTAGAAATGTGGAATTTTTTATGTTTTGGGGGCTTATTTGTTTGTAAATATCTTTGTTATTTGCTATAATTAACCTATATTAAATAAGGGAGATAATCTTATGAATAAGTATAACGCTTTTACTAATACTTTTTATTTGCGCGAAAAGAAAGATTTGCTTGGCTTTTATAAACGCGCAGATTTTTGGGTGTCGTTAGTGGCACTGGTGTTTGTTGTTTTATCACTAACACTAAATAGGTACACGAATACTACCTTTTCGCAAATGTGGACTTTAACTAACACCAATTGGGCGCTTGCGCTTTGTGGTATATTTTCAATAATTGCGGTTGTATATGTTTTTGCAGTTAACTTTTTGTGCCGTAATAACATTACACTTTCGGGCATAAACATAGCGCTTGGCTTACTAATGGTTGTATTCTTTATTATGGAATACATTGTGTTGACAAGGGTTGGCATTGACGATGGCAATGGTGGCACAAACCTTATGAGTAATTCTGCCGCTGTGGGCTTTTATCTAGGAATAATTGGTGGCATACTTGTGGTTGGCTTGGAGTTTTACAAACTAGGCGTGCAAGGCTACTATACAGCATCCGAAGTTGCCGAGGAAAAGAAAGAATCTGATGTAAAGGTTATTGACGGCGTGGTTGTTGTGGATGGTGAGGCTATAACAGTTTCTAAAAACGGAAATGATACCCGCGTGCGCGTGCTAACAGAAGGGCAAGTACAGGAACAAGCAGAAAATGATGCCGATAAAGAAGTTGCAAACACTCAATTAGATGAAAAACAAGTATCCGAGGAACCATCTGCAAAAGAGAGTTTGGAAGCACAGGCAGTTCAAGCCGTTGAAAATAAAGAAACTAAAAAAACGGGAACCGAAAACAAAAAAACAAGTGCAAAACCTAAAAGCACTAAAACTTCTACAAGTGCTAAATCAAGCAAAACAACAAGTGCTAAATCTAGTACATCTAAAACTGCAAGCACAAAATCTAAAAATAGTAGCACTAAAAAGAAATAATAAACAACAAAATAAAAAGCCTTATGCAATTTAGCTAAGGCTTTTTTGTATTAAATATTTCATTATTGGGATATTAAATGCAATAATTTTAGGCTTTAACTACTATTTGTAGATATACCTCCAACATTTTGCATAAAATCTTATAATTTACTTATATATATTTTGTTTTTTTTATTATTAATGGTGATATAGTGCTAAGCTCTTTTTTGATATTTAACTAACCCCTACGAATATTATAGAATCTAAATTTATTAGTTATCTAGTTGTTCGGTGGATGTGTTTTGGATATCTTGCTCGGGCAGTGTGTTATTTTTATCCTTTTTAGGGGATGCTTGTTTTTTAGTAGATTTTATACGTTCTTGCTCGGTGGCTATATCGTCTATAACTTTTTGTTCAGTAGGGGCGTCAATAATTAGCGCATTATCGTTTACAGTTTGTTTTGCAATAGGTTCTGCATTGCTTTTTAGTTGTATTGCAAGTCTACTTAAATTTTTGTGGCTTATAAACATAAGAACAATTGCCATCAAAATACCGCCGAGTAGGTCGGCTATCATATCATACATAGAGTCATATAAAGCCTCTCTGCCAACAAACGGCACGCCGGTATCAATATCGGCGTAGCGCTGTGAGTTATCTCCAAAAATTCCATCAAAAGTAAATTCTATAACTTCCCAAACCAAACCTAAAAATCCAGCAAATGCAACAACTGTCAAAAATATGCTAAACTTGTTTGTTCGCTTGCCGTTCATATTAACAAATGTAAGCGCAATTAACCCTACAACCGCACCGCTAACTAAGTGCACTATTTTATCGTACCAAACGCCCATTTTGTACACTTCAAAATTAAGCCCTAGGTAAAAGGTGGCTATCATGAACAAGTACCACACTATTGCTAGGTACGAGTTTACATATAGTTTGAACCTACGCAACACCAATGGTACACAAGTAAAAACTAATCCGCCAAACAGTTGTAGTAGGTTTGGTAAGTAAGATTCGTCTTTATAATTTACTATTTGGAACACCAAGAACACCAAAAATGTCGCTAAAAACATTATGGAGCTAAACAAAAAGACGCTTTTATCGGCATAAAATGCCCCTTTAGAATCTATGTTTTCCTCAAAATATATATTTTCTATTTTTTTTAATTTTTCTTTTTTCATTTAATACTTAATCCCTTAATTTTATTTTTTATGTTGCTAGCAGTAAAGGTGTTTGAGTCGGGGCATTTTTGGCTATTAAATAGTATAATATTTATAAAATAAATTGTACAATAATTTTTATGTAGTTATAATACATATTTTAGCTTTTTATGTAATTATAGCTCGATTGGTAGCTAAACACAATTTTAGATTGTTTATAAAACTTTTGTATTAATGCCTGTTGTACCTTTAATTGTTTTGGCTAAATTAGGCGGCTATGCAAAATTTATTTTTTATTTATTTTATAAAAGAGTTGTTCGGTGTTTTGTTTTGTAATATCGTAAACAGTTTTTATATCAATGCCCTTTATTTCACTCATACATTCGGCAACATACATAACATTTTTAGGTTCGTTTGGTAGGTTGCGCGCGTGCCTTGGGGACATATATGGGCTATCCGTTTCGATTAAAAGCCTATCCATAGGAATGTACTTTAGCGCCTCGCGCAGATGTTCGTTGCTTTTGTAGGTTACATTGCATGTAAACGAAATGTAAAAGCCTAAATCTAGCGCAAGTTTTGCTTTATCTTTATCTCCGCCAAAACAGTGCAGTACGCCACTGTGTCTTAGTGGATATGCCCGCGCGAGGACAAAAAAATCGGCGTAGGCATTGTAGTGTTCCACTTCGTTTGGGTTGCCATCGCGTATATGAAAGATAGCAGGCAGGTTACACGAGTTGCATAATTGCATTTGTTTTT
>CALVJT010000058.1 GCA_944332315.1 uncultured Clostridia bacterium
GTATAATTAATACGAATGCCTGGACCCATAGAACTTGCAACTGTAACGCTTTTTAGATACGTACCTTTTGCTGCTGCTGGTTTAGCTTTTATAATAGCATCCATAAGTGTTATCAAGTTTTCTTTTAACTTTTCAACACCAAAGCTTGCTTTACCTATAGGGCAGTGAATATTCTCGTTTTTATCAAGCCTATATTCAACTTTACCTGCCTTTACATCGGCAATAGCTTTAGCAACATCAGTTGTAACTGTTCCGCTTTTAGGGTTTGGCATCAAGCCTTTAGGGCCGAGAATTTTAGCAATTCTGCTAATAGAACTCATCATATCAGGTGTTGTAATACAAACATCAAAATCTAGCCAACCTTGATTTTGTATTTTAGCAATATAATCGTCTGCACCAACATAATCTGCTCCTGCCTTTTCAGCTTCGTCTGCCTTATCGCCTTTAGCAAGTACAAGAACTTTTACTTTTTTACCCGTACCGTTAGGCAATACAACAACACCACGAACTTGCTGATCAGCATTTTTTGAATCTACACCAAGCCTTACATGCAACTCGATAGTTTCATCAAATTTAGCGCTGGCAGTTTTTACAGCCAAGTCAAGTGCTTCATCTACGTTATAAAATTTACCTTTCTCGACAAGTTTTAACGCTTCAGAATATCTCTTACCAAACTTCATTTTATTCCTCCTTGTGGTATTAACGAACATGGTTCTTCCACTAATCTATTACTTCTACGCCCATACTGCGAGCGGTGCCAGCAATAATTTTTATAGCACTCTCTACATCATTTGCGTTCAAGTCAACCATTTTAGTTTCTGCAATTTCTTTAATTTGCGCCTTAGTGATTTTAGCTACTTTATCCTTGTTAGGCTTTGCAGAACCACTTTCAATATTACAAGCTTTTTTAATTAACACAGCTGCAGGCGGTGTTTTTAGTTGAATATCGAACGAACGATCTTGATAAATGGTTACAATTACAGGTATAATTAACCCTACCTGCCCGCTAGTTTTATCATTAAATTCTTTGACAAAACCTGACAAATTAATACCATAAGGACCAAGCATTGAACCAACTGGTGGTGCCGCCGTCGCTTTGCCTGCTGGCAACTGCATTTTGACTTGTGCACTAATTTTTTTAGCCATTTTATTCCTCCTACACGAGATTGTGGTATTGACAAGGGTTGCCCCTCTCCCACTATATTTTTACGGTATTGCTACCGGAAAAACCTAATTAAACTACAACTTTCTTATTTGTTCGTATGAAAGCTCCGCTTCCACTTCACGGCCCAAAAATGATATTTTGAGTTTGCATTTTTTATTGCCAGCATCTACACTAATAACCGAGCCAGCATTGCCCTCAAAAGGCCCATCGATAATTTCAACCGCATCACCGATATTCAACTCAAAATCGACAATCACTTTTTCTAGGTGCAAACGGCGAATTTCATCCTCTGTCATAGGCAAAGGTCTACCTTTAGGGCCCACAAAACCTGTTACACCGCGTGTACTAGTTATAGTGTGCCAAAGGTCATCGCCATAAAGCATTTTTATTAAGATATAAGAAGGCATCATTTTCTTTTGCACTACCTTCTTTTTGCCGTTTTTTTCCTCGACAACATCTTCCATAGGTACAACTATTTCGAAAATTCTATCCTGTAGATTACCATTTTCGACAACCTGCTCAAGATTTTGTTTAGCAAGCATTTCGTAGCCAGTAAAGGTATGCAAAACATACCATCTAGGTTCGGTGTCTATAATTTTATTGTTCATAAACAAAGCTCCTTATTATAGTCCACTTGTTATTAGTTGATATAGCCAACTTAAACCATAGTCAAATGCTGCTACAATTACGCCAAAAAAGAGCACAACCGCTATTACGGCAAGAGTCTTTTTTGTAGCCTGCCCAAAGGTTGGCCAAGTGACATTCCTCAATTCGCCAAAAGATTCTTTTATCTTACGGAAAAAGTTACCTCTTTTTTTCTCTTTAACCTTAACTTTTTGGTCTTTAGCCATAATGCCTCCAGAAAATTGCTAACCTATTTAGTTTCTTTATGAAGTGTTGTTTTGTTGCAGAACTTACAGAATTTTTGCATTTCAATTCTATCTGGGTCGTTCTTTTTATTCTTAAAAGTGTTGTAGTTTCTTTGCTTGCATTCACTGCATGCAAGGGTTATCTTTACGCGCATTTTTTCGCTCCATTCAAAAAAATTAACACCGCTAAATTTCGGCGTCTCAATATAATAGCATAATTTTATATAATTGTCAATAATTTTAATACAATTTTTGAAGTTTTTTATTTATAATTTTATTTAGTACATTTACTATGCGTACATCTTGCCAACTATGTACAAAACTAGCCTTTGCGGTAATATTTTATTGAGGAATGCAAAGATTTTATATTTTCCACCCACTATCGTCCTGATAGGCAACTTGTTTTTATTTACGGCCCTTATCACGGCTTTTGCAACCTTTTGTGGCGACATCCCATTAATTTCGTCGTGTTCCATCTTTTTTAAGGATAAAGCATCCCTTTCTCTATAAGTGGCATCCCCTTCAAATTTTTCTCGCGCATTAGTAAAGTTTGTTTTTGTATCACCTGGCAGTATGCAACCTACTTGTATGTTAAACGGTTTGAGTTCTAGGCGCCAAGCGTTTGCCATAGTTTCGAGCGCGCTTTTTGTTGCCGAATAGAATGCTTGAAATGGAAGCGGAAATATTGACCCCACACTACTCATAAAAAGAATTTTACCAAACTTTTGATTTTTTAGTTTTGGGATAAAGGCTTGCGCCAACGAAAAAGCGCCAAAGAGGTTGAGATCAAAAAGCGACTTTGCCTTTTGTATATCACAACTTTCTAGCGGACCACTGATACCGCGCCCTGCGTTGCAAAGCACTACATCCACAATCGGCTCTTTATTACAAATATAATCTACTGCACTTTTGATTTGCTGACTATCGGTTACATCGCATTGCACGAACTCGTATGGATACCTTTCGGGGAGCCTTTGTGCAAGACAATAAACCTTATAGCCGTTTTCGGCAAAAGCATTTGCACAGGCAAGCCCTATGCCACTTGTTGCGCCACTAATAACTGCCACCTTTTTCATAAAATCACCTATAATATTTAATTATATCATAAAAGGTGCCAAAATCAAACTGTTTGATAACAAAACAATTATATAAAAAACTTTGACAATTGTCAAAGTCCAGAGAAAGACCACTTCTTTTATTTTTTCTGAGGTATTTATTTTTTCAAAAACTCTATTATATTCGCTTTTTTATTGGGAGGCAATTCATTTAGTAATTGCAAAATGTATTTGTTTTCATTAAATAAACTATAGTCATCTGCAAAGAATTCCTCCGCCGTAACACCTAACGCATCAAGAATATTAAGAAGTGTATTAATTGTTAAATTAAAATCATTGCTTTCTAATTTATTAATATACCCCTCATTTTTGCCAATCATAAGGCTCAATTCTCGTGCACTTATATTAAATTTGCTCCTATAATAACTAATTCGTTGTACTATTTCGTTTGACTTCATTTGTCTTTCTCCATATATATTATAATATATTCCACAAAACTTGTATGGTTTGGTAAGGCGCAATATTGTTTACATAAGTATATTTTTATAGACTCACAGAGAAAATCTGTGTTTTATACAAAATGGTTGTGCCTATACTATATTATAGCATTAGAAAAGACAAAAGCTGAATACTATTAATGATAAAAAAAACAAAAAAAACTACAAATGGATACTACTAGTCATAAAGTTGCCAATGTTTACTTTAGGTAAAATCATAAAAGTTGCACCATTAAAAAAACTTGCTTTAGCAATTTTAAGCAAGTTTTTTATAAATATTTTATAAAAATTAATTTAACTATAATTATTTTTTATAATGCAATTTAAATGTCAATTAAAACTTTTTAAGTTTTTCAAGATAAATAAACTTTTGTTCCTCGAGTTCACCTATTCGCATTTCTAGTTTTCTATTCTTTTGTCGCAACTCTTTAGGCGGAGTGATAGGCTTTATTAACCACAGGAAGCCAAACTCTACTACGCAGAGTATAAACAACATACTTTGGAAATCGATATCCACATGTCCAAAGAACGACTGTGGTATTACTAGCAGTGCCGTGACGCACAGCACAAACATTGCACCAAACAGTGTTAGTCGATAGGAATCAAGCGGTCTACTTACCCTTAAAAGCAGTATTAGCCCTGTAAAGGTTATGGCTATACTTGCCATAGTTTCGTAGTGGGTGCTGTTGCTATATGTTACATCAAAAATGTAGCAGAATACAAAGTTGAGTAGCAACAACACTGAACCCGGTATTGATTTGACTATCAGGTTTACTAGGAAATTACCTCGAATTGGGTCCTTATTAGGTTGTAGCGCCAAGAAAAATGACGGGATACCTATTGTAAACATTTCAAGCAAAAGCACCGAATTTGGTGTGAATGGATAGCTTATTGCTAGTGCTAGGCACAGTATTGATAGGAATATTGTAAAGAAAGTTTTCATTAAGAACAATGACGATGATTTTGTAATATTGTTTACAACGCGTCTACCTTCGGCAACAATATCGGGCATTGACGAAAAGTTGCTATCAAGCAAAACTAGGCTACTTACATTGCGGGTGGCATCACTGCCACTTGCCATTGCTATGGAGCAATCGGCTTCCTTAAGCGCCAATATATCGTTTACGCCGTCACCTGTCATACCAACCTTATGCCCTTTTTGTTTTAGCGCTTTTACAAGCACACTCTTTTGCTCTGGTGTAACTCTACCAAAAACGGTGTACTTATCGGCGGCATCTATAACTTGTTGGTCCGAAAGTCCGTAAAGGTTGATATATTTATTTGCGTTAGGCACGCCCACGCGTTTAGCTATTTCGCTAACGGTTATTGGATTATCACCCGATATAATTTTTAGGTCGACATCATTATCTTGGAACCAACGCAAAGTTTCTGGCGCGTTATCTCTAATTCTATCCTCTATTGCTATTAAGGCAAGTGGTTTTGCGCCACTAGGTACATTTTCTTTATCAATTTTGCCTTTTACGCGTGCAAGCAAAATTACGCGCTTGCCTTGTTTTGCGTAGTCTTTTACCTTATCCTCGATTTCCTTTGTAACCTCATCAAGCACAAATTCCGATGCACCTATTATATAGGTATAGCCATTAGAAATAGATACGGCGGATAGTTTTCTTGAACTAGAAAATGGCAATTTTTGAGTTATTTTATAGACATCATTTTTGCCGAAATAATCAAGCAGAGCCCGCGATGTTGCGTTATTATCGCCGAGTTCATTCATCATTGAACCCATTATTTTGGTAAGTTCGGTATGCGATAAAGATTTATTTAGCGGTTCCACTTCGGTTACTATCATTGTACCATCAGTGATAGTACCTGTTTTATCTAGACAAAGCACATTGACGCGCGAAAGCATTTCGATGCCGTACAAATCTTGAACCAAAGTGCGCTTAGAGGCTAGTTTAATTACGCCCACCGCAAGTGCGACACTTGTAAGCAAAAACATACCTGCGGGAATCATACCTATAATTGAGCCAGCGGTTTTTTTGATGGTTTCCATACTTTCACCGCCAACTTGCATATAGTTGTTATACAGCATAAGTATGCCAAGTGGTATTATTATAACGCCAATTACGCTTATTATCACGCGCATACTTTTCATAAGGTCCGATTTTGGACGAGTGTACTCCTTAGCTTTAGCTGAAAGTTGTGCAGAGTAGCTTGCATCGCCTACGCTATCGGCGCGCGCAACACATTCGCCTGATACGATATAACTGCCACTTAAAAGGCGGTCGCCGGCTTTCTTTTTAATAGAATTACTTTCGCCTGTAAGCAAACTTTCGTTTACCTCAACTTCGCCCGAAAGCACTACACAATCGGCGCTAACTTGTTTGCCTAACGAAAAAGAAATGACATCATCTAGCACTATTTCGCGCACAGGCACTTCGTACTTTTTGCCTTCGCGTATAACGAGCGCCGTGGGGGCGGTGACTAGCGAGATTTTTTCCATAGTGTGTTTAGCGCGAATTTCTTGTATGATACCTATCAAGGTGTTTGCTATGATGATGACCATAAATAGGATATTATCAAACGCGCCTACAACTATTAGTGCCACCGCAACTACAAGGCACAACAAGTTAAAGAATGTACAAATATTTTTCAAAAAAATTTGCAAGTATGTTTTTTTGTTTTTATCGTGCACAAGGTTTACATAGCCGTTAGATATGCGTTCTTGCACCTGCTCTAAACTAAGGCCCTTATCCTCTTTAGGTTTGTACCTTTTAGCATTTTCGTAGCTAAAGGTTTTCTTTTTTTTGAGTTTATTTACTTGTCTTTCGGTTTTTTTAGTAAAAAATGTTTGCAAGGATACTGCATCCTCGCCCTGCTCCTCTGTTTTTTCTAAAGGAGTTTCAACACCTTCGACATTTTTTTGTGCGTTTAGTTCTTTTTTTTCACTTTTTTTAGCGGGGCTATCTGCGCTATGAGTAGATTCATCTTGCGCATTTTCGGCAATTTGCTTTTCCTCCGCTTTATCTAAACTGCTTTCGACTTTCTTTTTCATTAAATTCCCCTATCTTTTATTTTCGAATGTAAAAATAAGGAGGTTTTTGCACCTCGAATATTTTTGCATATTGATTTACTAAAAATTTATGCTATAAATGTTACTAAAATTCCTCTACAAGATCAAATGTTTTATCCTGAATTTGCTGATCTAGTACTCTTACAAATTTTTCAATTGGAACATTGTTGATTTGTTTCCCGCTACGCGTTTTTAATGAAATGCTGTGATTTTCGATTTCTACATTTCCGAGTATTAAAGTATAAGGAGTTTTCATTTTTCTAAAGTTGTTCACTTTAGCGCCCATTCCGCCGTCACTTAAATCTAGTTCTACGCGAATTTTGTGGCGCTTTAATTCCTCGGCGACTTCTTTAGCGTAGTCGTACTGCTCCTCGGATACAGGCACTATGCCAACTTGCACAGGGCTTATCCACAGTGGGAACTCGCCTTTTGTATGCTCGATTAACAAGCCTATAAAGCGCTCTATTGAGCCGTATATTACTCTGTGCACCACAACCGGAGTTTGGCGAGAGCCATCTTTATCGGTATAATAAAGGTCAAAGTTCCTTGGAAGCTGAAAATCTAGCTGAATAGTACCCATTTGCCATTCGCGCCCTAGGGCATCTTTCATAAGCAAATCGATTTTAGGGCCATAAAAGGCTCCATCGCCTTCATTAATCTCATACCCGCCTTTGCCAAAACGGTTATCCAAAACTTCGGCAAGAGTTTTTTCTGCGATATCCCAAAGCGCTGGGTCGCCCATAAAATCATCTGGACGCGTTGATAGCACGCAACGGTACGTGAGGTTAAATATATGATAAAATTTATCCGCTATTTCAAAAATGCTTTGAATTTCGCTTTCTATTTGGTCGGGACGAATAAAGTTATGAGAATCATCCTGCCTAAACATTTGCACTCTTAACAAGCCGTGCAAAGTGCCTGAGCCTTCCTTTCGATGTAACACATCACAATCGGAGTAGCGAAGTGGCAAATCGCGGTAGCTGTGCACCTTGCGTTTATAAACAACCATGGCGTTAGGACAGTTCATTGGCTTAACAGCAAAATCCTCATCCTCTATCGAAAACATATCGTTGCGGTAGTGTGCCCAATGCCCGCTTGTCACCCAAAGTTGCTTTGCATTGATTAGTGGCGAGCTGATTTCCTCATACCCGCGCGCTTCATGCTCCTCGCGCCAAAAATCGATTAATGTATTAAAGAGTTTCCAACCTTTTGGTAGCCAATATGGCATACCTGGGGCGGTATCTACCATCATAAATAAATCGAGTTGAGGACCCAGCTTGCGGTGATCGCGCGCTTTTGCCTCCTCAAGAAATTTTAGATGTTGTTTAAGTTCATCTTTAGTTTCAAACGCAAAGGCATAAATTCTTTGTAGCATTTTATTGTGTTCATCGCCACGCCAGTAGGCCGATGATGATTTATCTATTTTGAAGGCCACATTGCGCAACTTCTTAAAGTCCTCTACATGTGGGCCACGACATAAATCTACAAAATCGCCACATCTATATGCGCTAATTTCCTCGCCCTCTGGCAGTTCTTTGATAAGTTCCACTTTATAAGGCTGAGCCTTAAACATATCTAATGCTTGCTCACGCGTTAAAATAATTTTTTCAAATGCACAATCTTTTTTTAGCAATTCACGCATTTTATTTTCTATTTTTTCCAAATCCTCTGGTTCAAATGGCTTATCGACATCAAAGTCGTAATAAAAGCCCTTATCTATGGCTGGGCCTATGCCAAACTTTACATCCTTATAAAGTTCTTGAACGGCATAAGCCATTAGGTGTGCCATAGAGTGCCTAATCGTTTCTATATCTGACATTTAATTTTCCTCTCTTTTAACTCACTAATTATACCACAATGCGTTTGATAAAGCAATTATTTTGCTTTAAGCACTCTATTTTTTTGTGGTTTCGTGCTCGACATTATTTTTTTTATCGGGGTTTTTCTTTTCCGCTTTTTTATTTTCTATGTTTGTACTATTTATTATTTGGATATACTTTTGCGCGTGCAACTTATATGCTATAGCTTTTGCACAATATATTAAACAATGCTCTTTTTCATCGCATATAGTAGGCTGATGAGGGTCAAAACTGCTGCAATTTTTGAAAGATTTTTCCAGTTCTCCACAAAATAAATTGTAAAGGTCTAGTTCGCTCGAATATTTTAGCTGATGGCTGACCAGTGTCTTTATTTCGTTCATGCTCAAAATTTGCTTAAGAAAGCAAAGAGCTACCATATAGCAAATGTGCTTTCGCGAATAGCGCTTGCCTTTAGGAGATGGTATCAAGCCAAATTTTACGTAGTTGTTTACCATTGATGGGGTTATTACATTTTCATTATTAGATATTATATATAACTTTTTATTCAATAGTGCCACTACTTGATCCATATAAAGTTCAATATCCGGCAAATCCTCGTATCGCAGTATATGAAAATCGCGCAGATCCTCCTCAAACTTTTTCATTTCAAATTCAATATTCCCCATAACATATCTCCGTTAGTTTTAATTTTAACATATTTTTTATTATTTTACAACATATTTATTATTATTTTACATTATATATATAAAAGTAGTTGACATTTTATTGAAAAATGTATAATATAGTATTGAATACTAGATTATAGGAGTATTTTTATGACAAAAAGAATTGCATTATTTGGCGATAGCATATTGCGTGGCATTATTTTAGGCGATGACAACCGCTATCACATTTCTAAAGAAGTTGATTGGCAAGGCATCGAGCAAAAGTTTGGTATAAGCATAGAAAACTGCAGTAAAATGGGGCTTTGCGTGGACGGCGGAAAAGAAAAGTTAATTGCCTACTTAAAGACTAATCCGCAAATAGATAGCATAGTTATAGAATATGGTGGCAATGATAGTGATTATCACTGGAATATGGTCAGCAAAAATCCTAATGGCAACTATTTGCCTAAAACTGATTTATATCAGTTTAGTACAAATTTGATGGACATTGTCCAAATGATTAGAGAGCACAATATTAGACCTATTCTTATGACATTGCCCCCTATTATTGCAGAAAGGTACTTTAATTTTATTGTAAATCAAGGAAATGATAGAAACAACATTGCTACCTTTTTAGGTGACATTCAAATTATATATCGTAGGCAAGAACTTTATTCCAACGAAATTGCCAAAGTGGCGCGCATTTTGAATGTGGATATTGTTGATGTAAGGCAAAAGTTTTTGCAAGCCTATGATATTGATGCCTTTTATTGTCAAGATGGGATACATCCTAATACAGAGGGGCAAAAATTGATTGTAGATGCTTTTGCAGATTATTTTAGCAAATAAAAAACTAAGCACTCTTTGACATTTGCATAAAGCACACCACTTTTGTTGCATATAATACATACTTTATGTTAATATAATAGTATTAAGTTATCACAAAAAAATGGACTGATTCCTAAACATACCTAAACTATAAATTATCAATGATTAAATATCTAGATACCCTATTCAATTTAGGACTAATTATAAAGGAGAATTTATGAACATACAAATAACTGCGGATAGCACTATAGATTTAACCCCTGAGTTATTAGAAAAATACGATATAAAAACAATAGGCTTAGTAATTAGCCTTGGAAATAAAGACTACATTGATGGAGAAAACATTACAAACAAAGATATATTCAATTTTATAAAAACTAAAAACACTTTACCTAAAACAGGAGCCGTGAGCGTAGAAAGGTACAAAAACTTTTTTGCAAGTTTATCTAATGCGGATACAGCTATTATACACTTTACTATTTCTAGCGAAATGAGTTCTTGCTACAATTTCGCAAAAATTGCTAGCCAGGACTTTGAAAATGTATTTGTTGTAGATTCTAGATACTTATCCACTGGTATTGCCTTGCTTGCAATACTTGCAAAAAGAATGGCAGAACAAGGGCAAAGTGCGGATAAAATTGCAGAACATATTCAATATTTAGCAAACGAAAACAAGGTAGAATGTTCATTTATTTTGGACAACCTAAAGTTGCTACACAAAGGTGGCAGATGCACGGCTGTACAACGCTTTGGTGCAAATTTACTTAGACTAAAAGTTTGCATAGGCGTAAAAGATGGCAAAATGAGCGTCATCAACAAATACAAAGGAAAGTTTGAAAATGTAATTGGCGAATATATTGATGACACTCTAAAAAATCAATCTAACTATGACCCTCATTGCTGTTTTATAACCTACACTACAGCTTCGCAAGAAGTACTAGATAATGCTATAAAAGCTGTTAAGGAGCTAGGACATTTCGAAAATGTTTACCTAACTACTGCAGGTTCTACCATAACTAGCCATTGTGGTGAAAACACTATTGGTATACTTTATTTATTAAAGTAATTTTATAATTTTATTTTTGAAAAAAATTGTTCAGTTAAGCTTTAGTAAGACAATTTAGCAATTATTCAAAAGCGCAATTTGTAAAGACACTAAAGCATTTTATTTAATTTACAACCAAACAAACATATTGCTTATAAGCACTTTACACATCCTTTTGTGCATAAAAGTGCTTTTTTGCCTATATAATCAAAAGAGAAATACATATAATTAAAAAAGTAAACCATCATTTTTCATAGAATCTAATTGTCCAGTAGCCCCCTACCATAACTATAAATTCATATTGATTCTATGCAAATTGTTGGGGGAAATATCGTATTTAATAGACAAAATCTTATTAAATTACATCAATACCCCAATATTGATTATAGAATCTTTATATCTACAAAATAAAAAAGCATTTGCGAAAATTCGTAAATGCTTTTTATAAGTAAACTTACTTAATGTATATATTAAATTGTTTTTGTATCACGCACAGCTGGATAATCTCCTGTATCCAAAGCCCAAACATTTATATAATCAAAGTTTCGATTATCGGATGTGAATGGAGTGATACTATTTTTGCAATCGTTTGTACTTGTTCTACCATCAAGGTTATCATAATTCACCCCGTCATTAGAGCCTTTATTAGGATTATTGAATAAGTCTCCAAAGATTCCACCAGATGCCTTAGATGTACCTTGCTTTTCGGCATCGCCATCAACATCGTCATCGTAAATTGACCTTACTATAAAGCCTGCTTGCTTTAATCTATTTGTTCCAGCAAGACTGATTCGTACAGGGCTTGAAGTTTCGGCATAATTTGAACCTTGCCCTTGGAATGTTGCGGCTACAAAGCAGGTATCAATTCTTGCACAATTGCCATTTCCGCTAGAATCTGTACTACCCATTACATAGGTTGCAAATCCACCCTTAATAGCTGAATCACTGTTGCCAATTAATGTTGCTACCGCCGAACAATTATCCATTGTACCGCTTTGCATTGTGGAAACTAATCCACCTAATCTTTCGCCAGTTAATGTACTACTAAATACATTATTCCTTGTCAAATTACCAGTGTTGTACGCAACCAAACCACCTACATTGTATGCTGTTATTGTAGATTGCGCTGAACTCATTTGAATTGTACCTGGATTTCTATTATATCCAGCCACACCACCAACATAGTTTCCGCTGTTGTTGACGCCTGTAATAGAACCTCTATATGCCGTATATCTTAAACTTGATTCGTTGTAGCCAACCACACCACCAACTCTGTTGTTGTTAGCGCTACTATTAATGTTGGATGTAGAGCCGGCATCATTGATATAGCCACTATTTTGTCCTGCTATACCACCTACTCTAAATTCTGAACCGCCACTTGTAGATACTGTAATTTGTATATCGCTAGTAACTGTATTTATTGAGCCATTGTTGAGCCCTACCAAACCACCAGCATATAGCGCATTATTAGTTGTTATATTAATTCCACTATATGATGCGCTTGTGTTTGTGATATCAACATCCTCTATTATACCATTGTTGATGCCGGCAACCACGCCCACATATTGACCACTTGTGATAGTTATATTTTCGAACTTAACATTCTTTATAACTGCACCCTCACCAAGCACGCCAAATATACCAACTTCATCTATACTGCCACCGGATATCACAATATTTTTAATAGTGTGTCCTCGGCCATCGAATACGCCTTCAAATGGATCAGATTCGGTACCAATTGGCAACCAGTCATTGCCTGCCCAGTCGTAATCTCTAGATAAGCTTATAGTTTCACCAGGTTGACATTGAGATAGTATATCGTGCAATGTTTTAACCTGAGTTGGATCATCTGGGTCTGTAGGGTCATCTGGGTCTACTGGTTCCTCAGGTTTGGTTTCTACCTCGCCGTTTATATTGATAAAGTAATCCTCAGATTTACCTGACATCCGCAATGTAGGGTATCCATTATTTATATCTGCATTTTGTTGCCATGTTACAGTAAAATCGTAGTTAAACGCAGCTATTGCTGAGTTACCTGCAAATTTTACATGGCTTAAGATGCCTGTATATTGTGATGCGCTTAAAGGATTATCAGCATCCATTGTATATATGTAGCCTTCTTTTAAGCCATTTTTAATTTGGTCTGTTGTAATGCCTTGCGCTACAAGAATTTTATCGCTAACGCGCTTATTATAAACATCTACATCGCTATATCCATTATTAACTATAGCATTAACGCTTGTATCCGCACAAAC
This sequence comes from uncultured Clostridia bacterium, assembly GCA_944332315.1. GTDB lineage: Bacteria > Bacillota > Clostridia > Christensenellales > UBA1242 > CAKVOD01. The sequence goes on from CALVJT010000058.1 coordinate 13,213, forward strand.
TGTGGCATCAAAGTATTGCCCCCAAATTATGTTTTCGGAAATTGTTTGATTTTGAGCATTTGTATACTCTGAAAAATCGTTATTATATACAATTCCTGCTCTGTTAGTAACATTTTCGAATCTTACAACTGCATAATTATCTTTTAGTTTTGCATTTGAATTTTCGGTAGCATTCATATATGCTACAATGCCTGCACCTATTGAGCCTGTTACTTGCGAGGAAATAATGCCATTAAATGAGGAATTAATAATAACTCCACCATCCAATACTGCCGTCAATCCACCTATTGTGCTCGTTCTTAAACTTTGCAAGTTTGCGTTAAACACTTCACAACGATCTATTCTACCAATTAGGCTATAGTTAGCACCATTAGATAAAGTATCGTACAATGCATTGGTTCGCCCTGCCACACTACCTATGTAAACGCCTCCAGATTCTAGCACAGAACTCAATGTTACGCCATTAATTTGAACTTGTTCAATAAGCCCTCTGTTTTGCCCTGCCACAGCACCTACATTGCGCACTAGTCCACTAATTATTACATCATTCAAAACCAAATCGTGCACATAGCCAGACGAAGCAATAGTACCAAATAGTCCTGCATTTTCAATTGTAGAATTTGCGGTTATTGTTAAATTAGAGATGCTGTGACCATTGCCATCAAATTCTCCCGCGAATGCTGTAGAACCAAATAGCGGAGTAAAGCTTTCATCTGCGTTAGCCATATCAATATCAGCTACCAAAATGTAACTGCTATCGGCTGTGGCACCTTCAGCAATGTTCTCTAACCCATCATACAATTGATCAGCAGTAGATATTATAAACGGGTTAGCCTCAGTGCCATCACCAATTTTTACCAAACACTGCTGTACTGTCCAATCACTGCGATTTGTGTCGAGCCAAATTTCTGTTTCGCCCGCGCTAATTGCAGTAAATAGTTCAGTTGTAGGATCATAGGTTATTAAATCTGTATTTTGTATCACCCACTCAATCTCGGTGCCGTCAAGCGGATTTTCGTGATGATACGCTAACTTAAATGTATCACCTACATTTACATTAACTTCACTTGTTTGCAAGTTGATATATTCATCATCTTTCATAAAGTAGTAAACAGTAACTCCCAAAGCGACGATGGTTAATAAAGCAACTACAAACACTACAAACTTTTGATAATTCATAATTTCTCCTATACAATCTAACTTTGCTTATATTATACTTTTTTATAATCATTTTGTCAATACTCTTATTAAATATTTTCGGCAACTTGTTAAGTTAGTGCTCGAATTTTGTCTAAAATAATACAGTTTTATAACTATGATTTTGAAGTTGCTGTCTATAAAAATTATTTATTCAATACAATTTAATTTATTACCAGTATTTTAGAAATGATATGCGTTCACAAAATTAGTGCATAGTTTTGCTATTTTTTACTATTTTTAGCAAACTTTTGTAATCTTTTATAGCAACATACTACATTTCAAAATCAATTACCATAGCAGATAAAACTTAAACAAAATATTAAACATACATACAAATTATAATTTGTTGCTTTTATAAAAAAAATATTGTATAATTATATATACTAATTAAGGACTATGATATGAAAAATTATGAACCAGTTAGAGGCACTCAGGACTATTTGCCTAGGCAGATGATGCAAAGAGATTTTATTGCAAGCACCATTGAATCTGTCTACACACAAAATGGATTTTTGAAAATAAAAACACCCATTTTAGAGGATTTGGACCTTATGCTAGGCAGTGACGGCGGTGATAATGTCAAACTTATGTTCAAAGTATTAAAGCGTGGGGAAAAGCTAGATTTATCTAAACCTAATCAAACTGTCAAAGATGTGGCGGACCTAGCACTGCGCTATGACCTTACTGTACCGTTAGCGAGATTTTATGCAAACAACCAAAACTTTCTTACAATGCCATTTAAGGCAATACAAATAGACGAGGCCTTTAGAGCAGATAGGCCACAACGCGGAAGACTAAGGCAATTTACGCAGTGCGATATTGATATTTTAGGCGATAAATCTATTAATGCCGAAATAGAACTGCTTACCTGCGCAGGGCAAGCGCTATTGAGCTTGGGATTTAGCAATTTCATTTTTAAGATAAACAACCGTAAAATTCTAAATCAAATTATTATGCAAAATGGTTTTGCAAAAAATCAGTGCGAAAATATTTGTGTGATTTTAGATAAATATGACAAAATTGGCTACGAAGGCGTGCAGAGCGAAATGTTGCTAGAAAACTACAACCCTGCCAGCACCGTATCACTTATTGAAACAATCATTGATATTAAAAACAATGGCTTTGATGCCTTGCTAAAATATGTTGATGAAAGTCAAGATGTTTTGGATGTAAAAAATATAATTCAATCAGTAAATGAACTTAGCAATAATTTATATCAAATTTACTTTGATATTTCAATAATTCGCGGACAAGGGTACTACACCGATAGTGTTTTTGAAGTGTACCTTGATGGTTACGATGGTGCTTGCGGTGGCGGTGGCAGATATAATGATATGATAGGTAAAATAACTAAACAAAACTGTCCTGCTGTAGGTTTTTCGTTGGGATTTGAAAGGCTGTATGCAATAATTTCAGAAAATGATGCATGCTTGAACAATAGAAACAAGGTAGCAGTTATTTATAAATACACCGATAATTTTGTTGATGTCAAACGATATGCCGATTCGCTTAAAAAAGAGTACGATGTAGCAATTATGGTGCGCGCCAACAATTTAGGGCACCAGTTGCAACTATTAAAAGAAAACTGTTTTTCTCATTTCGTAATTTTTGGCAATAATGAGTTAACCCAACTCGTTTAATTATTAAAATTTTTGGTTCTTTATTATTTATGGTGGTATAGTAAGTTATAGATTTAGACTTTTGCTAAGCTCTTTCTGCTAAATATTTAACTACCCCGACAAATTTTATTGAACCAATTTTTTAAGGAATTTAACTTTAATTGCATTATAAAATTAAAATTAATATGTTTAGAAACTCAAAAAACTTTGTGTTAAATATATTACACAAAGTTTTTTTGATGTTTATAAAAATTATATTATAGGGTCCCCCAACGGATTGTACCAATATTTCTATACCAATCCTCATCCCAACCAGCAGGAGCACTATTATAACTTAGATAGATTGTTGCGGACGGACAATCATTTATTGCCCTTAAATACATAGTATTGACAGTGCCATATATGTATACTTTTGTAAGTTTATCACAGCCATCTATTGCGTTTGTGAGCAACGCCCCTACAGAGCCTGTACAACTACTTATAGTCAAGGTTTCAAGATTTTCACACTGAGATATAGCGCCCGAAGCAATATTTAGTAGTTGTGAAGGTAAAGTCAATTCAATTGTCATTCTATCCGCATAAAAGGCATTTTCTGCTATTGTCCCTACTTTTACATTAGAGATGCTTTCGGGCACAACTACATTTGTTTCCAAGCCAGTATAGCCTAATAGTTCCATATAACTGCCCATTTGCTTATATACAAAACCATCCTCGGTACATCTAGCATTAAAGACAACATCCATTTCACCGTACAAAATGCCTTGGTCTAACCTCTGCCAGTCGCTTGCCCATCCTGATGGCTTTTCGGATCTCTCAACAAAAATAGTCTTTGTGCGATAATCTACATCAAAGGCGCTTTCGCTAAATACAGCAGAACCCATTATTTGTACAGAACTTGGGATAAATATGTGTTTGAGTTCTGGACAAGTTGCAAATGCCCTTTCTTTTATCTCTAATAGGTTACTATCTTGTGGAATTACTACTCTTTCCAGATTAGCACAATTTGTAAACGCATTTTTACCAATGACTGTTAAAGTTTTTGGAATAGATACAGTTTGAATTGTTTTATCATTCATAAATGCTTTTTCGGCAATCTCTTTAACTGCAACGCCACCTATTCGATCTGGTATTACAACATTTTCGGTAGGCACGCTTACACCTTGTATTACTATCTTTGAGCCATCGGCAGTGTAAATTAGGTTATTGTACACACTGCCACCGCTGACAATTTCGCCTATTACTGCTTTAGTATTTGAACCCATAACATCTTTTTTTAATTCCTTTGATACACTTTTTAGCACCTTATAATCGGCATAACTAGGCACATACAAAGTGCCGTGCAGAGCTTTGTTGTGTAGGTACTTTATACTACTAGGCACATAAACTTCATTTAATGTATCGTAAAAGGCATAGGCTCCAATGTACTCTACTTGTGATGGAAGTTGAATGCCATCGAACGAACACCCCTTAAAGGCACCAGGGCAAATTTCTTTTAATTGTGAGCCTTCCTCAAATGAAACATTTGTTAGTCCGCGACATAAATGGAATGCTTCAGCACCTATTTTAACTACATTTTTAGGTATGACAATATTGTTGATTTTTTCATTTATAAGAAATGCTGTATTGCCAATATATTTTAGTTGCGAATCACCATCAAAGTTGATGCTAGCAAGATTATCGCAATATGCAAATGCGCCATTGCCAAGCGCTACAACACTTTCGGGTATGTGAATAAGCGTCAAATTTTCACAGCGCGAAAACCCCGTAACTGTCAGTGCGCCCTCGGGCAATTTAACAGACGATAGATTAGTACAACTAACAAATCCATTTATATTTTTGATTTTTGTGTTAGATAAATCTATGCTTTCAAGTTTTTCGCAGTTATTAAATGCACCACTGACATATTCTAGGTTGGTTGCCCTAGACATATCCACAGTTGTCAATTTGGCGTTGTCTGCAAATGCGTATGTATATATTTTTTTGATACCACTAGGCATTGTTACATTTGTTAAACTCAGGCAATTCCTAAACGCATTTTCGCCAATGTACTCTACACTATTTGGAAGTGTTAAAGATGTGAGGTATCTATTATCCCTAAAACCTGTAACATATTTTAGATTTTTTGGAAATTGTATTGACCTGATATCATCAGGCACTTTATAAATGCCCCAAATATCGTCATATGTGCTTGACGATAAATCGAGGTTAGTTTCTCCGCCAACATAATCTACAATTACCTTACCGTATTGAGTAGTACCTATCCTTACGCCATCACTATTGTTTGTAATGTTGGTTGCATCAACAACATAATTATCATTTTCGCTAACATACAAGTCCTCTTGTTCTATATTAGATTTATAGCCATCTCCGTATGTGCCATATGACTTTGCCCCCAAATTGCAAGAAGCCAAAGCCCAACCGCATATACACAAAACAGCAATAACAATAACTCCTGTCACAAAATTATTCATAACTCAACTCCTATATAAATTAGTTTTCTATCGAATATATGATAGCACATTTTATACTAAAAGTCAATGTAAAAATTGCAAAAATATATAGCAAATATTATATAATAATTTTAGCTTTACTACTTTGTATCAATATTCTATCAAACTTGATAGTTTAAACAATAAAATACCGCAAATTAAACACTGAATAAAAATATAATCTTTTAAGATATATTATAAAAAGCTTCTATGCAAATTGTTGGGGGGAAATATCGTATTTAATAGACAAAATCTAATTAAATTACATCAATACCCCAATATTGATTATAGAATCTATAAAAATAAACAAAAACCTTTGTGCGTTCACACAAAGGTTTTTCGTAAAATTTCAAGAAAATTCCTTAACAGGGATAAAAGGTATTTAAATTTTTGTGTTTAATTATCAAATACTTTTACATATATGCCACACATTCTACTATGTTGTAGTTTATGCTTATTAAATTAGTTTAAGTTCTAGTTTTTATAATCTTAGAAATTATCCTACATTATAGTTTGTATTAGTATACCCCGTTGCAGAGGAACCTTCTTGTTTTACAAAGATATTATCTATTAAGCTACTATTGCTACATGTGTATGAGCAATTTTTAATTGTAGCAATTTCGATAGTAGAATTCTCAGCTATGAAGCCAGCAATAATACCCGCATAACTCGTTGCACTACCACCAGTGTATTCAACTGCACCCCCATTGTATGTAACACTACAATTTTGGATAGTTCCACTTGCTAAATAGGCAACCACACCTCCAACATATCTTGAAGCAGTTATCCCGTTTATAACCAAATTGAGATTACTTATAGTGTACGACGGATCACTAGCCTGCATTAATGAGAAGAATCCTGCATACGAACTTGATTGGTCATCGCCTCTAAATTGATCATTTAGATTTGATATGTTTATAGTAATTCCACTAAAATCTATATTCCACTTATAAAGTGTAGGCAATGCAGTCCAACTACTATAACTTATGGTGCGATAATCGTACTCATTAATGTTACTATTTCGTCCTGTCAAAACGTTTTTATACAACTTAAATGTCGCGGAACTATAGTTATATTGTTGATTTTGCCATACATTACTCATAAAATCGCTATAAGTATCAAAATCAGTTTCGCCTTCGGTAGGTGCATCTACTACATATCTACCCAAGAAGTAGTTGATTAAGATATTAAATTGCAATCGTGATTCTATGTACATGGTAGGTGTAATTGAATCTACATCATCTACATTAAAATATTGATCTTCAAAGAATGAGTATTCCTCTAGCAAGAACTTACTACTATTTAAATTCATTAGCCTTGGATAGTTATCATCTAGCCCTGCTTCAGTTAATCGAGGGTTCGTATACGAATTGTTACTTACGTTGAGTTGAGTAGGACTCATCCCCCAAGTTTCGATGAAATCAAATGAGGAATAGAAATCTCTTTTCAGTCCGTTATTATTCCAAATATCAAGACTTACACTACTATTACCAACATAGTGATAGTTTCGCAAACTGCTTGATGCCGTTCCTTCACCCAACAACTTATCGTTTAGAGCCAAAGCAAGAACATTGTTTGCTGGATTTTCCAAGCGCCCTGCTATTTGTCCACTAATTCCTGTGCTTGTGACATTACCTCTGTTTACAACATCGTAGATAGCATAGGTATCCTCTGTTTCAGTTTCGGCATTCGAGTATCCTACTATACCACCACCAAAACCGCTTTGTGCAGAAACTTGCATTTCGTTTGAACATTCGCAAATAGTAGCAAAGCCTGTTTGTTGTCCTACAATACCACCGATATTATTTTCCCCCTCAATCAAGAACACTCTATTAATTACATTATCGGAACTTACATACTCTGTTGTTACAGATTCGCAAGCCTCTACATATCCGTTTTCTAGGTATCCTATAATACCACCTACATTTGTTGTACCAGAAACATTTGCTCCTACACTACAACCTATTGTCCTAGAACCTGTTGTAGCATATCCTGTAATTCCGCCAACGTTTTCGTTGCCCTCAACACGAGAGCCAGATGAACTTGTAGTTGTATCAGAGGAATAAACTTTAACATTATCAATAGTCCCTCGATTTAAGCCCGCAACTATACCTACATTGTTTTGGCCTACCGACGTACAATCAATAAAAGTCAAATCAATAACTTGTGCACCAGAAGGAAGTGTTGGGAAAAATCCAACATTATCACCATCTGTATCACTTAAATTATTGTTTCTGATAACTTTATCGTTGCCATCAAGGCTACCATAGAATGGATAATCTACTGTACCTATTGTAATGCCTTGTTGCCCACTTAAATCTAAATCGTTCATTAATATGAACCATAATCCAGAATAGTTGTTGCCAAATCTAAGTTGTCTATTCAATGTTTCTATGTCATCTACAGTGTAAATTCTATATGGATCATCTGCGGTCCCCGAACCTAAGAATCCAGTACTTGGAATTGTGGTAGGTTGTGCTTGTATAGTATCTTCTGATACGGCAGGGAGTTCTACCGTACCATTTGCTTGTGTCTTTAAGCCCGTAAAGGCTAAACCAAACACTACATTGTTAAACACATGTTCGCGTATGTACTTAAAGTATTCAATATCGGAACTAAAGTACTCTAGCCACTTGTTTGCATGGGTAGCATAGCAGTTGTTGCTACGATATCCTAAAATACTAAATTCTGTATCTCTACACTCGCAAGTTGAACAGCAGCCCAAATCGTCACATTCGCATTCATCCCCACCTGGACAATCGCAAAGCATATTAGAATTATACCAATTAGAATCATTAACTGGGACATTCAATTCAAAGTTATTAATTAGCACTTCTGTATCTGCAAATTTACCATCTTTAGATACAAATTCCATTTGTACAGTTGCCCTAGCGTATGTGACATCGCTAACATAAATATCCGTTGAAACTATGCAATTCACATCACTCATCGTAACTTCAGAAAGCGTGTACTTGTTATTTAAGAATAGTGCATATGCTTCTCTATAGTTATCGTCCACAACAATTTGAGTTACCTCAACTGGTGTTGTAGTTGTAGTTCCGTCATCCTGCTCTTGTTCTTGCTGAATTGTTGTAGTTTGAGAATTCATTACAAAACAATCAGACGATATAGAACCAGTGTTTACGTTAGCTAATGAATACCTTGCATAACTACTTTCAATACTACCTGCATTATTATAGACAAGTCCTGCACCTATTGTAGAATCATCAAGAGGTGTCCTTTCAGTAGTAGTGCCTTGTGCTTTCATATTTTCAATATCTATAACTTGCGCTAAACTGTAGGTATTGGTAATTTCTCCGCTTGCAGTATTATACCCTACTAGACCTGATATGTAGTGGTTACCGTTGTGGGTTTGATCTTGGAACCAATAGAACTGAACTTGTGTTTTATTATCTACATAAGCTTGGTCTATTGTGCCTTCATTTACGCCAACCAATCCACCAACATAAACATCCGAGAATGTAAAGGTAATATTACTATTGATTGTACTTAACAAACCAGTTGAAAATCTTACTATACCATTGCGTGTTCCATCTACAGAACCTTCTTGTGCTCTTGTAAAAGCACATTTTTGGATTGTTCCTATATTGTGTCCTACAAGTCCGCCTGCATAGTAGTTGATTTCTGCTTGACAAACTATACCACTCGTTTTACCTGATAATGAATCGGCTTCATCCGAAGTAAGTAATACTGCCATAGATGAGTTTGCATATTGTAAATCTCCTGCATTATACCCAACAATACCACCAAAGTTTGCTGTAGGCCCACTCATTGCCCCAGTTGCAGATACTGACCATACATAGCCAAAATTTGCACCAACTATGCCACCAACGCAATATTCACCAGATATATTATCAACATCAGCTATTTGCACTACAGCATCTTTTATAATGCCATTACCTTCACTTGAACTATAGTTAAGGCCTACTATACCACCAACAAAGGTTATACCCTCGACACTATTGTAATTTCGTATACCAAGCCTTGAAGTTTTTGAAACATCTATTTGTTCTAAATAAACATTGTTGCCATAGATATTCCCCGCATTGTTTATGCCCACAATTCCGCCAACAAAACTGTTGCCTCGAATAGCTGATTCATTTATATTTGGACTTGTATCCGCAGAATCTACACCACTTGAAGTAGCATTGCGTATTTGCCCACCGTTTAGATATCCAACAAGACCACCATAGAAGTAACCTGCCCAGTTGGTGCTTGTAGAAAGTTCTACCCCATCTAATACTAAAGCCGATTGCTCAAAGGTTGTTCTTATACCACTTGCCAATTCTATTTGTGCTTTTGTACTACTAGTGATTAATTGATTATATGATACAACTATTTCGGTCTGCGTATTAGTTGATGAATTTTCGGAATTTATAATTTGTGCACCAGAATATCCTACCAACCCCCCTACTGCATAACCAGAAGCGCATACATTGCCCGCGTTACGAGTAGAATTTATGTTAAGGTTATCGGTATACCCAACTAATCCTGCAACAAAATTTCGACCTTGTATGTTTCCATAGTTATAATGATATAGGTTTTGTGTTGCGCCATCAACAACAACACTTTCGTAGCCATTGATTGTTGGCGAGCGCACACCTGTAGCATAACCAAAATATCCACCTACAAAATCTCGCCCCGAGATATTATAGTTATTATCAAGATATGAAGCATTGCTACCTGTAATAGTTGCTGAACCTGCAATTCCGCCTACAAGATCTAGACCTATAATTTTAGATTGTGAAACTGATGTAGTATCCCCTTCTGCCTTAACATTGGTAAGTTCTGCTTGAACTGTGCCAAACAATGCACCTACATAACTTACATTAGGGACATTAATATTCAATATACCACTTACAGTTACTGAATCTATCAAGCCACTTGTAACGCTACCAGCTACTACACCAAAGTTTTGGCTAAATGTATCATCTCCAGTATTTGTTGGATATTCTACAAGTTTTGCATTTCTGAATTCAAGATTAAATAGTCTACCTTCTGCTGAATTATAATTACCTATAAAACCAACTTCTAACATACCTTCTGCATATAAGTTAGTAATTAATGCTTTTTCATTTTCCGCTTCACTAGACGAAACAAGACTACTTTCAAACATGGATAAACTATTCCATATTTTACCGCATAAATCAAATACAGAGTTATGATTTAATTCAATTACATCTAAGCTTAACTTATCTCCATCATTAATAAGCTTTGCAAATTTTGCAAGTTGATAGGAATCGTTTATTCGCAAGCGCATCTCTGTGCTTTCGGTAGGTACCTCATTCCCATCATCATCCACTACAATTTCTGTAAAGGTTGCCTCAACTTCGCTTAGGTAGATACCGCGGACATCAGTTTCATCCCAGTACTCTACAAAGGAACGTAGTTGAGAGGCATTTGCATCATCTGTCAAACTCAAATTCATCCACTTAGCATCGTCTGTTATTACTTTACGCGTGTTTGAATTTATATCTAAAAATGACGCACCCGAGTTAGTATTCTCAGATAAACTTAAACTATTACTTGTAGTTTTAAGGTCAACTGTCGAAACAACTGCACTAGAACCCAATGTACTAAATACAAAATTTGCATCTCCGTTGTATTCTGCGGTACCACTAATTGCCACATTTTCAATTCTGGTGCCCGTTGCTTGACTACCTACACCAACATTGTTGATTAGCACTGTATCCAAGCCGTAGATAGAGTTGAATTGTCCATTAAACTGACCTGTATAGTTTTGAACTGTGGTCAAAATTTCCGAATCCAAATATAAATCATTAGTTAAAGTTACATTTAAGTTATTGTTGAGTAAATACATCAAACTTTCAGTATTACCCGCAGCATAATAAATTGTATCTTCACCCTGCCCATTTATTGCAGTTATTTGGGTGTAAGGTACACCTTCGGCAAGTAGCGGAGCAAATTCATATCCATAGTTTCTAGTTAAATCCGAATCCTCAGTAATGATTTGTACATTTTCATTTTCGATAATGTTCGAATTTACACCACTGCTTGATGTAATTTCTTGCCCTACTCTGGTAGTCACTCGCGATGCCTCACCATACTCGCGTTCTATAAGGTCTACTTTAGCATACCAATCTCTGATAGTCGAATCTTGTGCATATCCTGCAAGTGAACCATAGTTAAGCGTATCGGCGTATACAGAATCTTCGATAAAGTTAAATTGTGATATTGTAAATACACTTAAAAGTGATGCACCATTATCTATTTTACCAACAAGTCCACCAGCATTAATGGTGTTTAGAGCAGTAGTATTTTCGCCTGCTATATTTTTATAATCGATGTAGTCAAATGATGCAACACGCGCGTAATTGGCGCTGTTAATAATTTTACCCCCATTAGCATATCCAACCAAACCTCCAATATTTAGGGTTTGATTGCGTGAGTTGGTTTGTGTGATGCCTTCTGTAGTAGTTGTATATTGTGCACCTTTTACAAATATATCCCCCGATACAGTGCTTGCAAATATGCCTGCACCATCCTCCATTGTGCCAACTAAACCACCAACATTAATAGTAGAGTTATCGTTTTCGTTAGATGATTGATAATCAATATAAACATCTTGCAAACTTAAGCCCGATACAAACGAACCCTTCCTTAATATCCTAATTAAACCTGCATTTTCTACCGTTTCATCCTCTTCCTCGATAACATTGTACTCGGAATCGAATGTTTTAGGAGTTTCTTTAATGGTAAAACCACCTACAAAGAAACCATTACCATTCAAAAAGCCCGTAAATGCATTTATCATAGGACTATTATTAGAAACAATATCCCCTTGAGCATTTTCTACATGATTTGAAATTGTAGGTATATCCTGTGTTACAAGGTAATAAAGGTAATCATCTCCATTGTTTGCACTTTCCGAAACTCCGATAAGACTAGTTTCGCTATCTATTAGTATAGGGTTGAGTTTTGTCCCCTTAGAAGGTCCATACACTACATAATCTGTTCTATCATTAATGCCAAGTGCATAATTATTTTGTACTAGCACAGGATAGTAAACCCCTTCTTGATTAAGCGAAAACTCATTAAATTGTCTAAATATGTTGCGCAAAGAATCGCTTGATGTACCAAAATTTTCATCATAATCTACAACAAGTGCATAGTAATGTTCATAGTAGCATTCGTTAAGAACTGATACAGCATTAGAGTTATCTGTTAAATCAGAATTTTGATATCCAATATAAGCAAAACCTTTAATATCTGCAGTATTGCTTTCATCTAGCAAAGTAACAAGGCTGTAGGACCTACGGATAACTTGCTCGGTACTATCCTCGTACGAAAGCAACACTTTGCCTGCAAAACCGCTTATTACAATTTCGTTAGCAGTTGTTTCCGTGGTCATTGCGCCATTAGTGGTAATTTTGCCAGTACTAAAGCTTGATGTAATATCAATGCTTTCATCCAGCACACCAGCAAAGCCCCCTAGAATTGTATCTACGCCATTATCTGATACTTGCAAAAGATTTAGTTGCGCAATTTCTATTTCGGTATTTGAGAAAGAATTTTGGATTACAACTTCCTGTTGACCACCTTCTTCTGTATTACCGCCTGCAGATAGGTTTTGACTGCTATTAGACCCAACAAGCCCACCCACATACAAGTTTTGTGTGTAGTATACTTGCGTGCCATAATCTGTATCTAGTGATAATGGTTCATACACAACTTGACCCGTCAAATCGTCTACTCTAGTACCAACCAAGAATATGCTCTGGTTACTAGCTGTGTTTTCGATAGTTCCCGCTCTTAATTGACCAACAACGCCCCCAACATTAGATATTTCGCCAGCATAATTGTTTGTACTGCGGTTTAGTATACCAATATCTAAATTAGATAAACTATTTTTAATTGAACTTTTAATGACGATTTTGCCTTTAGATGGGTCTTCTTCATCTTTATCAACATCGCTCTCTAAATTGCTCAATCTACCAACTATTCCACCAGTATAGTCACTGCTAGAAACTATCATCGAATTGATAGAAGCAGGAGTTGTTACGACATTATTAATTTGAGCCCCTCTTGCATCTGCAACTAGCGCCCCAACAAATGCGTCCTCTTGAGTAAAATCGCTACCAACAATTTGCTCAACTTCTATTACAAGGTTTTCAAACACGGCACCTTGTTGAGTTAAATAGTTAAAGCCCGTTACTCCAAATAAACCTATATAACGAAGGTTGCTTGCTACTATTTTTAGATTACTTATTTTATAGTATGTATTTTTTGTAGTTAGCCCCGAGGAATCTTGCACCTTAACTGCCGACCTCAATGTTCCACTAAAAGGCTCATTATCGGAACCGAGTGGCAACCAAGAATCTATCCCGCTCAAATCTATATCATCCACAATTAGATAATTAGCAGACAAGTTCCATATTATTTGAAGTAGGTCGGATGCTGTTGCTACCTCAATAGTTTCTGGCACGGCTTGTAGATTGATGCTTGGATATTTGGAATCTCCAGATAAATCCCAAACAAATCTATAGTAGTTGCCAAAATAATCTTCCTTATTTTCTGCAGTTAGGCTACTAAACGTTATTGGTTCTGCAATGTGTATCCAATCGCCACCTTCTGTATCCTCGTTACCGCGAGTTGGCAATAAATCGGTATTGTTGCCACCAGCAACGTAGAAATTGATAAGGTTAACTCGACTGTTAGCATCTTGAGGGTGGGTTGTATTTATATAGGATCTATTTAAGTTTCCATCAAAATATCCTATTAGTCCGCCCCAATTATCAATGTACGAAAGTGTAGCTTGGTCCGCAGTAGTCCAATTGTTGCCCGCCATTATGTAGCTTAGCACCATGGAGTTTTGGTCATAATTAATAGAGCCATCACCGTTTACAACAACATCAAACTGCAATGAATTATCTATATTGAATTCGTTATCATAGTATAGTGGCAATAAAGAATAGTTATAAAAGCTATCTCTACCCGTATTGTTGGTTGCAATCACGCCGCCGATAAGTCCACCAACTGATGTTCTGCCAACTACACTGCCAGTAGCAATGGTGGCTTTTATATCACCAGCTATTGTAACACCCACGGCTCCGCCCGCAAAATTACTATATGCATTTCTTACATAAGCATAACTTATACAGTCTAGAATTGTACCACCAAGGTTAAAGCCAACAAGTCCGCCACTCGCTTTTGTTGTGGTGTTGGTTCTAAATAAACTCATATTGATATCTTCGCTTGTAGCACCAAAGTTGAGATTATTTATCGAATCTTGTTCGGTGTGAATGATACTACTTTGAGATAATTTACCGCGCAACTCGCCAATAAGACCACCGGCTATGTCATCAGCCGAAATATAACTTGATTGATTTATTACAAAGTCTACATTGCTGACAAAGGTGTATAGACCTGCCATACCTATTACGCCACCCGCTGTGGCACCTATCACTCGCACATTTCCATCTACAGTAATATCGTACACATTAGGAATCATATAACATTCCATAATGTTTTCTTCGTGCATAGTTTCAACAACACCTGCAACAGCACCCGCATAACTTACATAGTTATAAGTGTTTTTAAGAGGTGTACTATTTACTGATGCAAGCAAAGCTTCATCAACATTTGAATAGAAAAGTTCATCGTTTACATAAATAACATTATCTGCATTTTCGACAGTAATTGTATTGCTACCATCGCTAGATTCAAACTGGATTGTGTTATTACCTGAATTTCTGTAACCAGAATTTGCAGAAATATTAGTTGTTATGTTGTAGAGTGTAGAATTACCTGTTACAAGACCTACAACACCGCCCACAATGTTTGCGCCCATAACTGCGACATCATTGCCTTGCACTTCGATATCAATTAGATTTGCATTGTGCATTGAGCCTGCTACACTACCAACAATGTTGCTAGATGATGCAAGAACTTCAATAAACGAGAATGCCAAATTCTTAATGCCCGCAATAAAGCCTGTATTTGAATCTCCTCGGATGCTCTTAAACAACCCAAACTCTGTGTAACGCTCATCCACATTGGATACCACAGATATGTTTGCCATATACAAACCATTGCCCTCTATAATACCCGAAAGTGTTACCATTGGCGTATTGAGAGTTTGGTCATAGGTACTAAAATCTACATTGTTTATTAGTCTAGAATTGATGCTTGATGTGGTTACAAGTTGTCCACTTTGATAATTTTCATACAGATATATAAAATCATCTACCGTATTTATAAGTGCTTGATTGTGGATAGTCCCGTACTCATAACCCACTCTTTCGCCCTCAGTTGCATTGGCTTGAGTTACATAAACATAGTTGTAGATAGATTCGCCACTCATTTGGTCGGTATCTATGCTGTCTATGCGCCTTACACTTTTAGCAATTACATTAGGTGCTACGAGTTCTGGAATTCCTGTTTTGAACGATAGTTTATCATCTGTTCCTTGAGTAGCATTGCCATAATAATCATTGGCATTAAAATACTCATTTGTGGCGGTAGGCAGTACCCAAACGCCAGAGAACTCGGAATTCGAATCGCTAAACGCAAAACCTGCCAAGGATGCGGTTGTGCCCAAATCTGCTTCCGTCATTTTTTGAGCTGGATTTTCGGAACCATCGATATCGTATGCCACAAATCTATCATCATCATTTTGATAGAAATACGCATTGGATAGAGTGCCTTGATTTAGGAATCTATCGCTAGCATCCGTCCCGACAAATGGCATATGAGCAATGCTGTTTTGAATGATATCCGATAAACTCAAGCAGTTATAAATTTCACCATTCATTGCGTTTTCGTAAACAAAACCAGCGCTTCGACTTTGTGATACAATTCGAATATTTGCATAACAATCACTTATAGAAGCATTGTTTTGATATACAAAGCCACCTACTTGCCCAACAGTATTCAGCGTTGAGTTTACTGCTCTTATGCTAGTGCTTGAATATTCACCGCGCACATAACTTGTATTAATTTCGCCGTTATTTACCGAGGCAAAACCGCCTGTTACGCCGTTTGTGCTTTGAATAGTAGGCTCAAGCACATAGGAACTTGAAATTGTGCCGTTATTTACGCCGACAAATCCACCCATTGTGCCACTTGCAACGTAGTACATATGCTCTACGCGAGAATTTGTGATTATGCCTAAATTTTCGCCCACAGCCCCACCAATGTATGCTTGCGTTTGCCCCTCATCACTAGAGGAAGGAACTGTCAACCTAACTTCCATCGACCTATTGCCATATTCATCAATAAAATCAACAAAGGCATTGGTAATTATTCCGTTGTTTTGCCCAGCAATTGCACCAAAGTACACATTTGTGTACCCTGTTAAATCTAGGGTTTGGAAATCGCTAAACCGTACTGTCACATTTTTTAGCAAAGTATCGGCATTTACTTGACTGAACAAACCTACATATACGCTATCCGATTGCTCGGTTGGCAAACTAAATGAATCTATAGTTATCGTGTATCCATTGCCATCCAATGAACTAATTGCCGTACTAAGTGGAGTATAGTTTGTGCCTAGGTTGATATCATCTAGCAATATATAATCTATACCCTCTTCCATTGCAAGGAATTCCTCTGCTGTGTATATTGGCAGTGGATGATCTTGCGAACTTGATAGCGAGAAGTTTAGCCTAAATTGCATACTAGGATTGCCATCAATAGAAATTGTTGGGTCATTAGTTAAGGCAAAGTTTCCGTTAGCATCATAATAGTAGCTAAAATCTGCCATTAAAGTATCTACATTGGCAATAGAATTACCAACTAACCAATAACCGGTACCATCCTCATCATTAGAAAGCGTAAAGTTGTTGGATACATCCTCGGACGCTATTGTATCAAACTGACCAACATTAGGGCCTGACATAACCATATATTTCCAAGGATTGTAGTATGTTCCCATCAATCTATCTTGCCCATTTAATATACGTTCTATCGCAGAAACTCTATTTAGGGTATTGCTTTCGCTTGCAACCGTTTGTAGCTTGATAGATATTTGCCATCCTGTTGTTGTTAGCGGTCTTGATAGCAAG
Organism: uncultured Clostridia bacterium; assembly: GCA_944332315.1. Lineage (GTDB taxonomy): Bacteria > Bacillota > Clostridia > Christensenellales > UBA1242 > CAKVOD01. The sequence goes on from CALVJT010000058.1 coordinate 30,568, forward strand.
CCGTCAGATACTAGGATATAATTTGAGTCGTTTTCGTTTAGGCTACCATCAACTATGTTAAAACCAGTAACTAGAAAATCAACGATGTGTAGTGTATTTACTATGCGGGCACGCGTAGTAACTCCGCTGTTAGTTCTTGTTACAATCATTTCTACATAGTACTCTTGCCCTTTTACAAACGCTGAATTGGCAGAAATTACATAATTTATAGTTTGCCTGTTGTTGCTTACAACAGTATCTCCCGTTTTTACAAGTCTTACTCCTGTTAGAACACTGCCATTAGCATCGTATATGCTTGTGGTTATACCTGTCATTTCATTGACAGATGCATCGGTAGTCATAGTAAAATTGTAGTTTGTTTGTTCTGCTGCATAGTATTCGTGCGAAATGCCTTTGTAGGATCTACCACTTGTAAAATCAAAAGTCAAATAAGGTGCTTGCAACGCTGTTAGTTCTATTGTTTGAGTGATATAAGGGGAAGTTTCGTCTTCGTTATAAGCCCTTATTGTGATAGTAAACACATCACCCGTCTGCACTTGAGTTCCTGTCAAAGTTCTCAAGAAAATTCTGCCATCAAATTCATAAACAAACTGACCTGTTTCTACATCGTAGTGCTTTGTAGATTGCCTACTTACGCTTATACCATTGTCAATTATTTGTGTATTTTCAACAAGGGTATCATAGTTGTTGGCATCTAAATTTAAGTACACTTGTTCAAAAGTAATTACATCGTTGGATGCCACCGAACTTACAACCTCAAGCCTATCAAACACACTATATTCTGGCCACAAATTGATTATGAGCAAGCCATATTGACCTGGAATAATGCGAGTTGATACCTCCTCGCCGGCACCTGATAGATTAGAATCAAAATCTGCTCCATCATTATAATGATTTGCCAAAATCGTTGTTAATACTTGTGGCTTTAGAGTTAATTTGAATTGTTTAGATATCACTTGCCCACTGCCGAGCGTAGCAGAGAACACCAGAGTGTATTCCTCGCGCTCAAGTATTGCTGTACTTCCATTTATTTCTCTGCTAGGGACAATTTCAAATACAATATTTTTCTGGCTATTAGATTCATCAAAACTAATATCCAAAATATCAATTCCAAATTTTGAAGTAGCAGAAACATCTTTATGGAAATTATCCTTATTGGCACTATTTAATGTACTGCTGGATAAATCAAAGCGTTCGTATGCTTGCTCCTCATCCCCAGTAATATCACCTTGATAAATTAGTAGAGAATCTAAAACACTCTCACTTAAATCGGTATTCAACGTAACTTGATAATTAAGTGTAGTGCTTGGCATAATTTCCTCGCTACTACTTGGCAATACTACATCGGTCAAGCCTCTGTAAATATAAAGGTTAAATGAATACGCCACATCCCTTAAAACAACTTTTATTGGTGTAGCTACACCATCTACATAGTAAACCGCTTCAATATAAGGATATATTGTAGTATTGGTTTGCCCTGCTAACAGTGTAGTGATTATCTGACTATCTGCAAACCTTACATAGTATGACCAATCGTCTACTTGCTCTGCCCTATCAAATTCAACAACTCCAACAGTATCAAATTCAAATAGATATCCACCGCTTTGTAGTGGAGTATATGATGTTGTTGTATCTCCAGTTTGAATTGAGTTTTGATTGGTTATATCAAAATTAAAGCTTGTATCTAGTTGCAACCTCAATTCGCGGTAAGTTTGCTGATTTTCCTCGCGCAACTCAATATTAGCAACACTCAAATCGGTAATACCGTATGAAACATATACTTCGATATCATCATAAACTGCATTATCTAAATCGCTAGCAAAGCGTAGCACTGCATAACCCTCGGATAATGCTGTTATTGTAGAGCCCTCTACACTTATAACATTTTGCCCTTGAATTACTGTTACGATTATTGTTTTGTTCCTTTCGCTTGCAGGGGTAACTGTGATATTGAACATTTGGCTCAAATCGTAGGTGTTTACATTTAATTCCTCGCTGACAAGCGAATTATTAAGTAGCAACAAAACTTGCGTATCGGATACTTTATAATACCTATTTGTACTTGAATCTTTGCCAAATTGAGATGTATTGAGATTCCCCTCTCCATACACTGTAACTACTATTTTTTCTAGGCTTTGAGTCAATAGCACTTGCCCTTTATCGTTATATACAGTTTGGTCTATAATAATCATAGGTAGACCAAAGTTCATATTTTCTCTAGCAATAAAGTTTGCTGAATTTGCAGGGCGTTCAGTTGCCAAAGCATCCCCATCATAAAAACTTTGATTGATATTACCGTTAAATTCGCCTACATATGATAGCGAGTAGCTGTTTGATATATTGCTAGAGCCTAAGCCATAAAAAAGTTGATTTACATTTATTTGCACGTTTGCAAAAGACCTATCGATATTGCCAGCATTTTCGCCTACAAACGCGCCAAATGTTGTAATTTGTGCTGAATTGATATACATATCGATATTATTGTTATGTTCGCTTCGTTGAGCCGAATAGGAGTTGATGTAGCTATAACTAATATCTCCGCTATTTAAGCCTACAACACCACCAAACTGTGCAACTTGCAAAGATGCATCTAAATCGGTAAAGTGCAACATATCATCAGTAATTTCCACTATACCAAATATAATGCTACCATTTTCTCTATTTTCCCCCGCAATACCACCCGCAAGGCTGTTAGCGGTGATAAAACCTGTAAAGCGAACGCTGAATATTGAGCCCGTATTGATGCCCACTATTCCGCCGACATTTGTTATATTTTGTATTCTTGCACTAGAATATGCCCCATCAATGCTTCCGCTATTTATGGCACTTATTCCACCAAGTACGACATTTTGCGAGTTCGCTGAAAGCATTATAGAGGAATTGAGTGTTTCATCATTAAAGTTTACATTAAAATCAATATCCGAACCAGATGCTTCAAGCGAATCTCCAACATATTCAAATTGCCCTGTTATATTGCCAGCATTATAGCCAACTAATCCACCTATGTAAGATATGCTATCAGCCTGAACTACTTCAATTCCAAAGTTGTTGTAGGTTAAACTACGCGAATTAGAAACAGTTCCATAATTCTCGCCAACAACACCACCAATATTAATCGTGCCACTACCAATATTATTTATGCTCAAATTGCCATTAAAGCGCACTGTTACATTTGATATGGTACCATTGTTTACTCCCGCAAGGTAACCAAAATAGTACGATTGTTCGTCTGGCAACTCTATTTCAAGAGAATTTGCCATTACGGTTAAGTTTAGATCCGTGATTGTAGCATTTTGACCTATTATGCCAAACAACCCTTGGTATGCTGATTGTTGTATGTTTGCACTAAATCTAATGTTTACTAAACTGTTAATTACTACCCTACCATTTGAAAGCACATATCTACCAGTTAGATATCCAGTAAAATGACTTTCCGCAGTTCCAATAGGAGAGTAATTTCTTATAGACGAAAAATCTATTGTTTCAACAATTCTATATGCTTTATCAGGCGCTTGCGCTATGTTGATAAAATCAGTATAGGAATCTATTTCATATGGGTTTTCTACAGTACCATCTGCAACATAAACAAGCACAACGCGTTTAATTCTAATATCATTAAAGTTTATTGGGTCGCTGTGTATATTATCGGCAGCCACTACCCACACAACCGAATAGCCACCAGTTGCTCCAGCAACTGTGGAAATTAGACCCGTGTTAGAAACCTGTATTCGGGAAGAATCTACACGCGTATAAAGGTCTTCATCCCAATACCACCCTTCGATATCTGAATTTATTGGGTTGATATCAAATGCATAGTATCTAAAGTTAGGATTTTTTGCATCGGCAGGCATTGCTGTGGCATCAATTTGATATGTATCACCTGTATATCCGCCATTAACATCACTACTACGCAAGTAAACGCCACGCGCCTCGTCATAATTAGATAGCAAAATTTGCTCTACTGTAGTTGCCCTTGTTATTCTAACACGACATTCTACCGAGTATATTCTATCATATTCGTGAACTTCGCCATGAACTGTAAATGTTCTTTGTTGCTCACCACCTGATAGACGCCCCGTTATTAAAACTGAGCCATCACTTTGCACTTCAAGCAAACTTTCAAACTCGTCATCACTTACCGACCAAATTACATCGCCTGCGTTTATAGTAGCATCAGATGGATTTATTGTCACATAAAGCCTTGCTTGTGCTTGAGAAATTTCGTCAATACCCACAGTATTTGCATCGTAAATTTCAACCGAACTTGTGTTGATAGAAATACTTGTGATAGGCATTATGGCTGTAAAGTAAACTTCTCTTGTAGTGGTAACTTCTATCAAGTTGCCAGCTCCCGTAAGGTCGTATGTATATCCAATTGCATTAATTATCACTCGGAATTCAGCCACTTCCGATTCCACCCTCATAATACCATTAGCATCTATGCTTACAAGGTTTGCATTGCCATCTACCGCCTCGACAGTATAGGTAATTTCTTTTAAGCGCGAGTTGGATGGATATGGTGCAACATTTATATTTATGCTAGCCCCCACTTTTATAACCGCACTTTCAAGCGTTCTACCAATAATCTGCCCCGTATTTTCATCGGTAACTTGCACCATAGTGCGCCCACTGACATTAGGGTTATCGGCAGGAGCATCCACCGAAGCTAAAAATGTGGAATATGGCGCTACGCAAGATACACTTATAGTTCTTAATACCCTATTGTTTACAATAAACGATATAGTGGCCGAGCCAATGCCTGTAGAGCGAACAATGTGCGTATTGAGCTCCTCATCGTAGTACACAAAGGCAACACTTTCGTTGTTGGATACAACTTGCACGGTTTCCTTTAGCGCACCTTGTGGCAAAACGGAGTACTGTATTTCGGCAACCGTTCCAACTTGAGTAGACTCGCTAAACCCAAGCATAATTTCGTCTTGCGCGGTAACAATTTCCTCTACCGAGGTAAGACAAGTTACACTAATATCTAGTGGCTGACAGATAAAATCACCTGCTGGCACAATTCGTAGGGTAAAGTTATCATTGGCAATTTCTCCATCGTGCGTGAGGTAGATAGTTGTTCCACTATTTATATTGCCATCAGCATCGTAAGGGTTTCCTCCGGTTGCGTTGACAATGCTAATGTGGTCCACATATAATTCATCTATCTCAATCCTATATTTTAGGTTGCTAGCTGTTGTAGGCCTTAGTTGAACTGTTAGAGCTGTACCTCTATACAAACTTGTGGAGGTAGCATTGTATATGGTCAACTCTGTTATTCCGTTGTTAGCAGAAATAGTGTTTACAGCTTCGGTTATTTGATATTGAACAGTTTTAGATAAAACAACAATATCCTCATGTCCTTCGTAGTACACCTCAAAGCGAACACTGACGCTTCCAGTATCTATACCGCTAAGCGTAACAGAACTATTTGTTCTAGAGGACTCTCTTTCTACTATTTTTGTTTGGTCACCTATCACAGCCCTGATACGCAAAAGGGCGCTGTATGCTAAATCGTTATACGCAAAACTTACTACTTGCAATGCAGTATTAGGGTCATTTTTTACCCAGTGGATAGAATCTGGCAAATCCACAGGTTCATCTCCAAAAGTGCTACTCAATTGCAAATTGTTTACATCTATGCTAGGCAGTACTTCTACATCAATTTCCGCATAAACTTCATCGCTTTCGCGGACAACAGGGCGTACTTGAACACGGACTGATTGCAAATCAGAATTTGTGACCGTTAAATATCCCTCGCTATCAATGGTTGCACCTACTGGGTCACCCACTAAACTATACTCTAGGTCGCGGATATTGGAATCGCTAGGAGTAAAGCGCACTTGAGTTTCATCTATCTTTGTAGGTTCGCCATTTGCAATTACTGCCGGATTATAACTGCTATTAAATGATATTGCTGATACATTGCGGTAAATAAAAACAGTTATTGTTTGGCTTAAACCACCCTCCTCGGTAATAGCTTCCAGATTAACAACCCCAGGAGCCTGAGCAAGTATAGTTGCAGTGGTGGTATCACCTTCAGTTTGCTGTGTTGCAACTTGCAGTTTGCTTGTATCGTGCGAAACAAACTCCACTACTCTGGAAACACCATCTCCCACACCACTGACTTGCGCTTGCACCTGTGCCGTATTGGGGGCTAGTTCGCCTTCGGGCACATCATCCACATTATCAGTTAAATAGATAGTTACAGTATCCCCCGTGAGTACCTGCAACTGCATATCCTTATAAGGATCTCCACAAGCAGAAAATACTGCGGTAAATCCTAGTACACATAACATAAATATTGCGTAAATCTTTTTCATAAGTTCTCCACTTAATATAAGTAAATTCTACTTATATTATTTTTTTCATAATCAAATTTATTATGCCAATTTTGGTTTAGCATTTTTACAAAATGCACAAATCTTTCGCTAGCAAATGCTTTGATATAATTATACCAATATTGGGTATTTTATGTCAAACAAATAACTACAAAATCGATAAATAAATTAATATTTTTTTAGTTTTATTTACACTAAAATATAAAGGTTTTTACCTATTATTTTATTTACAAAAAACACTTAAATTATAAATAAAGTGTGTATATTAAATTTTAATAAAAAAACTTATAAAATAAATAAAAAAAATAAAAAATATCTGTTGGATTAAATTGAAAAATAATTAGAAAAAACAATTTATTTGTAAAAAAAATATTACAATTGCAATAGTTATTTTATAACAAGTTTACTAATTAAATTTTAGTATATTTTTAATTGTGCGTAAGTGATTTTTTCTCTTACAGTAAAAATGGATTGCAATAATTAGCAATAGGTTTTAAGCAAAAAAATTTTGGGTGTTGATGCAGTTAATTAAGTTTTATTTTTAATGATTCTATAATCAATATTGGGGTATTGATGTAATTTAATTAGATTTTGTCTATTAAATACGATATTTCCCCCAACAATTTGCATAGAATCTTTTTAATTTATTTTGCATAGAATCGCATAAAAATAAAAACCTTTTATGGTGTTGCCATAAAAGGTTTTTATAATTTATAAATATAAAGTTTTAATGTAAATCTACCTAATGCTAAGCAGAAAGCACTTTATTATAACTCTAAATTTGCTCTCCAACCGGAAGGTAAATTGCTCTCTTGCCAGCATTCCTCTGTAGCGCCATCAAGTCCTTCGTTTGAAGCAACTGTGTACTGAACAGTTACTCTTGGATAAACCGTACCATTTGCATAACTATTTGATGTAGATGAATCTGCATTGACTATATATTCGCTAAAAAGTGGTAATACAGCCGAATTGCTTTCCACAACATTTGTATAGTAGTAGTACACCGAATTTATTTGGGTACCATCTTCTAGCGTTTCGACTACATTCGATTGTCCCCAAAAACGATCTACAGTAGGTGTAGCATACATAGATATAGGGGTTGTTCCATTTTGCTCGCCATAAATTTCGAGCTTAAAGCATACTAAAATATCTACATCACTAGTATTTTGAATGCCTATACCCCTATCAATTGTATCCCCCATTGTGTAATCTGTAACAGGCCTTACAAAGTCAAGCTCCCCCACTTCGGTAGAACCTGTTGCATCTGGGTTAGTTAACTGCAAATCTGGCTCTTGCTCATTATTAAGCAAATTAGGTATAACCAAAGCTGCAGTTACAGCTATAGCTGCCACTAGCACTAACAAAACAAGTAAAAAGATTAATTTTTTTGCATTTTTCTTTTTTTGTGGCGCTGCAGGTGATGCACCTTCTGCCACTTTTTGTAGTTCCGCTTCCTTAGCACTTTCTACTGATACATTTTGCTGTGCGGTATTAGGTGCCTTTGGTGCATTAGTAGCATTTGCCGTATTTACAGCAGCACCCGCTGTTGCACCTTTTGCATCAGGCGTCTTTGGCGTTGCAGGCGCTTTTGGTGCAAATGGCGCTTTAGGCGATGGTGCCTTTGGCGTTGCCGACTTTGATGTAGACGCCTTTGATGCACTTGGAGCCTTTGGTGATGCTGGTGTTTTTGGCGCCTTAGGCGTTACATTAGCATCATCTGGAACTTTTGGTGTTTCTTTGTTAGCCACTTTATCCTCCTAAATTTCAACTAAATTATCTACTATAGTTTATACTTTTTTGAAAATAATATCAAGCATTTTAATTGTGTTTTGACGATTTTTATATTTTTTTGCATTAAAAATGTAAAATTTGTTAAATTTTTGAAAATTTTATAAGGAATAATCTTTTTTTTAATAAATTTTATCCATCTTTAATTTTACCAAAGATAATTATCCTCATAGGTACAATTTATTTTATCAAAAATATTTAATACAAATTTTATCATATTGCATTTTTATAATAAAGCTATAAATTATTCTAAACTATTTATCCATTCGGTAGGTGCCGTAGTAAAAACATCTTGTATCATACTTTTAGTGGACTGCATAGTATCTACTACAACATTTACATCTACCCCATCTAGATCCGCTTGAGATAAATTGATGTCGACATCAAAATTTTGTACAAGTTCAAGCGTTTGTCCAACTGCAAACACACCTACATAATAGTAGTAGCCATCTGAACCCAGCATAAACGAATTAGTATCTATATTAGGCGTCACTATAGGGCTAGCCTCAACCTTAAAACGCAAATAGCAATCTACTAAATTGTCCGTGTTGCTACCACTTTTATCTCTTGCATTTATAACGCGGACATTTTCGTCAATTTGCCCACCTGCAAAATTAGTCAAATTCGAAAAAAGTGGCAAATCGTTTACAAATTCGAAATTGGCTTGCCCAACTGTTATAAGCCCCTCCACCTCTTTGCGCTCTTGATAGTAAGAAACACTTGGCAATACGACATATAGAACCATTACAACAAAAATTGATATGCTTAAAATTGCTATTATTATATTAGCTACTTTTTCACTCATATGTACACCTTTAACTGTATTTTGTGTTATAAAGTTAAAAATATACGCTAAATTTATAATGAGTTGATTAAAAAA
>CALVJT010000059.1 GCA_944332315.1 uncultured Clostridia bacterium
TGTAGATTTCACTTTGCCTAACAATGCATTTACTAAGGCTGGATATAGATTTATAGGCTGGGCGCAGGAACAGTACGCAACCGCACCAACCTATTCGAATGGGGCAAGTGTGCGCAATTTAGCAAACTCGCAAGATGCGGTAGTAGTACTTTACGCAATATACGAGGAGGATACCTATAATTTATCCATAAATGTAACGGGTGGCAAAGGAATAGTGTATGTATTGCAAGGGGGTAAAGTGGTACAAAGCGTAGCACTAAACTCCTCAACAACAATAACACTTGTAGCTAACCGCGATTATACTTTGCTATTTAGCGTGGGCTATATGAGTGGAATAAGTATAGAGCAACCCGAGTATGTGCTAGATAATAATTCTGTAAATGTAAATATAAACGAAAACACGACTATAAATTTAACTATTTCTAAGCCAAATACAAATAATTCAATTATAATTTAGTATAATAGGCTATAAAAAGCTTATAAAAACAGACTTTAATAGAAAAGTCTGTTCAGGCTATAGGAAAACTACAAATAGAAAATGCAATATAATTTATAATTTACTTTTTGCGAAAGCAAAAAGCAAAATATTATTGTGTTTTGTACACAAAAACATGTTTTTTGTTGTTTTTTGACCACGGGTCAAGGGCGAGAGCCCTTGGACTAGGGTTCTAGGGGATGGAATATCCCCTAGAATTTAATTTGTCTACAATCTAAAACAGACTTTAATAGAAAAGTCTGTTTTTTATATTTTATTATAAATGTTGTGATATTGCGGAATGGACTCTAAAAATAGTCATTTTATGAGTTATCTTGTGATTTTTGCGTGCTATCTAACAAATTTGCATCTATGTTTTGTTGGTTTTCGCTATTTGTATTGCTTGGTAAATTTACGTCTGTTTCTACTAAATCTTTCGTGCTTACTGAATTATCGCTTTCGTTTTCCTTACTTTCGTATAAAGTTTCGGTTTTAATGTTGGTGGTTTTTGTTTGCTTATCGGCTTTTGCTGATTTGCGCCATTGAATTAGCCCTATTACGGAGTATAGGGTGTAGGTTATATATAGTATAAACATAAATGGCGCGCTGATATCGTTTTGGAACATCGAAATGCCCCACAGTACTGCCGAGGCGGTGTTAACTATAAGGTACACATACCAGTTTTCGACATAACGCAATGTAAGTAAAAGTGTGCCTAGTATGCAAAGTACCGAGATAAATGCATCTAGGTATGGCAATCTTTGTCCATCTAGCAGTGTTAGCAAAAAGTACACTGCAACATAGCAAACTACAACAATAGGCACAATAATTAAATACTGTTTGGGTTTTAGATTTTTTACAGATACGGTTGTGGAATTACTTGTGTAGGATTTTTTTTGCATTATGTAGTTTTTTATCCAAAGAGCGATGCCTATAATTTGCATAGGCACAAAGTAGGCAAAGTTTACAATCATTTCGCCATATACGCCCGATGTTAAGCACACAATGCCGTAACCTATAGGCTGGTAAAGCCCGAATATAAATATCCAAAAACTGCATCTTGATGCGCAAACTACATACAAAAAGCCCGCCAGTGATATTGTGTAGTTAAAAATTGCTATTCCTGCATTTGTTTCGGTTAAAATAGAAGCAATTAACTGTGCTATCGTCATACAAGCAATAATTGCCCACTCGTACCACTTAAAGTCTTTCAGAAAGGATAGCGAGAATAGTTCCTTTATGCTCACTCTGCTTGGGTTGGTTCCGTTGGCATTTAGCCCTGATTTTTTTATTCTACTAGTTTTCATAATGAGTAATGATACAATATATAGATTAATTTGTCAAGTTTTACTTTTAATTAGCAAAAATTTTGCATAAAATGCCAAAATTTGTGGCTAAAACTTGTTTTATTTTAGTTGAATTTTTATATTTAAGCCTACACAAATAATATAAAAGCCTTATATCTTAATTATGTAATCGAAAACATTCATAACTTGCTAAAACAACACAAAGCGTTAAAAAAATAACTTAAACCAATTTATCCGCGTTTAATAAAAAATAGCATCAAAGGTATATATCCGCTTGATTTTTGCATAAAATATATGTATAATTTACTTATCAAAATAAAGGAGAGTATTATGGAATTAGGAGCAATAATTGCAATAGCAGTTGTGGCGCTTGTTGTGGTTATACTTGTTATATGGGTTATAGCTACATACAATAAGTTCATTACAATGCGCAACAATATTGACGAAAGCTTTTCCACAATGGATGTCTATCTTAAAAAGAGATTTGACCTTATCCCTAACCTTGTTGCTACAGTAAAGGGATATGCAAAACACGAGGCTGAAGCTTTGGAAAAGACAATTGCCGCAAGGAATATGGCATCGGCTTCGGGCGATATCACAAAACAGCTAGAGGCAGAAGGCGCCATTAGTGGGGCATTAAAAAGTTTGTTTGCCGTTAGCGAGGCTTATCCAGAACTAAAAGCAAACACTAACTTTTTGGAGCTTCAATCGCAACTTACAACTTTGGAGGAGGAAATTGCAAACTCCCGTAAGTACTACAACGGCGTTGTAAAACAGTACAATACCAAGCGTGAGGTATTCCCTTCAAACATTGTTGCAAAAATGTTCAAGTTCGAAAAGCGTCCGCTTTACGAAGTATCGGATGTTGAGCAAAGAGAAAATGTCAAAGTGGAGTTCTAGTATTAACAAGCCTAAAAAATTATTTGCTACTTTTAACTAACGCCGTTTAATCGAAGGCTTGCAAAGTTTTAGGCGCAATAAATTAAAGGCAAATTAATAAAAAAGCACAGTATTTATAAATAAAATTTAGTTAGCTTCTCGCAATACAATAAATTTTTTTTGGGGTTATAGATTTTTGTGGTGTGTAGATAGGGTATGTACGCAAATTTTGGGTTAAAGTTCGCGTACAATAAGTGTTATTTATAAATTGTGCGAAAGGAATTGATTATGACAAAAACACGAAAACTAGGTTCACTAGTTTTTTGTATATTACTAGTTTTTTTAGTACCTATCTTGTTTAGCGGATGTGGAGAGCAACCAACACCTACTACCGACTATTACTTGAGTGACTATAGCGTTGTAGCCGATGTCTACGATAATGGACAAATTACTATAAATGAGACTTTTACTGTTAATGTGACAAGTTCAACCTTGCACGGCGTAACGCGCTATATTCCGCTAAACCTTACCGCCTACTATGACCGTGACGGCGGGGTTACAAAAAAGAACTACAAAATGAGCATAGATAGTGCGCGAGTAGTATCGGGCAATTTTGAAGATATGGGCGAAAGTGGTGGCAATTACTACTTTCAACTAGGCGATGCAAGTAGGTATCTAAATTATGGCGAGAGGCAAACTTTTGCTATCGAGTACACTTTGAGTATGCCGGATGATAGATTTTCGGATATGGATATATTTTATTATAATATACTGCCGTTTGATTGGGATACTTATATTGAAAGGGCAAGTTTTGCAATAAACTTTAATTTTGATGTATCGGCTGAGTTCCTGTACGATAAGACGGCGGTATATTGTGGTGAGGCAGGCACTACCAATATGCTTGATGGCGTTGTAATTGCCGATTCTAGCATAAGCGGTAGCGTAGATTATTTAGAGCCGTTTGCGGGCATTACAGTGTACACCGAGTTTTCAGACGGCGCGCTTGGAACTGCATCTCCGGTTTACAAAATAGTAAGTGGAGTGGGGCTAGGTGTACTTATCATAATTGGCTTGCTACTGTATTGGTACTACCGCAAAAACCGCGTTTCGCGCAACCTTGTGCCAACCGTAGAGTTTAAGGCTCCCGAGGGCTTGACGCCTGCCGAATGTGGCTTGATTCTTGATGGCAAAGTAGATAATCGAGATTTAGTTAGTATGATTATCTATTGGGCAAGTAGAGGGTATCTGCAAATTATCGAAAAGGGTAAAGATATCACGCTAAAAAAACTCAAAGATTTAGATAATACAGCAAAAAGTTACGAAAAAACTATCTTTAACTGCATTTTTGCAAGTGGCGAACAAGTAGAACTTGATGCTATAAAAAATTTTGGCGAAAAGTTGCTAGTTGCAAAAGCGCAACTAAAAAAAGATATCAAACATCTAAACTACGAGCCCGCAACTAAAACAGCGCGTCAAATTTTGCAGATTTTTACTGCGCTTTTGCCAGCGGTTGCCACAGGATTGTTGCTCTATTTTACAAATACATCATTTAGTATTGTGTTTGCTGTAGTTGAATTTGTAGTAATTTATGCCGTATGTAGTCTATTTAATTATGCGTGTGATAAAATTTACTATAATAGTAAAGTAAAAACTATTGCATATAAAATTTTATCGTATGCACTAATTGTAGTTTGTGGAGTGCTAGCTATGCTACGCTATGAACTTTATGTGGATAGCTTTTTTATGGTAGTGGTTGCGCATTTGCTTGCAATGCTACTTATGTACCTAAGTGGCACAGTGCAATCGCGTACCGAAGTCAGCAACGATAGATTGGGCAAAATTATAGGCTTAAAGAACTTTATTCTTGTTACCGAAAAAGATAAAATGGAAATGCTTGTTAAAGATAACCCATCAAGCTTTTACGATGTTTTGCCATATGCCTATGTGCTAAATATAACCGATGTGTATTGCAAAAAGTTCGAGGATATCGACCTTTCGCCTCCAAGTTGGTATGTAAGCAGTAACCTATCGCTGGATACCTTTACAACCCTGTACTTTATTTCGGCGCTAAACGCAAGTATGTCGCGCACCTACACAACGCTACTAAGCGCAACCAACAGTGTAAAAATTGGCAACCTTGCAAGCACTGTAGGTAAAATTGGTGGCGGTATGGGCGGAGGCAGACACGGCGGAGGCTTTGGGGGTGGAGGCTTTGGCGGTGGCGGAGGCCGTGGCTGGTAATGCTAAATTTGGGCATTAAAGCCATACCCAAAACATTGTAAAATATTGCTTTATTATTAATAATGTATAAGTAACTATATAATGTAAGCTAAACTATAGTGTAATAAAATAGCTTAATCTTTTAACAAATTGGTAAATCTATTAAAAATAAATGAGATGCATTAATAATGTGCTTATAAGTTAAAAATATTTAATTATTGTGTGTGTAATACTGTAGGTAAATGCACCATTCTATACATAAAGGAAAAGTATGAGATTAAACAAATATTTAGCCAATTGCGGTGTGGGCTCTAGGCGCAAGTGCGATGAACTTATTAAAAGTGGGGCGGTTTTAGTAGATGGTTGCGTGGCTAGCCTTGGGCAAGAGGTTCTAGGCACAGAGTGCATAACCATCAATGGCAAAGTGGTTGAACATGCCGAAAAGATGTGGTATTTTATGCTAAATAAGCCCAAAGGTTGTGTGACAACCGTGCACGATGATAGGGGCAGAACAACCGTGCTAGATATTTTTGCTAAAGCCTATAAAAATAGGTTTGGGGCAGATAAACAAGTTCCGCGAGTTGTTCCTGTGGGTAGATTAGATTACAATACGCAGGGTTTGCTACTTTTAACAAACGATGGCAATTTTGCAAATGCCTTGATGCATCCATCAAAAAAGGTGGCAAAAAAGTATGTGGCACTTATTTACCCGCACTTAGATGACGCAGATATCAACGCCCTTAAATCGGGCATTGTGATAGATGGAGCAAAAACTTTGCCAGCCGATATCCGCGTGCTACAAAATGTAGGCACTAAACAGCGTGTGGAAATTACTATCACACAAGGCAGAAATAGGCAAGTGCGCAAAATGTTTGAAGCCGTAAATAAAAAAGTCAATCAACTCGAACGCGTTGCAATAGGCAACCTGCAACTCGGCAACCTTGCAAGAGGCGATATAAAGGAACTCGACTATGCCGAGTGCAAATTAGCGCTTTTTGGTATTTTTTAATAAATAAAAATAATTTTATAAAATTGCTATAATTTGTTTGCATTTGTAATTAAAAAAATGTATAATAAGGTTGTGTAAATTAAATTTATCTGTTACTTGTGAATTATTTTTCTTAAAAAACACAAACTAATGAAAAATGGGGTGAATAGTATGCAAAAACGCATGAAAAATGCCACAAAACTATATATCACTATGGTTATTGCCATATTGCTTGCAGTGGCCTTGACGCTATCGTTGTATTTTACATTGGGCTCACGTAGTAATAGTGGTAGGCAAAATGGCAGTAATGATGCCACAGTTAGCCAAATACAGCCAACTGTTAATTGGAATGACAGTGATCAATCACTGACTTTGGATGAAGGTGGCACAACATTGGGTACTAGCGAACAAATAACTATTGGTACGAGCAATACAAACATACCAGTATACATAAGGGCTAGCCTTGTAATAACTGCAACATCAGGCTCCACACAGGGTATGTATATTGAGAGTGGCGCTGGTTGGACATATGCTGCCGATAACTACCTATATTATAGTGGTTTGATAGGCGGTATGGGCAATAAAACTGCAACCACGGCATTAATAACGGCGATAAAGGGATATGCAGGCGAACCTACTATCTCAATACAAGTTATAGCCGAAGTTATCCAGCAAGAAGCCGCACAACCTAATGTTAAGATCAGCGGAAATGCAATTAATGGTGGTGCAATCACATCGGCATTCCCTTCATATGGAGTAAAAAGTGAAACATATAAAATGAATGCACTTACTAATGAAACGGCAAGCAATACTGCAAAGATTGAAAACAATGGTAGGCTGGACCTTAATGTAAGAGTGCGTTTATCCTCATCCGAATGGACAATTGATAGTGCACAAGTTGGCGCTGAAACAAGAACTGTGGAGCGCGATGCCAATAGTGGATATTATCTTATCAGCGGAAAGTTAGCAGTGGGCGAAACTTTGACGCTTACCTTTATTGATGCGAACAGAAATAACGATATAGTAGCAGGAACTGGAGAACCAGCTGAAACAGTATCGTTCCTATTCCAAGATTATGCTGTTGCCTATGAGCCATATGCAGTAGTAAATGGCAATGGTCAAAACTACGCTGCGGAAAATGGTGTAGTTACATTGACATCTGCTCAAGTTGCTGATGCTAGAATATATTCCTACAACAATGTAAATAAATTTGTTTATGTTCAAG
The DNA here is from genome assembly GCA_944332315.1 of uncultured Clostridia bacterium. Taxonomy (GTDB): domain Bacteria; phylum Bacillota; class Clostridia; order Christensenellales; family UBA1242; genus CAKVOD01. The sequence goes on from CALVJT010000059.1 coordinate 7,095, forward strand.
CGGTTATAGTTGGCTCTACTAACGAAACAGTAGATTTTAACGCTGCTGGATGGGGTAAACTTGAAGGCGAGTTGACTGCTGTTTCGGCAGAACCAATTGCACCTAAATCTTATTCTCAAAATATATTTGATTCTACTTGGGCAAGTGGCTTAGTGGCGGAGACCCAAGTGCAAATAAAGGTTTGGACGGCAATACCTGTTCAATCTCCAACAATCAGTGTTGTAAGACAAACAGGTACCTCTGACTATTCTCAACCTATTGCCGCAGATGAAAGTGCTGCCCTTACTGGAGGAAACTTAGTTCTAGATAATGCTAATGCAACCTATGCTGGTATTACAAATGCTACTACTGGATGGGCAAATTTGCGCATACGCTCAAAAGATTATAGTGATTTACTTGTAAGAGTTTCGCTCGGTTTATCTTGGGGTACCTATGTTGATACTAGCGGTACTTGGACAACTCATGCAAATAGTGCACTTGATTTGAGTCCGTTCTATGGCGATGGGTTCTCCTACAACAGTGGCGATGGTAGTTTGACATATAGTTATAATCTATCAAAAGACCGCGCAACATCACCTATACTTGAATTCCCTGCAACTGACACAACTAACTTTAGTAGTGCGCTTGATGACGAAAGAGATGCAAATCAGGGATATAGCCTAAAACTTACTATTATGGTAGAAGCAATATATGCCGAAGGCTCACAATTGGACGTAATTAAATTTAATGGGGCTGTTTCGGGTGTAGACTTGGGTAACTACTATGTGTACCTATCTAACTACACATCAATGGTGCAAACTCAAGGTATTATAACTTATACGCCGAACGGGACCTTAGATTGGGATAAATACCTAATTTATGCAACAAACAACTTCCCAATCGGGGCGAGAGTATCGGTTGCAATACAGTGGGGTACTGTCACTGATAGTAATAATTGGCAAGCATCCGACACTCTTTCGGAAATTGTACTAGACGATTACATCGATAAAGACTATTGGGAGTTTGATACCGAACTTGGTGGGTATAACTACAAGTATTCAATACCGGGTAAATCAGCAACAAAGCCGTTGTTTAGTACAGCTGGACTTTTAGCATTAAAAACAGCAATAGATAATGAGTTTAGTAAGAATACTTCACTTAGTGAAAATGTTGCAAGACTTGTGGTAATGGTAGAAACTACTCACAAAATATAATTTAATAGTTGCTCTTTATGAGTATAATAAGATAATAAAACAAAAGGTTATAGTTAAACACTATAGCCTTTTTAATTAGGTTCTATAATGTTAGTGGGGTCAACAAAAATAGGTTTTATAATGTTAGTGGGGTCAACAAAAAAAAGATTCTATGCAAAATGTTGGGGGCAACTGTGGTATTTAATAGAAAAAACCTAATTAAATTATTCAATACCCCAATATTGTTTATAAAAACCAAAAAAAAGAGCATAAACTCTCTAAAATATGTTATAGTTTATGGCCCTTTGTCAATAATGGGGCGTGTAAAAAGTTATAGATTCAAACTTTTGCTAAATTTTTTTTACTAAATTTTAACTAACCATCGCGAATATTATGAACCTAATTTTTATTTGAATTTTTAAGCACACTATACTTATTTGTAGTTTTTTTAAGATTACACTCAATTATTTTAGAACAATTTATGTAGCAAATACTCAACATTTTGAGTTATGCTATAAAATTTCATATATTTTTTATATTGTTATAAAATAAAACAATAAGTAGTATTATATTTATAGATGTAATTAAATATCTAGAAATAATTGCAACAATAAAAAACAAAATTTAGTCAATAATTCTATATTGTATAGAAAGTATAAAAAGTTAAAACGAGTTATTTTACTGCAATATATTTTCGCAAAGTTTATGGCGTAAACATAGATAATATCTCTAAATAATAGCAAATTGCTTGCTTAACTTTTTTATTTAATATATAATATTAATAAATGTATTTAATTTTACAAATACTATAAATATAGTGCACTAAAGTAAATAAGGTAGGGTTAGGGTATTATGAGAATTAGTAAATCAAATTTAATTAAAATAGCAATAGCGTTTATTTTATTAATAGGCGTTGTATTTAGTTTGAATTTTATAAAAGTGGGTACAACTCAAACTCAAACCCAAAGCACAAATAATGGCTCGATGTTTGAGCATTTGTATTTGGATGCAAGTGCCGATTCTGAATTTAAGGCAAGCAATGTTAGCGAAAATTTTGGCACACTTGTTTTGAGAGATTTTGATGTCGAAACCGAAACTAATTTTTACATTGTAATTGCATTTGTAAACTTTTCGTCTGGTTCGCCCGATTGGACTCAAAGTGAAATTGATAATGTAATGCTTTATTTTAATGACGATGACCCAAACAACGATATATATAGTGTTTATGAATATATGTACGACCAAAGTTATGGCAAAATAAGGATGCGTGCGGGCTATGTAACCGATACCACATCGTATTCCTATAGTGCCCTAAACAACCTAGATACAAGTGCAAACAGTCAGCAAGCTTATTATATGGAAACTTCTATCTATAGCCAAGCTGTCATGGATAACGAGGTTACGATAGATGGTCAGCAAATTTCGTACTTTCATTGCAGATTGTTGTACTTTCCTTGCGATTCCAACGATCGTGGAACTTCACTTTGGCCACATGCGTGGATGAATCAAGCTATTATCGTAAGCCCTAAAGTTGTGAATGGAGATGAGGGGCCGTTTACAGGGGTGTATTGTCACGAACTAACTCATGTTTTGGGTGTACCAGATTTGTATCCAAACTCTGGCACATACGAGCCTGTAGGTGAATGGTATTTAATGGGTTCCACAAACTATTACTATCCTCAAACAATAAATGCCTATTATAAATCTTTGCTTGGCTTTGTCGAGGAAAGTTATATGTACGATAATTTAGATACTAGGGTGGAGCAGATTAGCTCCGATGGCATTTATACGCTTTCGCCCGCAACATCCTCAAGTGGCACTATTGCACTAAAATTTGGCGAGCGCAACACTCAAATATTTAACTACGAAACTCGCACCTACGAACCCGCTGTGGAAAGTTTTTATATAGAGTACAAGAAAAAGTCGAATACCGCAAGCACGGCAGATTACTACATCCCAGATACTGGCATTATTATATACCGAGTAGTGGAATCAGAAAGCATGCTCGAAAATGGGAATTTATATCCTAGCGCTACAAGTTGTCAGTACCAAGTGTATGTTTTAAGACCTACTAGCGATATATTTAACAATGGCATATACTCGGCAGATAACGCGGCGATTGGCGTAAATGAAAGTTTTGGTAATTTATATTTTAATAGCAATGCGATAACATATTCTGATGGCATAAATTCTCAGGTGGTAGTTTCCAACTTAGGCACCGATGCGCAAGGCAACATTCAAGTGCAAGTTGATTTTGCCAGTGATAGATATGTAGCGTCTGGTACGCTATCCTACGATGGAGCAACGGCAAGCAATGTTCAAATTTATACTCAATCCTATAATAATTTTATAAATGATTATACCGCGCCAAGCCCTACAAGCTACTATACTGATGAATATGGATATTTCTTTGTAACGGGCCTTACAGATAATACAATTTTGCTATTTGTAAAGGATGGAGAAATAATTTCACAACTGCAAATAAATGGTGGCAACCTGCTAGATGTAAATATTGAGGAGTATGATTCGCAAGATGTACAACTAAATTTTTATTCTAACATAAACGGTGTGGAGCAGGCGCTTGCAAATGTCAACATATATGTAAATAACACATCAGTTGGGGCGAGTGACGAAAGCGGAAATGCTACATTGACCCTTGAAGTGGGGGATGTGCTTACATTTGAACTTGATGGGTACACATTTTCAACCTTAACATATTCCGATTACGATATAAAAAACTATCGCATTTTGGGTATTGTGCAACTTATGGGGCAAACAATACAACTTAATATTACTACACAAAGTGGTGATAGCGTTGATAGTGTGGAAATTTACGATGTAACAGATAGCGAAAGTATAGTTTTAATGCCAAGCGTAAAAACAGGCAACTATTTTGAAGTTCAGGCATACGAGGGTATGGTTGTTCGGGTAGTAAGTCCTGGGCTTGCCATCAACGAATTTACTGTTCAGGCAACTGACTTTGGATTTACGAAAGACTTAGTGCTTTATGAATATCAAAATCTCAGTTTGCGAATAGTTGCAAGGAACAATTCAAACTACAATGTAAATGTGCCAGATATGTCGGTGTATGTAGATGGTAAATTTTTTGGAATGACAAATGCTCTTGGTGAAATTCAGCTTACAGGTGTTTATAACGGGCAAGTAATTTCGTTTTTACACGATTTGTATCAAGTAGATGATTATACAGTTTCCTATGAAACTACATCTACTACTCTACAAGCAGTGTATAAAGAAGTATCCGTATTCATACAATTTTTGAGGCCTCAAGTTGAGGGGGATACTACTTATAGTTCAGAAAACAATATAATACCTATCGAGGAAATAGTAGATAAGTTTACAGTTTTTGTAGATGGGGTTGCTATACAAAATTCCGTAACAAACGGTATGTTATACTTGCAGGCTAGCTTTTATTCCACATTAACTTTTAACTCGCAAGATTATGCTATAACAGATAGCCAAGGCATAATTTTAATTGAAAATAATACTCCAGATTCAGCACATCAATACGGAGTATTTACAGTGGATCCAAGTGTAGCTGTTTCCTACGAAAATGGGCAAGTTGTATTTAGCCTTTACGCTAAAAAGTACCTAACAATAAGTGGACAAATAACCTTTCCGGAAGGGCAAGACCCCGAGGTTGTATCTATCTACCTTAACGATACTACCCAGCCTATAACAACATCAAAAACTGATGGCACCTTTGAAATCACTGTGATTGAAGGTGATAAACTAGATTTTAGTTGTGATGGCTATGAATTTGAATCGTTTTATGCAATGGATACATTAGATTTAGATAATTTTACTATCGAAGCTGTGCCAGAGGATCCAACAAGCTATATTGGGCTTTATATATTGTTTGGGATACTTGCTCTAATGCTTATAATTCCATTATTTATTCGTTTGCGCCCTAAAAAGAAGTATCTAGATACCATCGAGGAAATGCAAAACGAGGAAAAAGAAAAACAAGCCAAAATGGCAGAGAAAGAAAAAAAAGAAAAAGAAAAAAATAAAGATAAAGATAAAAAGTCGTGGTAATCACGGCTTTTATTTTATAATATGATTCTATATAATATTAGGGATATGCAAATTAACATACCCCAAAAAATTGTTTTTATAGCCTAATTAAATTGTATTTTATAAGGTTCAATAATTTTTGTAGGGGAGGATAATTTAAATATTGATATGTAAACAATATTGGGATATAGATGTAATTTAATTAGATTTTGTCTATTAAGTACGATAGTCACCCCCCAACATTTATAGAATCTAAATATTTAGCAGATAAGAACTTATAATTTACTGCTCCATCATTAATAACAAAGAACCCTTTATAAAACAAAAAACTATAAACGAGTTTATAGTTTTTAAGGTTTTACATTTTATTTTGCATTTTCTGCAATGCATTCGTGAGCATCTTTTTGAACTTGTTCACAAATGAGTTTGAACTTTGCATCCTCAAAAGAATTTGAACTATGACAGTTAAAATTGTTTTGTAGGGTGTTGTACAATGCATATTTATCATTGCTATATGCAGTTTTAGTTAATGTAGTGTTTACTGCATCTAAAATATCCGCTTTGTCTTTATCCTTGTTGCTTTCAATTAGCATATTAACTAAATTGGCAAAAAATATTTTTTTCTTTGCTTCTGTCATTATACTTTGTCCGCCAAGAATTTTTAACTCATTTGTAGATTTGCCTATGCCAAGCATTTTAATATAAACTTTTGAATATCTTTCAACTTCATCAATTGTCATTTTCATAATAATCTCCTATGTAGGCTATTATTATAGCACACTTTATTCGGTTAGTAAAGGGGGATACAATATTTTTTTTGCAAAATAATTTTGTTTATAAATGCCATGATTTAGGGGAGGCTAGTTTAGTTGCCAACAATAACAATTTCACCATCTATCCACGAATCAAAAAACGATTTTAGTGGCATATCCGAGGCGCTTTCAAACGCAATGGTCAAAGTATCGCGCGTGGCAAACTGCATTTGATTATCTTTATAAAAAGTTTTTAAGCCTTTTGCAAAATTGCTATCACCTATAAGCTGACGCAGATTATCAAACATCAGTACCGATTTTACATACGCCATATAAGTGTATTCGGGTTCGGTGTTGTATTGTGTAAGTTCTCTATCCATAGAGGTATCAAAGTTTTCAAACAAATCACCATAAATTTCGGAAAACAGAATGTACGATTTTAAGTCGTTGCCTAATATTTCTTGTCTGCTAATTTGGTATTCGGGATTATTTTCGTAAAAGAGTATGCAGGAATATTCTGCTAAACCCTCATCTATGTAGCCATCTTTATTTTGATTATCTCCCACAACGCCGTACCACCACTGATGCGCGATTTCGTGAACGATTACATTTGTATATTCCTCGTAACTAGAAAGGTCATCAGAAATAAATACAATGTTAGGGAACTCCATGCCTCCGTGCACAAAGCTTGTTTCAACCACGTTTAAAGTTTTGTAGGGGTACTTTCCAAACAAATCGTTAAATGTGCTAACCGCTTTTACCGCTGTTTGTAGCGAGGTATCGGGCTGGCTATCACTATGATAGTAGTACTGTATTTCTACGCCATCTACCTTTTCGGTTTTAACGCTAAAGTTTTTTGAAACGCTCATAGCAAAATCACGCACTGCGAGTGCCTTATATGAATATGTAGTTTTATCCCCATCGGTCGATTTATCTTTAAGTTCTCCTGTGCTTGCTACAACAAAGTCATTACTAATGGTTAAATCTACATTGTAATTTGCTATGTCCGAATAAAATGGGTCGCCATTATAGGAGTAGGGTGAAGTATCAAAGGCGCCATTTTCGTACACGCACGCAATAGGATAAAAATTGCCAAGGTTTACGGCACTATCGGTATATCCAAAGCGGTGCTTTACATTGGGGATAATCACATCAAAGTCAAAGGATATTGTGGTGCGCGAGTTAGAGTACAGTGCGCTTGAAAGTGGTACAACCAAAATGTCTTGGTCCTTTCCACCTACGCTAAAGTTTACATCTTTGTTGTTTACTTTTACATTTTTTACTGTAATACTGCCAAAACTATCACCATTTATATAGGCATCGCTCCACCTTTGTTCGCTAACAGGTTTGTAGGTAGCGCCCTCGCGGAAAGCGTTAGGGTACAAATGAAAGAAAACTTCGTTTAGTGTGTCGTCGCTTGTGTTTATGTAGTCTACATTAGCAGTGCCATAAAGGCTTTTGGTATCATCATTATAAATCAAATTTAAGTCGTAATTTGTGGCGTCACGACTTGCAATTTTAATGATATTGTTTGTCCCGCAGGATGAAAAAGCAAATATGCATGTAAGTACTAAAACCACTACTGCGGTGGCACCTATCAATGAATATCGTAATTTTTTGGACATAAATTTCTCCTATCATAAATTTATGTTGCGCTTATTCTAAATATGATTCAATAGGTAAATATTTGTAACAAACACTAACTTGTTTGACAAAAAATGCATAATGTAGTAAAATATATAAGCTATAAAATAAGGCGTTTTTTTATTTATAATGCCGATTTAGGAGAAATTATGTATACATCAAAACAAATTATAGATACCTTTTTGAATTTTTTTAAGGCTAATGGACATACACAGATAAAAAATTCCAGCATTGTGCCAGAAAATGACCCAACTTTGCTGTTTATCAACGCCGGAATGGCACCAATTAAAAAGTGCTTTACAGGAGAGGAACAACCTATTAGCAAGCGCATGTGCAATGTGCAAACTTGTATTAGGACTAACGATATTGAGTCGGTAGGGGATAGACATCATTTGACAAGTTTTAATATGCTAGGCAGTTGGTCTATAGGCGATTATTTTAAGGAGGATGCCATTAAATATGCATTTACACTTTTAACCGAAGGCTTTAAGATACCTAAAGAGCGTTTGTATGCTACGGTATTTAGCGGGGACGAAACTTTGGGGTTGCCTGCAGATGAGGAAAGCATTGGCTATTGGGAAAAGGTGGGCATAGACCCTACTCATATCATTAAATTACCATTTGAAGACAACTTTTGGAGAATGGGCGATGGCGAAGGCCCTTGTGGCCCTTGCACCGAGGTGTTTTACGATACGGGAGATAGTCATGGCGAAAGCTATGAAAAATCTGGCAATTTTGATACTAAAAAGCGCTACTTGGAAATTTGGAATGCAGGCGTATTTATGGAATACTATCAAAATCTTGATAAGACATATTCAAAGCTTAAATTTAAGAGTGTAGATACGGGTTCTGGGCTAGAAAGATTGCTTTTGACGCTAAATGGGCTAGAAAGCGTTTATGATACCGAAATTTTTGTGGACATTATGAATTATTTGCGAGAAAATTGCAAAAATCCTAATGAACGCAGTTTGCGAATTATTTGCGAGCACATAAGAACAAGCGTCATTATTTTGAATGCAAAGGTAGAACCTAGCAATGTAAAAGCGGGGTACATCCTTCGTAGATTGATGCGCAGGGCTTTGAGGCATTTGCGCACTATCGAGGCAGATGATACAATGTTTGAGGTAATTGCCGAAAAAACTATAGATAATATGAATGCTACGGGGCTTGCTCCAGATTGGAACTTTACAAAGAGTGAGTTGATAGAAAAATTTAAGGCGGAGCAAGATAAATTTGCAAAAATGCTATCGCAAGGGCTTAAAGTGTTTAAGGAGTACATTGAAAACAAGGAAAATATAATAGATGGCTACCTTAAAGAGGAACTAGTTTTTAAGCTTTATGATACATTCGGTTTTCCGTTTGAAATTACGCAGGAACTTGCAGAGGAACAGGGCGTAAAAGTTAGCGAACAAAAGTTTGAGGCGCTCCTTGAGCACCATAAAGAGGAATCACGCGGGGCAAATACTGCTGTATTTAAGTCGGGGCTTGCAGACCACGACCCCAACACAATTAAATTGCACACTGCTACGCACTTGTTGCATTCGGCTCTTAAACGCGTGCTGGGCTACGATGTGCATCAAATGGGCAGTAACATAACTCCTGAGCGCCTTCGCTTTGACTTTAATTTTCCGCGAAAAATGACCGATGAGGAAATTAAGGCTGTTGAGGACGATGTAAACTCGGTTATTGCTAAAGGCGTGGATGTTATAAGAGAGGAAATGACTCCAGAGCAGGCAAAAAATAGTGGGGCTATAGGTCTATTTGATAATAAATATGGCGATACTGTTTCCGTCTACACCATTGGCAATTTTAGCAAGGAGATTTGTAGCGGACCTCATGTTCATAACACCTCTGAACTTGGACACTTTAAGATTAAAAAAGAGGAAAGCAGTTCTGCGGGCATCCGTAGAATTAAAGCGGTTTTGACCGATTAAAATTAAAAGTAGGGAATTTTATATTATGAAAAAAAATAAATTTGTTGAAAACGAACTTGCAATGCTCAAGTTTTGGGAGGATAATGATTGCTTTCATAAACTCCAAAATAAAAACAAGGGCAGAAAAGCCTATAGAATTGTAGATGGCCCTATCACCGCCAACAACTCTATGCGTTTGCACCACTGCTGGGGCAGAACTATTAAGGATGCTTTTATAAAATACAAAAGTATGCGTGGCTATTCTTGCCATTATAGGAACGGTTTTGATGGTCAAGGACTTTGGGTAGAGGTTGAGGTTGAAAAAGAACTTGGCTTTAAGGGCAAGCGCGATATTCTAAACTATGGTATGGATAAATTTACTACCGCTTGTGTAAATCGTGTGCGCAAATACTCTAAAATAATCACAGAGCAAAGCAAAAGGCTTGGACAGTGGATGGATTGGGATAACTCCTACTACACTCACACCGACCAAAACATTCAAGGCATTTGGTACTTTTTGAAAGTGTGCCACGATAAGGGTTGGATAGCTCAAGCCGATAAACCTATGCCTTGGTGTCCGCGTTGTGGCACATCGCTTTCCGAGCACGAAATGAGTGGCTCTTATAAGGAAGTTCAGCACGAATCTGTGTTTGTCAAGGCAAAAATTGTGGAGCAAAACTGCGATATTTTGGTTTGGACTACTACTCCTTGGACACTCACAGCAAACATTGCTCTTGCAGTAAATCCAGAGCTTGAGTATGTAAAAATAGAGTACGAAGGTGGCAAAAGACCTCTGATTTTGGCAAAAAACGCGCTATCACATATCAAAATGGATAGAAAAGTTGTAGATAAATTTAAGGGCGAAACTCTTTTAGGGCTACACTTTGAAACTTTCTTTCCTGATTTGCCTTGCCAGCAGGGCATTGAGCACATAATTATACCTTGGGAGGATGTTTTAGCCGACGAAGGTAGTGGTGTTGTACATATAGCACCAGGATGCGGTGCCGAGGACTTTGAGTTATCTAAAAGGTTCAATTTGCCTGCAATTTGCCCTATAAACGAAAATGGAGAAATATTAGAAAATTACGGTGTTTTTTCGGGCATAAATGCGGGTGAAGTGGCACATCTTGTGTTTGACGAACTCAAAAAGCAAGATAAATTTTTTATGACAGAGATGCACACGCACAAGTATCCAATTTGTTGGCGTTGTAAAACGCAGGTGTTCTTTAGACTCGTGCGCGAATGGTTTATTAAAACCGATGAAATTAGACCTCAACTACTCAAAGCAATTAAAGATGTAAAATGGATGCCAGAATACGCGGGTAAAAGAATGGAAGACTGGCTAAACAATATGGGCGATTGGAACATTTCGCGCAGTCGCTACTATGGCTTGCCGTTGCCGTTTTATCCTTGCCCTCACTGTGGAACTTTGACAGTGGTGGAAAGCAAAGAAAAGCTTGCCGAATTGAGTGGACAAGATTTGAGTGGGCTTAAAGAGTTGCATAGGCCATATATAGATGAAATAAAAATTAAATGCCCTCATTGTGGAGAGAGCGTGGAAAGAGTAAAACAGGTTGGCGATGTTTGGCTAGATGCGGGGATCACTCCGTTTACTACTTTGGGTTACTTTGAAAATAGGCAGGAGTGGGAAAAACAGTTCCCTGCCGAAATTGTAATTGAAATGCGTGAGCAAATAAGGCTGTGGTTCTACTCGCTACTATTTATGAGTGTCACCCTTACTGGTAGAGCACCGTACGAAAAAGTTTTAAGCTATGGTGCAGTAGTTGCCGAGGATGGTAGTAAATTTTCAAAGTCATCAGGCAATTCTGTTCAGTTTGAGGAAGTTGCCGAAAAGCTTGGGGCAGATGCTGTGCGCTACCTATTTGCGGGCGCGCCAACTGTAAATGATGTGCGTTTTTCAATGTCGCTGTGCGAGGAAGCGCGCAGAAAAATGCTACAGTATTACAATGCTTTTACTTTTTTTGAAACTTATGCAAGCATTGATAAACCCGATTGCAATGGAGTATTTAGCAGTCAAAACTTGCTTGATAAGTGGTTGTATGCGCGCACAAATGCGTTTGCAAACTACGCTACTGCTTGCTACGATAATAACGATACAGTAAATATCACGAAAGAATTTGAAAAATGTATGGATGATATTTCGAACTTTTATATCCGTATCAACCGCAGACGCTTTTGGAAGGATGGGCTAGAACAGGATAAAGTAGATGCCTACAATAGCCTTTATATTTCGTTAAAAACTATAACTCAAGTTATGGCACCAATCATCCCATTTATGACTGAATACATTTGGCAAAATTTGGTGCGCAAATATGGTAAAGCTGAGGAAAGTGTGCTTTTGAGCGATTTTCCTGTGGATTTGCCTGTGGATAATGAAATTTTGGATGAGTGTGATAAAGTGCGCGAAATTATCACCATAGCATTGAGTTTGCGCAACCAAGCACAAATAAAAGTAAAACAACCTATTAAAACACTTTATATAGATAGTTCTTATAAAGATATTTGCAAAAAATTTGAAAATGTTATTATAAATGAACTTAATGTAAAAGAAATTGTTTATCTTGACGATTTTAGCACGCTATGCTATCAAAAGTTGCACCTTAACTTCAAAAATGCAGGGGCAAAACTAAAGAATAAAGTAAATGAAGCTAAAAATTATATAAATAGTTTGAGTACAGAACAAACAGAACAACTGATTAATGAGCTTAATACAAAAGGTTTTGTAAACATAAGTGGCTTTGAGGTTGAATTTACAAATGACTTTTTTGATAGAGAAAATATCTTTTTTGATAATATTCTTGCAAATGTAGAAGGAATAAAAGTTGCTATAGATATTTCTCAATCCGAGGAATTGGAGCGCGAGGGTATATTGCGTGAGCTGTTGCGCAACTTGCAGGTTTTGAGAAAGGAAACCAACTACGATGTAGCCGATAGAGTTTATATTGAGTTGTATTCGGACGATGAGATTATGAATGATATCATAAACAATAACAAAAATTTTATTGAAAGCGAAACTTTGAGTAAAATTTGCAAGATTGATAAACCTGATGCTGAACGCAAATTAGTAATTCGTGAAAAATATGTAGATGTAAAAATAAAAAAAATAAATGCATTAAAATAAATGCATGGGGGCTTAAATTGCAAAGTAATGAGGATATTGTAAACGGAATTTTGGTAGATTTATTTAATAAAGTGCTTTTTAGCGAGGAAAAAACTTTGAAATCCAAATTGGGCAACGAGTTATCGCTAAAAGATATCCACATAATTGAGGCAATAGATAGGTGTAGCGGAGATGCAACCACGGGCAACGTGGGTAAGTGCCTAAATATAACTCTTGGCACACTGACTACTGCTATAGATAAACTTGTCGAAAAGGGCTATGTTTTACGCAAAAAGGATAACCAAGATAGACGAAAAATTTATTTGAAGTTGACGGAAAAGGGGAATCATGTGAACCATGTTCATTCTCTATTCCATAAAAAAATGGCTGAAAGCGTGATAAATGAATTGACTATTAACGAGCAAAATGTTTTAGTAACTGCACTAAATAAAATAAGAGATATTTTTGATATAAATTGAGGTGCGATATGGATAAAGATGTAGCTTTAGTAAAGTGTGATAACTACGATGAAGAGTGCGTTTATACCTCACTTAAGCATTTACTGGAACTAATTGGTGGCATAGATAGATTTGTAAAGAGTGGGCAAAGGGTTGCCATAAAGGCAAATTTGCTTATGAAGGCTTCTCCCGAAAAATGTGCAACAACTCATCCGAGCGTTGTGGGTGCCATAGGTAGACTTTGTAAAGAAGTGGGCGCGGATGTGGTTATTGTGGATAGCGCTGGTGGCCCGTTTAATTCTGCCTATATGAATTCTATCTACAAATCCTCTGGATTAGTTGAGGTATCGCAAAAGTATAAACTGGAATTAAATCAAAACTTTAATTATGTAGAAATTGATAACCCAAGTGCCACAGTCGGTAAAAAGTTTGATGTGCTTGAAACTCTTTACAATGCTGATGTAATCATAAACGCGTGCAAACTAAAAACACACGCCTTTGCAGGGTTCACTAATGCGGTTAAAAATATGTTTGGAGCCATTCCTGGGTTAACAAAAGTGGAAATGCACGGCAAATATCGTGATATCGATACTTTTTGCGATTTTCTTTATGATATTGTAGACTATTTTGGCGATAAAATTGTACTAAATATAAGTGATGCGGTAGATGCTATGGAGGGCGAGGGCCCTAGCAATGGGCGTCCAAGACATATTGGAGTGCTTATGGCATCAGCAAGTCCTGTTATGCTAGATATAGCTGGCGTACAACTTATGAATGCACAACCAAATTCAATGCCCACGCTTATCAAAGCTAAAGCAAGAGGCATTATAGATGATTTTACCTGCAACATAGTTGGGGATAATATTGAAAACTATGTTATAAAAGATTTTGATGTTATAGTACCTAATATTAACAAGCCTTATGCCAATTATGTGCCACAATGTATGCAAAAATTTGTTCATAGAATAATGACCCAACGCCCTAAAATTGTGCAGAGCCATTGTAGGGGATGTAGAAAGTGCTTTGAACATTGTCCTGTAAAAGCCATTTCTA
>CALVJT010000060.1 GCA_944332315.1 uncultured Clostridia bacterium
TGTCTATTAATGATGAGATTGATAAATTAAGGCACAGTGCAACTTGCTCATTATTCGAGCGCAACGATACATTGATTGTGGCATCAGTTTCCTGCATTTATGGACTAGGTAACCCCAATATTTATAACAAAGCAAAGCTTTCTCTGCGCCCTAATGATGTTGTAGACCGCAACGCCATTATGAAAAAACTAGTTGAAATGCGTTACGAAAGAAATGATATAGATTTTAAGCGCGCTACCTTTCGTGCAAGAGGAGATGTTCTGGATATTGTGCCGGCATATTCCAGCACCACTGCATTTAGAATTGAATTTTTTGGCGATGAGATAGAAAAAATTAAGCAAATAGATGTGGTATCGGGCAAAACTTTGAGCGAACTAAAGCACTGTGCGCTTTTTCCTGCAAGCCACTATGCGGTTGATAGCGCAAGCGCAGAAAATGCGCTAAAGCAAATAGAGGATGATTGCAAGGAAAGGGCTAAGTACTTTGAATCGCAAGGCAAGTTAATCGAGGCTCAGCGCATACAAGAGCGCGTGAAGTACGATGTTGAAATGATACGCGAAATGGGCTATTGTAATGGAATAGAAAACTATTCGAGGTATTTTGATGGCAGAAGCGTGGGCGAGGCTCCATACACTTTGCTAGACTATTTTCCTAAAAACTTTGTAACTTTTATAGACGAAAGCCATATGTCCATTCCTCAAATAAAAGCAATGTACAAGGGCGATTTGGCGCGCAAAACCAGTTTAGTGGAGTATGGCTTCCGTTTGCCAGCAGCGTACGATAATCGACCGCTTAAATTTGAGGAATTTGAGGAGCGCATAGGGCAAGTGACCTTTGTATCCGCAACCCCTGCAAAGTACGAGATGTCTTTGAGCGACCAAACTGTCGAGCAAATCATAAGGCCAACAGGTCTGCTTGACCCTATAGTGGAAGTGCGTAAAATTGAGGGGCAAATAGACGATTTGATTGGTGAAATATATGCTACAACAAGCAAAGGGTATCGAACACTCGTAACTACGCTTACTAAAAAGATGGCAGAGGATTTAACTGCTTTTTTAACCGAGCACTCAATAAAAGTAAAGTATATGCACTCCGAAATTGATACTTTGGAGCGCGTAGAAATTATCAATGGCTTGCGAAACGGCGATTTTGATGTGCTTGTAGGCATAAACTTGTTGCGCGAAGGGTTGGATATACCTGAAGTTTCGCTCGTAGCTATTCTTGATGCCGATAAGGAAGGATTCTTGAGGAGTGAGGGGGCACTTATCCAAACCATAGGTAGGGCAGCGCGCAACAGCGAAGGGCGTGTTATAATGTATGCCGATGTTATAACCGAATCTATGAAACTTGCAATTGATGAAACCAATAGACGCCGAGAAATTCAACAACAGTATAATAAGCAAAATAACATAACTCCAAAAACTATAATAAAGGGTGTATCCAACACACTGCAAATAACACAAAAAGTCGATAAAAAGAAAGGTAAATCAGTCAAAGATATCACCGAGGAAATTGATAGGCTAAAAGGGCTTATGAATATAGCTAGTAAAAATCTTGATTTTGAGCAAGCTATAGTATTGAGGGAGCAAATTGCCGAACTTAAAAAATTATTAAAGTAAGAGGGATAAAATGTTAGAAAGAATTTATGTTAAAGGAGCCAAAGAGAACAACCTAAAAAATATAGATGTCGAAATTCCGCGCAATAAACTTGTAATTTTTACGGGCGTCAGCGGTAGCGGTAAATCTACTCTTGCGTTTGATACCATTTTTGCCGAGGGGCAAAGGAGATATGTGGAATCGCTATCCTCATACGCCCGTCAGTTCCTAGGGCAAATGCAAAAACCTAATGTGGAACGCATCGATGGACTTTCGCCCGCAATTTCAATCGACCAAAAAACAACTTCACACAATCCGCGCTCGACAGTAGGCACAGTAACCGAAATATATGACTATCTAAGGCTTTTGTATGCTAGAATTGGTACCCCATATTGCCCACAGTGTGGTAGGAAAATTGAATCTCAGTCTGTCGACCAAATAGTGGATAAAGTAAAAGAACTAGGCGAGGGCGCAAAGTTTATTGTGCTTGCACCTGTTGTGAGGGGACAAAAAGGTACTTTTGCTAAACTGCTAGAGCACGCACAAAAAGAGGGCTTTGCTAGGGTAGAAATTGATGGAGAAATGTACGAACTTGATGACAACATAAAACTCGAAAAAAATAAAAAACACAACATTAGCATTGTTGTCGATCGTCTAATACTAAAAGAAGGCATCAATAAAAGGCTTTATGATAGCATCGAAACTGCCATAGAACAGGCAAATGGGCTTGTTTTAATAAAGTCTTTTGAAAAAGAAAATCTGTATTCTACACAACACGCCTGCACGCATTGTGGCATTAGTATAGGCGAAATTGCTCCGCGTTTGTTCAGCTTTAATAATCCATTTGGCGCTTGCCCAGAGTGTAACGGACTCGGTGTTAAAATGGAAATTGATAAAAATAAATTACTTAAGGATGATTCCTTAAGCATAAATCAGGGCGCCGTGTATGTATCTGGTTGGAATATGGAGCCCAGAGCACTGACCGAAATTTATATGCGTGGGCTTGCTAAAAAATATAATTTTAGCCTAGATGTGCCGTTTAAGGACTTGCCAGCCAACATACAAAACATTGTGCTGTATGGAACAAATGGCGAGGATGTAGAGTTCACTTATAGGCGCAACAACAAAGAACAAAAGTTTGTGCACCCATACGAGGGCGTTATAGGAAGCCTTGAGCGCCGATACCGCGAAACTAATAGTGAGGGCGCTAAAGCCGATATTGGCAGATTGATGATAGAGCACGAGTGTACAGTTTGCCACGGCAAAAGGTTGAGGCCAGAGGCTTTGTCCGTAAAAATTAACGATAAAAACATTGTAGAACTGTGCGAGTTACCAATAGTTGATATAATAGAATTCTTTGAAAAATTAAAGCTAAACACATATCAATTTTCTATAGCTTCCCCAATATTAAAGGAGGTTACAGCAAGGCTAAATTTTCTTGTCGATGTTGGGCTAGACTACCTTACACTGGCGCGCTCCTCAAGCACATTGAGCGGTGGGGAATCACAGCGAATTAGGCTTGCATCGCAAATAGGCAGTGGCTTGACTGGCGTTTTGTACATTTTGGATGAGCCTAGCATAGGCCTACACCAACGCGATAACGAGCGTTTGTTGCTAACGCTCAAACATCTGCGCGATTTAGGCAATTCCGTTATTGTGGTAGAGCACGATGAGGATACCATAAAAGCGGGCGATTACATTGTAGATATAGGCCCCTACGCAGGCGTTAAGGGCGGAGAACTTGTTTACCAAGGCGATGTGGAAGGCTTGATGCAGTGCGAGCGCTCAGTAACAGGGCAGTATATATCTGGTAGGCACAAAATTGAAGTGCCCGCAGTGCGCAGACCAGTTACCAAAAATTTTATAGAAATTAAAGGCATACAACAAAATAATCTAAAAAATATAACCTTAAAATTGCCTTTGGGTGTCTTTAATGTAATAACAGGGGTGAGTGGAAGCGGTAAAAGTAGCCTTATAACCGAAACCCTCTATCCAGCGCTTGCAAATAGATTGAATGGCGCAAATATCCCCGAAGGCAAATATTCATCCATAAAAGGCTATGAAAACTGCGATAAAGTGATTTTTATCGACCAAAACCCAATAGGCAGAACGCCAAGGAGCAATCCTGCCACATACTGCGGTTTATTTACGCCTATAAGAGAGCTTTTTGCCCGCACTGTCGATGCGCAAGAGCGCGGATACACCGCAGGGCGATTTAGCTTTAATGTAAAGGGCGGGCGTTGCGAGGCGTGTGCGGGCGATGGCATTAAAAAAATAGAAATGTTCTTTTTGCCCGATATCTATGTGCCTTGCGAGGTTTGTAAAGGCAAACGCTATAACAGAGAAACTTTGGAAGTTAAGTATAAAAATAAATCGATTTTTGATGTGCTTGATATGACTGTAGAGGAAGCACTAGAATTTTTCGAAAATGTTTCGCAAATTCGCAACAAAGTGCAAACATTGTATGATGTCGGGCTAGGATATATAAAGCTAGGACAGCCTGCCACTACACTGAGTGGTGGTGAGGCGCAAAGAGTCAAACTTGCAACCGAGCTTGCTAAACGCAGTACAGGCAAAACCGTATATATTTTGGATGAGCCAACAACAGGGCTTTCGATGTACGATGTCGAAAAATTGATAAACATTTTGCAAAGATTAGTGACGGGGGGCAACACGGTTGTCGTTATTGAGCACAACCTAGATTTAATTAAGGTTGCCGATTATATCATAGATATAGGGCCCGAAGGCGGAGATAAGGGCGGTAGAATTGTAGTGGAAGGCACGCCCGAAAAAGTTGCAAAATTCACCGATAGCTATACAGGTAAATTTCTTAAACCATATCTTAATGTGGATGAATAGCAATACTTGCTTGACAACCCAAAACTTATTTGATAAAATTCCTTTTAACTAAGGAGTTTTTTTAATGAAATCTACCGATTTAGATTTGTTAGGGGGGCATGATTATTTACTCACAATTTTATGAATAATGAGTAAATATAAATTAAAAGGAAAAGATTTATGCAAAATGTTGACGATATTTTGCAAGTAAAGATAAAATTAAATTCAATTACATCAATACCCGAAAATTGCTTATAGAGTTAAAAAATAATAAAACATAATTTTGCTACACTCAAAAAAATACATAAAGGGCTTTTTACCTTTATGTATCTTTTTAGGTTCTATAATATTCGTGGGGGGTAGCAAAAATTTAGTGGAAAGACTTTAGCAAAAGTTTGAATCTTTAACTCACTAATTCCCCATTGATAATAAAGAACCTCTTTTTATTAAACTAAACATCGTACCAAGTTTTGCCTACAGAAATATTTACTGTTAGTGGCACATTAAGGTGCACAACATTTTCCATAATTTGCTTTAGCAATTTGCTAACTTCCGTCACCTCATTTTCAGGGCAT
>CALVJT010000061.1 GCA_944332315.1 uncultured Clostridia bacterium
AAGATACGCATACAAAATCTTATATTACAAGCGCAAAGCGTATAAAAAGCAATAAAAATAGAAATAGTAATATAGGTGATAGTATGCAAAATAGAATAAATAATAAAGATACTAAAAATTTAATAAATAATCGAGCAACAAATAAAGCAAAATATGCAAATATAAAAGTTGCACCACTACAAAAAACCGCACTACAAATAGTAATGTGGCTTTTGGCATTTATAACTTTGTTCGTGCTGGCTCTGCAACCCGTATTGCAAAATAGGGGCACCCTGACGCAAGCGGGCAGACCAGGCGACGATACTTGGTACGATAATGCACCACCGACTATAATTGGCTATGATGCGGAAAATGATGTAGATGGGTTATTTACCACATCTGGTATAAATGCAAATGTATTATCGCAGTTATTAAATGTGATAAACGATAAAACAGTGTGGAATGGTGGGGATGAGGATCCATCAAATGATAAAACAGTACCCACCGAAAATGACAAGTATACCTATCTAACAGCCAAAGACTTTGGCAATTATGGTGACCAACGTACTTGGGGCGAAGTGGGTGCAAATAGCAAAAAGGGCAATGCACAAATAGTAGTAAAACTATTTGAAACTGTAAGTGGCGAAAATAATGTAGAAAGCGCTACAGAGCAATATTGGCAAGCGGTATATCGCAGTGTAAGCAAGGATGAGGATGTGCTTACGCTTTATATGGTAGATATCTATATTACAGATGCACAAATATTTGATGGTTCAAATGCTGATTATACTAAAAGTGATATACGCACCGTAATAAAAAATACATATAGTACACTATCAAATGCGTTTGCAGGGGCTAAATTAGATGATTATGTAGTAGCGCCATACCAACTATCCTCAAGTACAGCACCCGAAATACAAAATTCAAAAAATGCAGATTTACAAGGTAAAACAGACTTTTTGAACCTAGGTGGCTGGCAAAGCAGTGCATACCAAACATCCTACAATAGTGGTGGAACTGGTTGGGATGATAGTGATGGAGTTTCACACGACGGGGGCACAAAAACAGGTTCTGGAGTAAGCGGTTATGGACGAGGTGACGAAAGGTTTAATATAGGCAACGGAATGGATGGCTTGGGAGATAGATGGTCACAATGGGGTACACAAGATTCTGATACATACAATGATAAACTGTGGTTACCAAGCGCATTTGAAGTACTACATACTGGCTACGACAATGATACATCAGATTCAGTAGCTACAATACAATATACAGATAGATATTTTGACGAAGGGGAGCCAGTGTCATCTCTAACAGGATATAGAAACTCAGCAGCATCTGTAAGCAATGGTACAGCATCAGGCACAGAGGATTATCGAACAGGCTTATGGGAACTAAACGGGTACGATAGAGCAACAGGTTCCTGGGCGTGGCTGCGTTCCGGCTTTTCCTTTGACTATAATTACGCGCGCGGAATCTACTTAAATGGTAACGACGACTTTAGAAGTGTCGACTATAGTCGCGGCGTGCGGGTTGCGCTCCATCTCAATCTGAAGGAACTGGCAAACAAAGTTCTTGGCACAGATAGTGTACCACTACCTCCACCACCAACATACTATAGTGTGCAATTAAATGCCGGCGCAGATGTAAGCAGTCCAGCGCTATTGGTAGTATCAAGCACTAATGGGCAGGCGTTTGCTTGTAGGGTTACGGCGGATACAACGCAAGTGAACATAACAATGCCACAGTTGGTGGTTGGGCGCCTATATAAAGTCACTGTTATAAACGGCACTTTGGGTGGTGAATTTACATCAAGTGAAGTGGAGGGTGTTGCGATAGAGCAATCGCCATACACCTTTGTATGTAATACGGAAAGTGCCAACATAACCCTATCGGGCCTGACTATAACATAATTAATTATATAGAATAGGCTATTGATAATATTAATAGGCTGTTGATATAGTTTAATATTTATTCAAGAAATTTGTATCTTTGCAAAATGTTGGGGAAATTAGCTACATCAACACCACAATATTGATTATAAAGTCGAGGTTTCTATATTAAAAAGTAAAAGCCTATAAATTTACTTGACTTAATTTTATAAATGTTGTATAAATATCGTATAAAACTATTTAATTTACTAAATACTATATAAACAAAGGAGAACTTTATGTACAAAAGACAAGTTTTAAGTTTGCAAAAACTGGGAATTGTGGCTTTAAGCATAGTAGTATTTATGGTGTGCTTTTTGGGCGTGACCTTTTCGGCGCTACAAGCATCCAAAACAGCCACAGGTACAATAACTTTTACGGGTGACCTTGCAGTGGCAATAGGATATGGAAATAATGTTGATGTAAGTGATGCCGGTGACCCTAGCAAAGTTACATTAAATCTAACCCCTAACTATGATAATATAATTGATGCTTCGGAATCGAACAACATCTATCTACAAGGTCAAAGCGGACAAGTTGCTTCGCTTAAATGGGCACAGACAAGTGGCACTGCTGTAGATGATTTAGTATTTAGGGTGTTTTCTAACGATACATCTGCTTATATAAAATTTATAATAGAGCTTAAGTACACCCCAGCATCTGATGCATCTGCCCCAGCAACTGCACAAGATTGGAAGGTGTTCCCTAACTTTTCGGCAACAGGAACACAAATTTCGGATGGGTCAAACACCGATTATTCCTACTATTCCAATGCTAACGGCGAAAATTTGCTAGTAAGCTTTCCAGAAATATCTACGGATACAGATGGTAGTGCAGTAAAAACATTTTATGTTTACTATCTAAACAGCGATTTTACAGCTTTGCAAAGTTTTGCACCTGGTAGCACTGTTAGCGGTGAAACAATTGATAGTTATGCAAACCTTAATAAGCAAGTAAGCCTTAGCGATTTGATTAGTGATATAAACTTTATGCTAGATGGGGATAAAGTTCCTAATAACAACGACAAATTTACATTGTCTATAACCTGCGATGCTGCAATATATCCATCCATTTAATTTGGTGATAAATTGGTTGATATAGGCGTTGTGCTTGCTTAAACAAATTTAATGTAAATATTGGGGTGATGTTCCGAATTTTAGGTAATTTTATCCCCCTCTCAAAATTGATTATAGTTCAAATTTATTCTAAAAACCCTTTGCTGATTGCAAGGGGCTTTTTAATTGGCTAACAATAAACCCCCAGCAGTGCTGGGGGTAATAAAAAGCTGAAGGCTATGCATAAAAAGTCCTCCTATGTTAAAATAAAGAGAAGCTTTGGAACCTGCTCAAAATAAAGAACATAGGAGGACTTTGTCTATGAAATTAGACACAAATAGTTTAGCACATACAAAATATAATTGCAAGTATCATGTAGTATTTGCTCCTATATATATTGCATCAATATATAGTATAAAGCCTCAAAAAAACTAATAAAATTTTAACAAATGTTTTGATATGTGGGAACTTTGTGGTATAATACCATATAACAAAAGGTAAGGTAAAGGATAGTATGGCATTTATAAAACAGTCGAGCGATTTTATCGAAAATTCTAAAACAGAGATAGATAACATTTTTATTAATGACTACTTGCCTTATGCACCTAGTGATTTTGTAAAAGTGTACATCTATGTGAATTACATATCTAATTCTGGCGAATCACCCGATAACGATTTAGAAAAGATTTGCAAAATTCTCAATATGTCTGAACTAGATGTCATGAATGCCTTAAAGTACTGGGAAAATGAGGGGCTACTAAAACTGTACGGCGAGCCTGTGCAAGTTATGTTGTTTCCGCTAAAAAATGCAATTTCTAACGACCACAAGTGGAGCAAATCTAAATACGAGGAATTTAACC
This sequence comes from uncultured Clostridia bacterium, assembly GCA_944332315.1. Classification (GTDB taxonomy): domain Bacteria; phylum Bacillota; class Clostridia; order Christensenellales; family UBA1242; genus CAKVOD01. The sequence goes on from CALVJT010000061.1 coordinate 3,826, forward strand.
TTATTGTACAAGATATTAAGAAAAAGCAGATTATGCCCAATGAGTTTAACGAATACTACAGCGCTATGGAAACCCTTAATATCGAAATACCTGCCTTTATTATGATTGTAAAATTTTGCGTTATGCAAAAGGGCGAAAGTGTTGGCTACAAATATATAACTACTGTTGCAAAAAATTGGGCAGATGAGGGCGCGCACACCGTTGAGGAAGTGAACAAAAAAATTGAGGAGTTTGAACAAAGCATAGATAAAGTATCCGAGGTTATAAAAGCGCTAAAAAGCAAACGCAAAGCCACTTTTGAGGATAGGCAATTTTATAAAAAGTGGACCGAGGAACTTGAATTTGAGCATAATGTAATACTTTATGTGGCAAAGAACATTAAAGTAAATCCTAATATTTATAGGCTTGATGCAAAACTGCTAAACTACTACGAACTAAAACTTTATGATGTAAAGGAAATTGCTGGCTTTGAGGCCGAGCGCGAGAGCGTTTTGAAACTTGCAAAGTCCATTACGCGCGCTATTGGCGTTTACTATGATAATCTTGAGCCTGTAATTTCGGGTTATGTTCAGCCTTGGCTTGCAAAGGGCTACGATGAGCAAACATTGATTGCCATAGCGGGCAACTGCTTTAAGCAATCGGTGCGCACGCTAGAGGGGATGAACGAGATGATAAACAAACTGTATTCGCACGGTATTGTATCGCTCCAAAGCCTAAATCAGCAAATCGAAAGCGGTATAAAAACGGATAACACCATAAAAAACATTATTTCTGCTTGCGGGTTAACTAGAAATGTGACTTCGTGGGATAGAGATTTTTATAGAACTTGGACATATAGCTGGAAGCTTAGCGAGGACCTTATAATGTATGGGGCAAGCCTTGCTAAGGATAAAGCACAGCCTATGCAGTACCTAAATAAAGTTTTATCCGATTGGAAGGAAAAGGGCGTAGATACGGTTGAAAAGGCAAAAGCCACCAGCCAAGAAAAAACTACAAAGCAAACACAAAAAACCAAAAATAGCGCTATTATACATCAGCGCGAGTACACTAAAGAGGAACTACAAAATGTCTTTAGTAATATAGACGATTGGATTTAAGGAGTTTTTTATGAACAAGACGGAAATTGAAAATAAAGTTTATAATGATATTGTTGGGCGCAAACAAGATGCCGAGCATCAAGCCGATGTGCGCTACTATAAGGCACTGCAAAACCCCGATTTTGAGGCGGTAGATAAAGCTATACGCGCAAGCATTATCGAAAAGGCAAAAATTGAATTTGATGGCGGGGATGCGGGGCAAGTTAACGATAAAATAATAAACCTTAAAAGCAAGCGAGATGAGATTTTGCGCTCTATGGGTATGACTTTGCAAGATATTCGCCCGCAGTACTCCTGTCCGCTCTGCAAGGATACAGGATTTGTAGGCAATGCGCGCTGTTCGTGCTTTCAAAACGCGGTTACAAAGCTACTGTTCGAAAATAGCAATTTAAGCTCGGCTATGACGCATACTTTTAAGGATTTTGATTGCAATGTCTATGATAATAAAGACTTTGCTAAAAAGTTGCTAACTTTAGGCAAAAACATTGTAAAGGATAGCAAAAATTTGCGCGGGCCAGTTTTGTTGTTGCACGGCAAAGTCGGCGTGGGCAAAACCTTCTTTTTGGAGTGTTTGAGCAATGAACTGTTGAATGCAGGCGTGGCTGTTGTATTTATGCCGGCATTTGAACTTAGCCAAAGATTGCTTGAGTGGCACCTTGGCACTTTGGAGGAAAAAAATTTACTGCAACAAGTTTTTGTTGATTGCGATGTTCTGGTTATTGACGATCTAGGAACCGAGCCTATTTACCAAAATGTTTCGCTAGAGTATTTGCAAAACATCATAGATATTAGAATAATGAAAAATAAGTTGACAGTTATCTCTACAAATTTGACGAGTGAGGAGTTTTTGGAGCGTTACGGCGATAGACTAAATTCACGCATCTATATGACAGATTCTGCACTTAAACTAGAAATTGTAAATAGAGATTTAAGAAAAGATAAAAATAATGGCAAAAAATAGTTTTAATTGTAGACAAACTAAAAAATAAGCTTTACATTTATTTTTTGTATGTAAAGAACAAGGCAAAATGTATGTTTTTATTTAATAATATACAATTTTATGCAAAATGTAGGGGCAAACTTTAGAAATGATAAATAAAACCTAAATCAACTACATTGATATTTCAATATAGTATAGAATCTATTATTTATAAGTGTCAGTTATTTTTTGTAGATTGGAATTTACGGGTTGTAGATGCTCTAAAATACATTTGTTTTGTATTTTAATGATTATCTAATATTTTATAAATATGGATATTTAATATCCAACATCGCTCTTGACAAGTCAATTTAAGTGTGCTAAAATATTTGCAAGGAGATAAAAATGGCAGTAAATTTAACATATACAAACTTAAAAGATTTTAAGATTTTCCTCTATACTTTACCTATGAGTGCTAAAAAGAAAGAGGTGCTATTGGAGCATTTTTCTAAAAAAAATACATTTGAAGTGCCTTACTACGCATTAGAAGTTTATAAAAAATTGCATAAGGCAATCAATGCAAATATTGTGGATGGTTGGAAGCCCATTGCAGTAGGTGATACAACTGCAGATTTAATTATTGATAAATCAAAGGATAGTCAAAACAAATTAAAACTGCTAGATGCCAACCTAAATAATGTGCTTAATAGTGATAATATCGAAATGAGTTTGGCTAATTTTAAGCCCGAAGTGTCACACGAAAAGTAGTGGCACTTTTTTATATTGCTATGTAAAATATTGAGGTTTATTTTTCAAAATTGTAACGCAACACCTAAACCATATAAGTTGGTAAAAATTACCAGACGATTTTTAGATAAAATGTTCTATAGTTTATTGAAAATATGTTCTAAATTTGCTATAATAAAGCACGCTTGGGGGTGGCAAATGAGAACAATTTTGCATAGTGATTTGAACAACTTTTATGCGTCTGTCGAAATAAAACGCAATCCATATTGGCGCGAATATCCGCTTTGTGTTATTGGGGACCCGCGAGATAGACACGGCATTGTGCTAGCCAAAAACAATATAGCAAAGGCAATGGGCATAACCACTGGTATGGTGCTGTGGCAGGCGCGCCAAATATGTCCTAACATTATTTGCGTGATTGCAAATTTTGATGAATATCTCAACTTTTCGCGCCGAGTTCGCGCCATTTACGAGGATTATACTGATAGAATAGAACCTTTTGGCATAGATGAGGCTTGGCTTGATGTAACAGAAAGCCAAAAACTTTTTGGCTCTGGGCAAGAAATTGCCGATAAAATTCGTGAACGAATTAAAAACGAGATTGGCATCACCGCATCGGTAGGAGTTAGTTTTAATAAAATTTTTGCTAAACTCGGTTCGGATATGAAAAAGCCTGATGCAACCACTATTATAACCTATCAAAATTTTAAGGAAAAAGTGTGGGGTTTGCCTGTGCAGGACCTACTTTATGTTGGCAAGGCAACTACTAAAAAGGTAAGCAAGATGGGCATAGAAACTATAGGGGACTTAGCAAATACGCCCGTAAATTATTTGGTGGAAAAACTTGGCGCGTGGGGCAAATATCTGTGGGAATTTGCGAATGGGCTGGATGCTTCGCCTGTAAAAAAAATGGGGCAAAGCAGTATAATAAAATCTGTCGGCAACAGTATGACGCCACCTTGCGATATCCATTCTCCGCTCGAAGCTAAAGTTGTGGTCACAATGCTTGCCGAAAGCGTGGCAAGCCGTATGCGCAAGTACGGGGTAGGCAAGGCGCGCATAGTATCGGTTTTTATGCGCGATAGCACACTAAAAAGTTTTACGCGCCAGCAAAAATACGCTTTAAGCACCAACAATTCTTTTGATATAATACATCGTGCAATGTCTATTATAAATAGGTACTACAACTTTAGCACGCCTATGCGCAGTGTGGGCATATCGGTAAGTGATTTTGATAGAGATTACGAGCAACTCTGCTTTTGGAAAGATGCGCAAGAACTTAAAAAGAGACAGGATATAGTGGTGGAAAAGATACGAAAAAAACACGGCTTTTCTGCAATAAGTCGTGCCAATATATTATTTGAATCTAAACTATTGGGGATAGATGTCGAAAACACTCATACCATACATCCAATGAGTTATTTTAATAAATAGTGTTGCAATTTATAGCCTTGCAATACAAAAATTATTAGGGGGATGCCAATAACCAATGCTCATTAAATACCCATGTATATACCAACTATCATAAATGCTTGCATAAAATGTTTTATAAAATTCTATAAAGCGTGCTTTATAAAAATGTGTTATTTAGATAAAAAATCAATGAGTTGTTGTTTTTTATCACTTTTAAGAGTATTAAAGATAGTAAGTAGTTGTTTATCTTTTTCATAATCATTTATATTTTCGTAAAAGAACTGCTCGCAAGTCATACCACATATTTCAATAATATTTAGTAGGGCATCAAGGCTTGGCAGTGCTTTTTTGTTTTCTATAGTATGTACATAGGCATCATTCATTCCTAAACGCCTTGATAATTCTCTAGCCGAAAGGTTGGCTTTGTGGCGTGCGATGCCTATTCTTTCTATAATTTCGTCTGTCGTCATAATATCCTCTAATATGAGTATATGACAATATTAAGATTTTCTATTCGTGCTAAATACTCCAAAATTGCGTTATTTATAATATTTTGTTAATATAAAATGCTATTTATTTGTAAAATATAATATTTTATACTATACTAATACTTGTTAAGGAGAGTTTTATGATTATACAAGATGATAATAGAATATCTATTGTTATAGGCCAAAGAGCTATTACCTCTACACCTATAAATAAACGCGAGGACTTATTGTTTTTTATAGAATGCATTGAAAAGGATGCTAACTATATTGTAAAATCTTATATGCAAGCTTATGAAACATTAAATTCGTATTTGCGCAATGGCAAACGAATGATTGTTTTTGATTCATCCGACCTTTTGACAAAATTGGCGGAAACAAGACCAACTGTATATAATTTTCAACATGATTATGCTCCTAAAGATTGAGGAATAGTTTTTGGCAGTTATTGGGCATTTATTTTATAATAGGCACTTATTTTATACAGCGTTTTGCAGTTTTGGCGTTATTACAATTGCAAGCATTTTTTGCGCTAATTTAATATACATACCATTTTTGAAATTCTTTGAATTTTAATAGATTCACTCTTTTTAATGCAATGTTCCAACACTACAAATAATAGTTTTTTTGTGTCCCCATTTTTTTGGCACTTCAAACTTAAATTTTTTTGTATAAAATTTAGAAGCTTGTCAATAATTGGTTGTAAAGGTGATAGTATGAATGGTTTACATTTTATTGTGGGTGGTGCGGTGGCTTTACTAATATTTTTGGTGGCAGTGTTTGGTTTCCAATCAAACAGCACCTACGATAAATCAGATTTTTTAAGGATACATATCAGAGCTAATAGCAATAGCCAAATTGACCAACGCGTGAAGTACCAAGTAAAGAGCGAGGTTGTAGACTTTTTAACGCCACTATTAAGTGAGGCTACAACTAAAGATTTAGCTATACAAATTATTAATGAAAATATTGCTGGAATAGAATCCACAGCGGATAGTGTATTAAAGCGCAACGGATTCACCTACACTTCAAGCGCACAAATAAAAAAGGAAAACTTTCCTACAAGGCAGTACGATGATGTTGTGCTAGAAAGCGGGGTTTATGATGCGCTTATACTAAATCTCGGCACTGGGCAAGGTGATAATTGGTGGTGTGTTGTGTACCCTCCATTGTGCTTTGTTGGTGGGCAGGATGATGGCTCTAGTAGCATAAGCTACCGTTCAAAAATAGTAGAAATAATAAATAAATTTTTTAATTAAAGTATCTTTAACTAATAAACAAAAAAACTGCATTAATGCAGTTTTTTTGTAGATATTATTTTACATAGCAATCAATTTTAGCGTTAGTCTGTTTTTCGTACATAGCAATTAAATCTTGCATATAAAGGTCTATTACTAGTTGCAATTCGTCTTTGGTTAATGTTTGAATAACTTCTTTGCGCTTTTGAGCTTCCAATTCATTCATTTCCGTATAGAATTTTTTCATGTCATTGTGGAATTCTTCAAGAATGGCATCAACTCTAACTTTTTCTCTATATTCAGGGTCGATATCTTTTTCGTCAAAAAGGCTCATTAATACTTGCTTAAAATTTTCGTTTGTTTTCATTATATCCTCGCTTTACGCTTTATTATAACACATCAAAATGGGTATTTCAATATTTTTTTGAAAAAAATTTATAAAATTTTTAATTACGCACATAATATAACAAATTATGAGGAGAAAACATATGAAAAAGAGTCTTAAACTATTAATGGTGGCAGTAATGTGTTTGGCGAGCACCTTCACCGCACTCTCGTTTATGGATATACAAAGTATGGCATCACGCAGTACATATCAAGAAACGCAAATGGTAGAGTGCTTAACAACTTCGCAAATAAAAACAGTACAAACAAAACTAAAAAGGTGGGGATACTACACAGGCAATGTTGATGGGATATATGGGCCTAAAACAATTTCTGCGGTAAAGTTCTTTCAGCGCAGGAACGGGCTTACCGCGGATGGCATTGTGGGTACAAACACTGCAAATGCACTTGGCATGAGTTTGACATCTACTAGCACGCAGACGAATTCGGATAAATACTTGCTTGCAAAAGCAATTTATGCCGAGGCGCGTGGAGAGCCATATACAGGGCAAGTTGCGGTTGGCGCGGTTATACTAAATCGAGTTAAGAATGCAAGCTTTCCTAACACAATAGCGGGAGTAATTTATCAAAAGGGCGCGTTTACCGCGGTTGACGATGGGCAAATAAATTTGACGCCTAACGATACCGCACTAAAAGCTGCGCAAGATGCCCTAAACGGATGGGACCCTACATACGGCTGTATCTACTACTTTAATCCAGCCACTGCAACAAGTAGTTGGATATGGTCTAGGCAACAAGTAATTACAATAGGAAAGCATATTTTCTGCTTATAAATTTGAGGTGAAAAATGAACAATTCAAAAGTAAACACTATTCTTTGGATAGTAAGCGCAGTGCTACTTATTGTAAGCATTGGGTTTGCAGTGGCATACTTTACAATGAAAGGCGATAAAGATGAATACAAAAGACAACTTGAATTTGTCTACGAAAAATCGTTTTACGAACTTATTGATAATGTAAACAATATAGAAATGAATTTGAGCAAATTAAATTCGTCCAATTCGCAAAGTTATCAAGCGGACCTTGTGGATAAGATACTAGAACAAAGCAATATGGCGCAAGATAACCTTGCTACGCTTCCATTAGATGAGCAATCTATAAATAAAACGGTAAGTTTTATTAACTCAACAAATGGGTACTGTACAAGCCTATCCACGCAATTAGCAAAAGGGCAGGCACTTACAGATGACCAAAAGTACAGCATTGATGCGCTCTACGATTCGGCCAAAAATGTTAAACAGGAGGTCAACCGCTTTGCAACACTTTTGACGGATAACTATAGCATAGTTGATAACCTTAAAACCAACAATCAGTCGCTCGATACAAACTTTAGCAGACAGTTCTCGACCCTTGAGGAACCGAGTGTGGAGTATCCACAGTTGATATACGATGGGCCATTCTCTGATTCGGTGCTAAACAAAGAAATTAAAGGATTGCCAGCAGGCGAAGTTACAAAAGTAGAGGCACAAAGTAATGTAAAACAGGATGTATTTGATTATAAATCAATTGAATATAGCGGTATGACCGAAGGCAAATTTGTGACTTACAACTACGACTTAAATTTTGCTGATGATTCAAGAGGTTTTGTGCAAGTTACAAAGCAAGGCGGATTTATTTTGAGTTATAATAGAACTCATGACTTAAAAAGAGCCAATATGTCGCAAGAGGAGTGCGTGCAAATAGCCCAAAAATTTGTAGAAAATTTGGGTATTAAAGATATGACAGATGTTTGGTATGCGGATGCGGAAGGCTACCTTTATGTAAACCTAGCATACACAATAGATGATGTTGTTGTGTACCCAGACCTAATCAAAGTTAAAGTGGCTATGGATGATGGTACGGTTGTCGGGCTTGAGGCTATGACCTATGCCTACAATCATACCGAACGCAAAATTGCAAAACCAGTTGCAACTAAAACCGATGCCGAGCGCGCTGTTACGCCAGAATTGGATGTACAAAAAACAACGCTTTGCATAATTCCTAACGAATATGTTGGCGAAACACTTGCTTGGGAGTTGCAAGCCACAGGCAACGGCAACCAGTTCTACGCTTATGTAGATGCCCTAACCGGCGAACTAATAAAAATAATGCGCGTTGTTGAAACTGACGATGGCAATTTACTAATGTAAGAGGATAGCTAAACATGGTACAATTAATATTATATCAAGTATGATATAAAGGTAAAACTTTGTTCACACAAAAATTATATTATAAAAAAGACTGTAAATTACTAACTTGCAGTCTTTTTGTGCGTCAATTTTTAGTGATTAATTTTAACTGATTGTAAACTGATTAAAGAAAAAATTTGTTATTTATGCTTAATATATGATAAACAGTTGCATTAATTTGGGCAGTTTGGTATACTATAAGCAAGCAAAAGGAGAAAAATACTTATGATTAAATTACACAAAATGCTAGGGGGGGGGGGGTATTTAGATTATAAGAATAATCTTGATACTTCTCTAATTATTCAAATTTTACAACTTGCGAAGTATCTTGATTATTATATTTCTTCTGATAAAAATTATAAAAAAGATAAAATATCACATACTACAAGTGCATTTATTACCAATATAAAATGTGATAGAAGGAGCATTGTAGTATGATTCAACAAAAAAAGATTTTTAATAAAAGCTGGCAATTA
>CALVJT010000062.1 GCA_944332315.1 uncultured Clostridia bacterium
AAAAAATCATACCTGTATAAATTATATATAAAATGTCAATAAACAGTTATAATAGGTGAATTATGCTAAGTAGAAGCAACAATATGACAGTTCAACAAATTAAAGAGGAAATAGAAAAACTTAAAGGCAAACGCATAAATATGTCTGTAAACCAAGGCAGAAAAAAGTTTGTAAATTTTGAGGGCGTTATACAAGATACTTACAAATCTATTTTTGTAGTGCGTTTGCTAGAAAGCACAAAACACAAAACGCAATCACATTTACCACAAGGCAGCGTAAACAATATAGATGCAAATAATAAAAATTTAGATAGCACTAATACGCAAAGTGCATACAATGACGGCGGTATGATTGCCCCTACACTTAATCGTAAAGCACCCCCAGATGCAGATATAAAATATGATTCTAACCCAATTATCGAAACTCCAACCAACCCCTATATAGACTTGCGCACTTATAGTTATATTGATATACTTTGTGGAAATGTGGATATTGATGGCTTTATGAAAAAAGCTTAGTGCAAGCATATTGCACTAAACTTATTTATTAAACTAAGATTGCGTATAATTTAGTGGTAAATACGCTCCCACTGCACGCAAAATACAAAATTTTATACATCAAATGCCCAAGAGGGTACATTAGAGTTTTTATCATCGGCATCCATTCGTTCAATAACAAAGCGCATAAAATCTACACTTTCTACAAACTCATTGGGCAAGAACACGCAATGATTAAACTTTTGCATTTGGTTGTAGTGTTTTTCTAAAACAACAGGTGTAGATAAATCCATACTTTGGCAAACACTGCTTACAAAGTCGTAAAAACTATCGCGGTCAAACTCTGGAAGTACTAATACATTATCTGCCAACACTTTATCGTGGTCCATCGTTCGAGCATATATTTTGATATCCATAAAATTACCTAATACCCCTTATTGCTTCCTCTATTCTTAAAAGTTGATTATATTTTGCCACGCGCTCGCCTCGACAAGGTGCGCCCGTTTTTATTTGCCCTAAATTTAGCCCTACTGCTAAATCGGCAATGGTAGTATCCTCGGTTTCGCCACTACGATGCGAAATTACAGTTCTATAACCTGCCTGCTTTGCAAGGTCTATTGCCTGTATTGTTTGCGTAAGTGTGCCAATTTGGTTGGGTTTTATTAGCACAGAATTGGCAATCCCCATTTTTATGCCCATTTCTATACGGCTAGGATTTGTTACAAAAAGGTCATCGCCCACCAACTGTACTTTATCCCCAAGAGCCTCGGTTAAAGCACGCCAAGTATCGTAGTCCTCCTCACTGGCACCATCCTCAATAGAAATAAGTGGATAGGAGTTTACAAGCCTTTCGTAGTAGCGCACTATCTCATCGGTTCCGTATATCTCGCCAGTTTTCCAAAAATAGTAGCATCCATTTTTGCCCTTTTGCTTTGCAAAGTTGTACATCTCGGTACTAGCAACATCAAGCGCAATGCTGACATCATCGGCAGGGGTCAAGTTGGAGCGCTCAATAGCCTCTACAAGCAGTTGTATAGCCTCCTCATCGTGCTTTAGATTAGGTGCAAAGCCACCTTCATCCCCCACCCCACACGATAAGTTTTTTTCGTGCAAAATTATTTTTAGATTGCGGTAAATATCGGTAGCATACATCATTGCTTGATGAAAGTCTTTCGCGCCATGCGGAACTACCATAAACTCCTGAATATTTACCGAATTATCTGCGTGTTTGCCCCCATTTAGTATATTAAACATAGGTATAGGCAACATTTCCCCCTGCCCTACATATCTAAAGAGTGGTAAATGAGCACTCTCTGCGCTAGCCTTTGCGTAGGCAAGCGAAACGCCGAGTATTGCATTAGCACCCAACCTGGATTTATTTGCAGTGCCATCTAAATTAATAAGCGCATCATCAAGCAATTTTTGGTTGCCCGCCTGCATACCGACAATGCACTTTGATATCTCGCCATTTACATTCTTTACCGCCTGCAACACCGATTTGCCCCCATATAAGTGAGCATCACCATCGCGCAGTTCCACAGCTTCGTAAGCGCCAGTGCTAGCACCGCTAGGCACCGAGGCTCTACCAAAAGAACCATCATCTAGCAAAACATCCACCTCAACTGTAGGGTTGCCACGCGAATCAAAAATTTGCCTACCTACAACGCTTTTTATTGTACTTTCCATAATATCTCCTACCTAAAAATATTTAATAAATTGAAATAAATTATTCTTTCTAAAAGAATAGTTATAATAACATAAAAATTTTTAACTCTATAATCAATATTGAGGTATTGATGTAATTTAATTAAATTTTGTCTATTAAGTACATGAGTTCACCCCCAACATTTTGCATAGACTCTTTATTTTATCCTAATTTATTTGTTATTAATTAAGCATTTTAACTCTTACTGCAAAATATAATGAATAAATATAACAAACAAAATCATTATAGCACAGATTGCAAAAATTATACAAATATATTATCGCAAAACAAATGATAAAAATTAGTATTTATAATCAATGTTGCAGTATTGATACCATTAAACCCCAAGATTTGCAAAGAAAAATAAAAGTTTCGCATAAAACAAGAAATTATTTACTTGAGCATACAATATTCCAACACCAAACATAAATTAAACATTTTAACAACAAAATCAGGTTCTTTATTATTAGTGGTTGTATGATAAGATATAATTTGGATTTTTGCTAAACTCTTTCTAAATAATCCCCACGAAAATTATAGAACTCATCTATACTCCATACAACAAAAAAAGGGCGATGCCCCTTTTTTATTCGGTTAAAGTTATAGTTGTTGTATAAGTATATAACCCGTATGGCAATGAAATATCCGGTATGCCCATACCTGCTGCCAGTGATACGAAATAACGGAAAGCATAGTATGAAGCGCCTATTGACGATTGATCCAGATTAGTTAAAACAAATTTTATAGTAGCGGTATTGTTATCTGCATCAACATTTTCTACAATAGCATCTAGCACACCCATATTTATGGAACGTTCTGTTCCATCTAACATTTGAACTTCAGCGCTATATACTCCTGTGGAAGCAAACAAATTCAACTTTATATTATTAATTGTAGTTTCCAAATCAGCTAAAGATGATGTAATCCCATCTAATTCAGCACTACCTACAACCTTTTCAACAATTTGGTCGCCTTCGTCAGCCCACTTTTCGCTACTATCAAGCAATAACTCATCTATAAAGCTCTCATTAGTATTAGGGTTTATCATTTCATTATCGCTATTTCTTTCAGAAACAACACCAAATTGGAATGAATCAAATTTTAATGCAACCATAGTAGCATCATCACCAAATAGTGTTCGTACTAAATCTATTCTCCATTTAACAGCATCTATTTCCAAAGTTAAATCTAAGTTTGTTACATCTAATGTGATGCCCTTTGTTGAATCATAATTTAGCGCTGTTTGTATTATTGATGTATCCGAAGTTAAGCCTTTAATAAGTTCTACAAATATGTTATTAACATCTAAATTTAAGCCAGCAACATTCGAAACAGCCTGAGTTGCTTCGGTAGATGAAGTCAAACTTTGAATGTTTTGTACAAAATTCTGTATCCATGCAACAAATTCGCTTATTTCAAAAGATGTATTTAAGTTGAATGTATACTGAACTTGAGATTCTACATTTTCACCATAATTCCAAATTTCAATAGGGTTAACAAAGTTAGCGTATACATAAATTTGAGTACTGTTTTGAGAATCGTAAAGAATATTTAGGTAATCGTTCTGTTCTCCAGTAGGGTCGTAGATGCGTACACTAATAAATCCGAGCTCCCCCCAATTGATTAGATTATAATCGAATGTGCCAGTTGCTACTGCTGGGAGCAATGCAAATGGATTGATATCTGTATTAACTTCTAATCTATAAGCACGGTCCAAAGTCTCGCCGTTTGCACCACTATAGATGTTAAAATCTGCACCTACTTGCATATTTAACAGGTTTGCATTTGTTTGTGGATATTGTGTTTTATCAAATGCAACCTCAGCAAGGTTTGCATCAAAACCTACATTTAGGTTGCTGATTGCAATATTTGTGTTGCTTGCTGGTATTGTGATTTGAGTACTTGTGCCATCTGGCAATGTTACTACATTTGATATAATATCACCAAGTTCAATATTATAATCATCATTTACATCAAAGTTTAATGTAACATCGCTCAAATATTCAACGCCATTTACTGTTTCAAAATCAACAGATAATGTTAGCGTCATAAGTGGAAGGAAATCGTTTGCACTAGTAAGCGCATCCAAAATTTGATCCAATATAGGAGCTTGCAACAATTGCTCAAAATTTACATTTGCAAGCAAAGTTAAAAGCGTATCCACATTAATCTCAAGCGAAGCAGAGTTTTCTGCCCACTCAACATCGCCAAATAGGCCAAACGAATTTTCTATTCCTAAAACGCTGTTGATTACCGCAGAAATTTCTGGGTTAGCACCTACTAAGGATTCCAAAATAGCGTTCAAATTCCAAGCGCTATCGCCAACTGTAGGCAATTGCAAACTGCTTACATATGTAGATAGCGAGATAAAGTTAAATGCGTACTTATCTGCACCTACTCCAACATAAAGTGTAGGGTTTGTTTGGCTATCCTCGTAGTAAAGTTCAAAGATATTTGCATTTAGTGTGTTGTTTTTAATTTGAATAAGTGCTTTTGTGCCGTAGCCTTGTAGGTCAAGCGCACCTTGCACGTTTACTGTTACATCGGTTTTTGTGCCATCAACTGGCTCAACATCAAGGTCGAGAGTTGCACCGACATTAAATGCCGAGTATTGCTCCTGCCCATCAACCATAGTGCTATATGTGTTATAAGCACCATTTAGCAAACGATTAATGTAATTGCTAGCTGGTACCGCAAACTTAGCATAGTAGGTTGCATCATTTGTTGCCTCAAAGGTATAGGTTGTAGCATTAGATAAAGCTGTTGTTGCTGTTTGACTATTAAACCAACCAACAAATGTGTAGTTTGCATTTGGTGTGGCAGTTAGGGTTACTTCATCACCCTCCTCATATTCGCCAGCACCGGTGACAACGCCACCTTCGCCCCCTATTATTTGCACATCTATTTTGTACTTTGGTGTTCCGCAAGCGGACAAAATTAAAGCACAGCACAATAGTGCACAGATAAAGGCGATTATTTTAGAAATGTTACTAGCAGTTTTTGTCATACTAAATCTCCTTTTTACAATTTTAATTTTAACATTTTTTGTAAACATTTGCAACTATATATACTATATTATTTGTAATTTTTGTGCTTTATATACAAAGCTCTTTATGCCACAGAGTAGTTTTGATTCAAAATAATAACCTCAATAGGCTTTAGCGTATCGCCTAACTGCGAAACAATACTCGAAAAAGCAGGCACAAGTGAGAGAGTGTCGTAAAGACTAATTTCGATAAACTGGTGCGTGGTATCTACTCCATTTAGGCAAAAGTCTTTGCTAAATTCTACTATAGAATCTTGCACATCAATAATAAATTTGCCCGCATCTGCAGCATTAAAGTAGAGTAGATTAAATAAATTTCTTTTAGAACCATTTATATCGGCTTCGGTAAATATATTTGTAATGGTGGAATTAATTTTATTTATCATTTCCTTATCATCTCTATAATCTTGCTTAGTTTGCGTAACTATTAGCGAAACTATAGTGTTTATCATACTGGAAACACCTTCTTTCATAAGGTCGTAGATAGCTGCGACTGCCTCGTTATTTGTCATTTGATATTTAAGATATATGCCACTACCATCTGTATTGTTATCAATTCTTACATTTCCAGTAAGGCGCGTATAAGCTTCAAGGTTCCTATAAGGCCCTGCGTGTTTTGCATGAGATGGTCCATTTAGGGCTAGCGGTGACCCGCCAACGATGCCACAATTAAAGCCATCTATAGTTAGTTGCGAGCCCACAAAAGTGATGCCATCGCCAAATAAATTGCCTAATGAGATATTTTGTATAGCAGGCGCGCCCGAACCTGTCAATGCCCTCTCATCCATAACATAATCTAGTTTAATGCCCGTCATAAAGTTGCTTATATTTAGGTTTTTTAGATTTAATTTGCAATAGGAATAGGCTGTATTCCCATCGGGATTATCTACAGTTGCGTTGTGCACCCTAATTGCACATCTATATGTCATAGAATAAAAGTAGTTTGTATCTTTATTGTCAATTAAATCTTGTTCAGTGATATTTGGCTCTACTTTTTTAGCAATTTCGAGTAGTTCGGCAGTGCTCAAATAGCCAAAATTGCCTATTATACTAAGGTCGCGAATTGTGACTGCATATGGTGTATTATCATCCACAGAGTAAAAATCTAGCAGTGGCAATTCTGGGTCATATTCGTTTACCCCTAGTATTTGTTTGCTTGCATCTAGCCTAAAGCTGTTGCCGTTTATCTCTTTATCTCCGTGCGAGGTATAAGTTTCTTTTCCGCCTTCAAGGGTAATATCGTTTACAAAATTAATCTTTTTTACATTTACATTTTCTATAGCGCTCAAAAACTCTGCTTTGTTGCCGACATTGGTGCCATCATTAAAGTTGATGTTTACCCTATCGCTTTCCACTTCGTTTTGACAGCCCGAAATGCTTTGGAACGAAAAGCTGTAGTTTGCAAGTTCATTGACATTTAGCGTTTTGCCATCATAGGCGATATTTGGGTTATTAGTATCCGCCGTCACAACATCACCTACAACCTCAAACCTTGCAACTAAATTATCTAAACTGTACACATTTAGAGCATAATCGGTACATCCATTTTGTTGCACATAAGTAGGCTCAAAACCGCTTATATCCAAGCCCTTTGCATAGTTGTACTGCACCCCGCTTTGCCTAAACTTATTTGGCAAATCTATAACAAGTGGCACCATATTTACTATTATGTTTACCGTTGCGCTTTTATCTAAATATTTTGCAGTAACTTGAGTTTCGCCTTTCATAAGTGGGCTTACTGAAAAACTGCTAGCGTTATAGGACACTATGCTATCATCTGCAACTTCGTACTCAATATCGCTATGCACAACTTTGGCTATTCTGCCATTTAGATTTAGATACAATTGGGCCAAAAGGGTTACATTGTTTGTTTGCACGCTAGTATCTATCATTAAACTGTTATTTACAAGGTTATTGTTTGCAAATGCTACACCCACAACAGAATCGGCATTAAATTCTATAACATTAAACTCCAGTACATTGGATAAAACTTCTCCCATTTTTGCTTGTATTCGCACTGTATTGCCTTGATTAAGATCACTATCAATAATAACAAAATTATTGATCACTGTTGCGTTATCGGTTAGAACTTGATACTCGACATCTCTTGTGGCATTTGCGGGGAAATATGTTGCAGAAAGTGTGACAATTTCGCCTGCGACAACATCGCTAGAATCACTGCTTATTTGCAATGAACTTGCCTCAAGGTGCTGTACACATAAATTTAGGGCGCTAGACCTAATTGTATTGTACACTGCAACTATGCTTATTTGAGATTCTGGCACAGCGGAGGCTAGCACTGTAAGCGTGCTTTCAACAATACTCACATATTCGCTACCTTGGCGCACATCATATTCAACATTTTCGACATATTCATCCAAATTAGTTTTCACCTGCAAATTGTATGAGGCACCTGGCACAACCGAAGTTACGCCATCCTCTAAGCGCAAGGTGATTTTGCTCAGTTTTTCCCCACACCCGCTAAATACAAACGGCAGAGTGAGCGCCACCACAAGCAACACTATTATAAATGGATGAGTTTTACTAAAAGCTTTTGCCATATTTGCTCCTTAGATATAGTTAATGTATTAATTCAATAATTGAATAGTTTTGGTCTGGGTCTTGCCCAATATAAAATTTTATTCTAGCAACTGTGCTACCATTAAATGTAAGCACCGTTCCATTTAGCGCGCAATTGCCCGATAGCAATACAAAGTGCGCATCCAAATTATCAATTGGCCCCGATAAGTAGTCTAAAAGATCTATAGAATCTGCTTGCACCACAACTATAGGTTGAGTAAACGAAATGCCACCCTCTTGTAGCACTGTGATAAGGCAAGTATCTGTATGCCCGCCATCAAGTGTTGTTATGGTGATTATTGCCTCACCCTCTCCCACAAATTCGATAGTGCCGTTGCTATCTATTGTGCAGACGCTTGCATCACTAGTAGCAAACTCCACGCTCTTGTTTATAGCGGTAGATGGCAAAATTGTGTAGGTAACCTGCGCAGAATTGCCCACATAGCCTATAATTTCCTCTTGCGATAGTTGCACCTCACGCACGCGCCTATCCGTTACATACACCACTATTTCGCTATACAAGCCGTTATAGGCTGTAACCCTGACGCGCGTTGTGCGGTCGGCAATTAACCCTGTTATGTAGCCATCTTCGGATACGCTACACACATCACTATCTACTACACTAAATGTGACATTTTTGTTGGATGCCTTAGCTGGTATTAGCACATAGTTCAGCAAAACGCGCTCGTTTATGTTTACATATAGCACATAATCGGCGTTATCATTTGTTAATTGCCCCGAACTATCTACAAAACTTATATTCTCCACATCCACATATCTGTAGTCGCCGTAAATTCTGCCCGCTAAAGATATTACTACTATTAAAAGGAAGGGAAGTATTATTAAAATTGATACTATTGTCTTTTTCATTAACATTCCATCCTTTCGTTTATTTTATCTACTCGCAACTCAAAGTACAGTATAATGACGGCGGTAAAGACTGATACTGCTGTTAGTGTTATTGACCACGGCCAAATAGTGTGCCTAGTTGGGGCAAAGGCAAACACCACTGCAAACAGCAGAACCGCCATAATTAGCCCTATACACATTGCAATTTTTGTGTTTTTGGATATTTTTTCAATTTCCGATTCATCAAACCAATCTAGGGCAGGCTTGCGCAAATCTAGTAGCACGCTGATTATAATGTGCCCTAGCGAAAGTATCATAGCAGCCATTGTACAAAGAATGTTGTGCACAACGCCAATATCGGTTGCAAGCCCTGTGACAAGTGCTGTTACAATTAGTGCCGAATATGTTAGTATTACGTTAAAAACTATTTTTGCGCGCAACTGCGTTTTAATGGATACGGGGCTCATTTTCATTATATAAAAGTTTCCGCCCTCGCGCGAAATTGCGCTTGCGCTTACTATATTAGACAGCCCCGCTAGCACACACACAACTAATAGGTGCGAGGCTATTATCATACTTTCGCCTGTTTGATTTACTGTTATGCTTAAAAGCAACCTATCGTAGGTGTACACTATAAAAGGCATTAATAGTGTAAACAAAAAGTACTGGAAAACATTGCCCGAGTTCCTAAAAGTTGTATAAAATTCTTTTTGCAAAATTGAATTAAAAGGTTTTAGCACTCTATAGCCTTTAGTACCTTGTTTTGTTTTTGTTGTAATTTCGCTTCGACGCGCGGATAAACCAAAAAATACCCTACGCATACAAATATCTGCTAGCACAAACAAAACTGCGGTTGCAACTAGTATGAGCAATAACTTCCACCAAAAGCCCTCAAGTATTAGCATTGTATCTGCCATAAACTTAAATAGCCATGTGCTTGTACTTAAATTGGCAATTAAATCATTAACCCTAATTAGTATAGTACCCTGTTGTCCATTAAAATCAATATTTGTGGCAATGCTTGTTACAAACCACATATAAAGCGCTAAAAAGATAGCCACTAGCAATAATATTGATATTATGCTTGCAAGGTTGCTCCTTTTTATAATATTTACTATCTGCATTATTGGCACAGATAGCAACGCGGCAACCACAAGCGCAAGCAGTGGCAACACCAGCAAAAATACCGGTATTAGAATGTAAAAACCTACACTAACATCTGCAAGTATTGCATACATTATAAATATAGGAAGCGTGTACAGCGTGTTTGCTATAACCTCAAAAGCATATAGCACCATTAGTTTAGAAACAAACAGCTGATTTGGCGAGCAAGGCATACTCAACAAAAAGTCATTATCCTTTGCCGAATACATTGTCTTAAATATGGATGCAAGCGCTATTGCAAATGATAGCACTTGCGTTAAAAGCAGTAGCACTGCAAGCAAATTGCTATCTACATATAAGCCTATAGTTACAAAGCGCATAAACACTAGCGTAAGCAAAACTGTTGCTACCGCTATTATGCCTACATAAAGCAAAAGCGATAGAATTACTTTTTTAGGATTAGTTTTCTTAAACAAATCAATGCGCTCATCCATTTGCAATCTAAAAAGTTCCCAAGTAGTTGACATATCTAGTTCTCCTTGGCTTTTTTAGATTTATTATTGCGTTGTTTAGATTTTTTAGATGTAGTACTTACTGTAGATTCTTGGTTGGGTTTAGATTCTATATCCAGCACTTCATCCAAAGATTGCTCGCCTTGCACATATTTAACATAGATATTTTCAAGCGTACTGCCACTTTGCTTTATTTGCTTAACATCAAAAATGTGTTCTATAACCCCATTTTTTAATATGCCTATTCTATCGCAAAGAGTTTCGACTACCTCAAGTATATGCGAGCTAAAAAACACAGTGTTGCCCTTTTGCGCGTGTTCTTTCATAGCGCGCTTTAGCACATATGCGCTTTGAGGGTCTAGCCCCAACAAAGGCTCATCCAGCACCCAGAGTTTTGGCTGATGTATGAGCGCTGCAATAACGGTTATCTTTTGCTTCATTCCATGGGAGTACGATTTTATTTGCCTATCGTACGCGTGTTCAAGGTTAAATTCTTTTAGATACTTGCTTGCGCGCGCCTCTCTATCCTCAAGGCTTATGTTATATAAATTTGCAATGTGGTTTACATACTCGCGTCCTGTCAAGCGCTCGAAAACTGCGTGATTATCGGGTATGTATGCCAAATCGCGCTTTGCTTGTTGCGGTTGTTCCTTTAAGTTTTTGCCGTTTATAAAAATCTCTCCGCTTTCAAAGGGCAAAATTCCACAAATGCACTTTATTGTAGTGGTCTTACCGGCCCCGTTTGAGCCCAGAAACCCAAAAATTTCGCCATCTTTTAGTTCAAGATTTAGCCCATTTAATGTGCTTACTTTAGAATTGCCATAGGTTTTATGCAAATCTTTTATCTTTAACATTTCTTTTCTTCCTATAAGTGTAATCAAAATATTATAAATAAGATTATAAAATTTGTCAAGTATAATACCTTATATCGCGCTTTATCACATAATTACACAAATTGCTTACTTTCAAATATATATTGTGTAATTTTTTTATTGACTATACTTAAAATATGTTTACACAAAAAAGAGCATTGATAACGCTCTTTTTAATTTTATAGCCCTTTGAAATTTAACTTTTATAAACTATAAATCAAAGGTATTTATTTTAATATCCTACGCTACAAAACTATAAAATTTAAGCCAAACGAACAAGCCAGAGATTTGCACACATCTCTCCGCAAAGTTGTATAGTTTCATCAGCATCATATAGTTGCAATTGTACCTCATCTCCACACTGTAAATTCAAAAAATTTGATGTGGTCATAAATGGCATTGTTTCGCCTCTAGAAATTGTATTCTCTTGCGCTACACCATTTACTGCTATGCATGTTTTAACTTTTGTAGGGGCATTTATTTTTATATGATAGTTTAGTAAATACATACCACTTTGTTGTACCTTAAATGAATCATAATTTTCATTGGTACTAAACCCGTTTAGAACACAATCGCCTAACGGCATTGCAGTACCACTTTTTGAAATTGACATTTGCACATCGCCACTGCGCCTAGCGTTCATATTTACTGTTGAAAAGTTTTGCGCATCATCACCTTGCGATGGATTACCTGTATCTACATCATTTATAAACCAATTGCCATTATCACCTATTCTTGGTGTGGCTCCGTTTTGCCCAGTAGCACCTGTTGCACCAGTAGCTCCAGTTGCACCCGTAGAACCGGTTGCGCCCGTCATTCCTGTTGCCCCAGTGGAACCAGTTGCGCCCGTCATACCTTGCTCGCCTCTTGCAGGTAGCAAAGTATCTACGCCATCTATAAACCAATTGCCGTTCTCGCCTACAGTTGGGGTGTGACCATCCTCGCCATCAGCACCTGTAGAGCCTGTAGCACCCGTTGCGCCTCGCGCGCCAGTTGAACCTGTGGCACCAGTCGAACCCGTGACACCCGTTGAGCCTTGAGATGGCATACCAGTATCAAAATCTTCAATAAACCAGTTGCCGTTATCACCTATTCTTGGCGTTATGCCCTGCTCACCCGCAGAACCTGTTGCCCCTGTAGCACCGGTAGACCCCGTTGCTCCAGTCGAACCTGTGACACCCGTTGAGCCAGTTGCCCCGCGAGAAGCAAAGCCCGTATCTATGCCATTGATAAACCAATTGCCATTTAAGCCTATTGTTGGCGTAGCACCATCTAATCCCGTTGCCCCAGTGGCACCTGTTGCGCCAGTTGCACCGGTGGCACCAGTTGCTCCTCTTGGCCCAACTATAATAAAGTCCCTTTTAATAATGCCACCGCCACCACAACAATCACAACCACAGCCGTTGCATCTACACATAATTATTAACCTCCCCTTTTCAAAATATGAAAAAATATCAAATTATGTGCGATGGCACACAGACAATTTCTTTTTGCCAAAATGTGTAAAATAAAATTAAGCATAAATATCATAAATTTACCACATACTATGCTAGGAGGAATTTATGAAAAAAGAAATTACCACAAAAGACCTTATGGCATTAAATGAACTTATGACTTTTGAAAATTGGATTGCCACTAAAATGCAGTTTTGCGCCGAAAATGTAAACACAAAATCTCTTAAAACCATGTTTACCGAAATGGCACAAGCGCACTGTATGAACCATCAAAAGCTACTTGAATACCTAAAACAAAATTCTACGGAGGGCTGTAAATAATGATTGAGTTTACCGAACAAGAAATTCTACAAGATGCACTTGTGGCACAAAAATTTATGATACATATGTATTGCCAATTTGGGTTAGAGTGTTCCAACGAGTGCCTACGAAAAATGTTTAATGAACATCACGCAATAGCAATGGAGCACAACTTTAAGATTTTTAACATAATGCACGATTTAGACTTTTATCCTACAACCATAGCAACATCTAAGGATATCAAATCGGCATTAAAAATGCACACACAAATGCAAACTGAACTAGAACAAAAATTAAATAAATAAATCAAATACTTTTGCTTATGCAAAAGCATTTTTTATAGTAGTGTTTATAAGATTTAGGGGCAAATACTAATTTTGTTTATTTTTGCTGTTTTTGTAGCCACTTTCTTTACAAAATACTTATTCTTTTAATAAAATTTTTAATTAAGTGCTTAACTAATTATTTTTGCGAATTTGAAAAAATTTCAGACAAAAACATTCACAAAAACACCCCTAACACAACATATAGTATTCGTCATCTTTTTGCTATCATAAAAATAAAAAAAAGTGAAATTTATAAAAAAATTTTTTTACAAAATATTTTACAAAAACGTAAAAATTTTGATAAAATAAAATCAAGAAAAATTGCCCCGTCTAAAGCCTGCGTCACAAACTTAAAGTAGCCCAAAATCTCCTTAAAAATTTTGAATAATCTTTAATTTATGTGCAGATTTTTTTAGACGACACATCTTTTTCGCCATCAATCGACATAGAATACTATAAAAGGAGAAATTGAACCATGACAACCGAAATCAGCACCGCAAAAAAACGAGAAATTGAAAGCAAAATTAAAATGCAGTACACCAAAAACAAGATTAAATCTTTAGTTAAGTCCATTAATACAAATGATAGAATTAATTTATCCCGTTTTGTAACTTTAACGAACAGGCGCCTAAAAGTTATTGAAAACAAAAATCTGCAAACCCTTTACAGCAGTCTACTGCTCCAAGCCAAAGTTGCCATAGAATACAATAGATTAATTGAAAACAAAATTGCTAGTGGTAAGGCTAAAATTGATATAGATTTACTGCTTTATTCCGAAAGCGAAATAATAAAAGAACAACTGCAAACCGCAATTGATAAAATAATCGAACCAATAAAAGATAATGATAATGCTTTAAGCTACAACATTGTAATACTAGATATAAATACATCACTAGCAAGCTCGCGCTATGCTAAATCGCAAAACAAACTAATTGAGTATATGACAAACCCAATTATCTACGATATGCACACCCTATACCAAAACAGCAAACCCACAACTTTTGTAAAAGACCTTGTAGATTTAGAGGACCCAACTACCCCTCTTGTAGCCACACAAGCCGAGCTAGCCCCCGAAATGTAAAAAATAAGAATTATAATCTACATTGGGCTAGATATGTTAAATAAACTTTAACATTTTGCATAGAATCAAATTAATTTAATCTTGTGGACAACAAAAAAAGAGCAAACAAATAGCAGTATTGCTCTTTTTTTAATATGCGGTAGTACAGTTTTGTGGTATTGGTTGCACTAAAAGAATTTTCTATTTGTGATTAATGCAACACTTATTCTTATAAATGATAGTATTTAACTATGCCATCACTTTGCGCCCAGATTTATGCACTAATTATTAGTACTCGTTCGCGACCACGGCAGAACGCCATCACCCCCTTGCCAAAGGGTTTTAGGGGAACGGGGAGTTCCTCTACACAAATAAACAAGTTTCCCCTAAAAAAAACTATGTTCCCTAGAAACAGGCAATGGCTTGCAAAAAGGATAAAATGGGTGTATAATTAGTGTATGTACAAAAGCATAACTACAAAAAGTGCGATACAAAAAAATCTATCTACTCGCACGCCCTATAAATACAGCCTAAACCCATATAGGGGCTGTGAGCATGCCTGCCAGTACTGCTACGCGCTTTATTCGCACACCTATTTAGGCGATGACAACTTTTTTGGCGATATATATTTTAAGCAAAACATAATCGAGGTTTTGGAGCGCGAACTAAATAAAACCGACTACTCGCAGTGTTTGATTAGCGTTGGCACAGTTTGTGATGCCTATCAGCCATTAGAGGCGCAAATGCAGTTTATGCCAAAGATACTAGACCTATTTATTAAGCACAAGATACCTATGTACTTATCCACAAAATCTAGCCTGATTTTGCGCGATGTGGATAAGCTTGCGCACCTTTCTAAGCTCGTACCTATTTATATAGCGGTATCAATATCCACACTGGATGACGAGCTTGCGCGTGTTTTAGAGCCAAACGCCAGTCCTGCAAGCGCAAGACTACAAACTGCCATTGAGCTAAAAAAGCGTACAAATGCTTTTATTGGCATACACAATATGCCAATAATACCTAATTTAACTGATAGCGCGCAAAACATAGGTGCAATTGTACAGAGTGCAAAGCAAAACAATTTAGATTATATTATCTTTGACCCGCTAAACTTGCGCGGAGAAACCAAGTTCCACTTTGCCGATTTTTTAAGAAGTCACTACCCCAAACTTGCAAATGATATTATAAATAAAACCGATAAAGGCAAAGGGGCTTATAAACAAACTTTGTACGCACTTATTGGTGATATAAAAAATAAATTCAGCTTTCAAAACATTTGCAACTTTACCGAGTATATTAAAAAGCCCATTCAACTATCATTTTTTGATAGTAATGTGTATTAAAGGATATTTTTAGGGTAACTCCCCCGTTCCTTACAAATGTAGGGGAACTCCTCGTTCCCCTAAAACCCCATGGCAAGGACAGTGTCCTTGACCTGTGGTCATATGGGGATGGTAGTGTCGTAGTAAGTACTACTATTCAAGCCTACTTTTATTTAATAGAAAACGAAAATTTATTATTAGTACTCACTTTTAACCATGGGTGTGCGCCATCGCCCCGCCATAGCACACAAATAGGTGTTTATACTCAACAAAACGTATCAATTACAATTAGATTTATTAAAAAAAGAAAACTTTGGTAAAACTACAAACGAGGTAAACTTATGAATAGAATTTTATCGTGGATAATTAGCATATCAACTGTTGCGGTGGTGCTTATAACTGGCATACTGCTTTATGCATTCCCTATTGCCGAAAAGGGATATCTAAACAAAGTGAGCGCTTATTCGTTTTGGGAAAACGATGCAGAATCAATGATTTCTCAAATAGATATAAACAAATTTGTAATGAACTTTTTAGAAACGCCATCCACACTTACAAAAAAGGTAGCCTTTTTAGGCTTTGATGCATTTAGGGCGGATGCGCTTATAAACTTAATTGATGATGAAAACAGCGAACAAGGCGTGCAAGCGGACCGTACAAACAGCGCTTTTGCTTTGATGAAAAATTCAGGGCACATGTACCTTGCGTATGCTGGAGGCGAAAAAGGCACCCCTACACAGCAAAATACATCCACCGCCCCTGGTTGGACGGCGCTTGCAACGGGCGTTTGGGGCAATGTTAGTGGCGTGAAGGGAAATGGTGATTATCGTGATAGTAGTGTACACAGCGTACTTGTTAAAGCGCCAGAGCAGTACGGCATGCGCTCGCTATTTACTGTAGCCTACCGCTCGCACATTGCCCGCGCTTTTGACTGCGATGGCGAGTACGCCGAGGCGAACAACCTAGACCTTATTATAAACTATGTGGAAAACGATGCCGAAATGCAGGAGTATTTGCTAGACTGCGTAGAAGTAGGCAACCCTTTGGAGCGCGATTTTATATTTGCAATATACAAAGATGGCGATGCGTGCGGACATGTGAATGGCTTTTCCAACACATCCAAGGCGTATGTGGATACAGTTGTACAAGCCGATACAATGGCGTATGAGTTAATTCAAGCAATTTACGCACGCCCCACCTTTTATAAGGAAAACTGGCTTATTATTTTGACTGCCGACCACGGTGGCAAGGGGCTTGCGCACGGCGGGCAATCGGATGAGGAGCGCACTATTTTTATGGCAAGCAACAAGCCTTATAATTTATAGTATTTTAAGGGGGAAGCACTTCCCCTGCCCCCCGTGGTGCGATGGCGCACCCCCGTTATCTGGTTATTATTAACAAATCATCCCTTTTTATTAATAAAAGATACTTATTAGGCACAAAGTTTAGGTAGTAAACAAATTTTACTTTTATGCAAAAGAAATTTTGTGTTTTGTTTTATCACTAGGCTTTTGTCATTTATAAGAGCGCAGGTCAAGAGCGAGTGCCCTTGTACTAGGGTTGCGGGGAATGAAAAATTCCTTACAAACATACAAGATACCTACATATAACCCCAAAATATTTGGTATTTTTTATAGATTATAGTATAATACTAGTATTATGAATAGAATCACTAAAATAGTATGCACGCTAGGTCCTGCGTGCGATGATATAAAAATATTGGACCAAATGTACAGTGCGGGCATGAACATAGCGCGCTTAAATATGAGCCACGGCACGCACGAATCACATCAAAAAATCATTGATAAATTGCCCGAATTGCGTAGCAAAGGCTTAAAATTACTTGTAGATACAAAAGGCCCTGAAATGCGCATTGCAACCTTTGAAAACGGCGCTGTTATGCTAAACGAGGGCGCGACTTTTACACTTACTACACAAGATGTTGTGGGCAACGCTGAGCGAGCTAGCTTAAAGTACAAGCCTTTAATCAACGAAATCAGCGTGGGCAATAAAATTTATGCCAACAATGGTTTAATTGTACTTGAAGTTATAAATAAAACTGATACCGATATAATTTGCAAAGTGCTATTTGGTGGCAAATTATCCAACAACAAAAGCATAAATGTGCCAGGGGTTGTTCCTAGTACGCCTTATTTATCCGAAGCAGATAAGGCGGATCTATTGTTTGCAATCAAAAACAATGCAGATTTTCTTGCTCTATCGTTTGTAAGTTGCGCACAAAATATTTTAGATGTTAAGCAATTTTTGGCTCAGAATGGCGGAGATGACATAAAACTTATTGCTAAAATAGAAAACGCCTCTGGCGTAAAAAACGCCGAGGAAATTTTGGAAGTGTGCGATGGCTTGATGGTTGCGCGTGGCGATTTGGGCGTGGAAATTCCGCTAGAAAAAATTCCGCCTATACAAAAACAACTGATATCACTTTCCAATGTAAAGCGCAAGTTTTGCATTGTGGCAACCGAGATGCTTGAGAGTATGACAAACTCCACCCGCCCTACGCGCGCCGAAGTTAGCGATGTTGCCACCGCTATTTACGAGGAGGCCAACGCTACTATGCTCTCCGGCGAAACTGCATCCGGCATAAACCCCGTGCTTGTAGTGCAAACCATGGCCAAAATTATTGATGAGATTGAAAAGCAAATGTATAGCAATAAATTATATTAATAGTTATTTACTAATATATTTTTGCTGTAGATATATTAACAAAAAAACACGGGTAACCCGTGTTTTTTTGCTATTAAATGTAAAAAATAAAACAATAGCGCAAGATATCACAAAAATTTGCGTATCTTTTCATAATTTTTTGCAACATATATATATTTAACTTGCACACTATTTGCAACTTTACGCAATTTGCGGTAATTATCTAAACTTTTTACATTGAACCGTACATACCGCCATCTATTCTTATAACTGCGTTGTTAATAAAGTTTGCTTTATCACTTGCTAAAAACAATATCAAGTCTGCCACTTCTTGCTCGGTGCCTGCACGCTTCAAAAAAATTTTTTCCTCCTCGGCTTTAATAAAATCCTCGCTCATATCCCCTATTTCGCTTTGCGTGGCTATAAAGCCTGGTGCCACTGCATTTACATTTATATATGGCGCAAACTGCATTGCTAGATTATGCGTTAGCGAGATTATGCCCGCTTTAGAGGCATCATAGTCAAAACACATAGGATAGTAGGTATTTATTCCGTTTGTACTTGCTATATTTATTATTTTGCCGGACTTTTTATTTAGCATATATTCGCCAACATATTTGCTAACCATAAATGTTCCAACTAAATTTACATCTAGTATTCGCTTAAAATCGGCACAATTTTTATCGTTAAATAGCATATCTATGGCAATGCTTGCGTTGTTGATAAGCACATCGATGTATCCATATTCTTTAATAGTTGCATAGACCATATCTTTTACATCTTGCTCGTTTGCTATATCGCACTGCATTATTTTGCATTTAACACCGAGCGCCTCAATTTCGGCTTTAACATTTTCGGCAAGCCCCTTGTTTACAAAGTATGTAAGCGCAACATCGTATCCGTTTTTGGCAAACTCAATTGCAGTTTGCCTGCCTATACCTCGACTTGCGCCAGTGATTAAAACAACTTTATTCATATTATCTCCTTTTTGCTATTATATTGCAAAATAAAGTAAAATTAAAAATTCCATATAAAATATTGAAAATTATAGATACTGAATCAATACTCAAACATTTATTGAGTTCTAATATAAAACTACGAATTATATAAAGTTATTAACCTGCAACTTTTTAATATATAACCAATTTATTTTTGTCTTATTAAAAATACTTATATACAAAAAAAATAGTTCACGCCCACAAAATACTAAAGCCTTATTTGTACAAAGATTGGTAAAACTACGCAACCCTTAGACAATGCAATTACATTTTTACACTAAAAAATGGCACCATTGTGCCATTAAATTTATGCGCGAGAATAATATTTGCCATCTACTGTTGTGACAATAATCTTTTCGCCCTCATTTATAAATGCAGGCACCCTCAACTTTAAGCCCGTTTCCAACACAGCCTCTTTAGTAGGCTTTGTTGCGGTGGATGAAAGCGTAGAAGGGTCGATGCTGACAACAGTCATTTCGATTTTATCGGGCAACGATATGCCTAGCAACTCGCCATTAAATGTGGCAATATCAACGCTATTATTTTCGATCAAATAATCTTTATTATCACCTATTTTTTCGGCAGGCAACTCCAACTGCTCGTATGTTTGATTATCCATAAAGTAGTATGTACTGCCATCATTATAAAGATACTGCATATTTCTGCGCGTAATGTGGGCCTCATCTACTTTGTAGTTTGTATTAAAATTCTTTTCCAGCGTAGAACCTGTGCGCACATTTTTGATTTTTGTATTCATAAAAGCAGCGCCCTTACCTGGCTTTACATGTAAAAAATCGACAATTTGATAAAGTTCGCCATCAATTAAAACATGCATACCCTTTTTTACTTCTGATATTTCCATTTTATCAATCTCCTAAATATTTATAGTTTATTTTAACCGATTCCCCCTTTATTTGTCAAGAGTTTTGCAGTTACATATTTTGTATGCTTCTACTCATTGTTACAACATATAAATTTTGCACATAACTTGCTACAAAATCTTAAATAAGGCATTTTTATTGTTTTATTGATTTGTTTAATTTCTTTTGCCATTTTATGCGTGAGTACTACTCAACGCCGTTTTTACTTTCGGCCTGTGCTTGGGCACTATTCTCATCCTGCGTTTGGGTACACTCTACACTTTCTAAATTTTGTAAAGTTGCCATACTTTGTGCCCCACTACTTTGTATGTTTGCATCATTGCATTTATCATCTGACAAATTGTTTTCGCCCTCATTTGTAGAAACGACACCATCATTTACCACTTCTGCGTTTGCACCCACTGCATCATTTTTTACCACAATTGCGCTTGCATTTCCCGCGCCATTTTTTACCACATTTGTGTTTATATTATCTTGCGCTGGATGCGCTTTTATGTATTTGCACCACATAATTAAGCCATAAAGCGAGTTCATAAGGTAGCCTATAGATAGCACTAGCATAATAAACTGCCCACTAAGTATCCAAAGCACTGCCTCAACTAGCGCAACGCCTATCCATGGTATCCACTGCTCTCTATAGCGCAAGATAAGGAAAAGTCCATTGCACACGCTAAAGGCATTTGCAAGCGCATCCAAGTACCAGTACTCACTCATCCCCTCAAATACACCGCCAATGTAGGTAAACAGAACGCCTGTCAGCACAGAAGCAAGCAAAACGCCAAGGAATATAGCCAAATCGCGCGCGTAGTTTACTTGTTTTACAACCGTCAAGGTTTTATTTGCATCATCTATCTTTTTGCCCCATAGATAAAAACTTATCCATAGTATTGGCATCCAAAATACAACTTCAAAAAGTGCGCTTATGTAAAAACCATTTGCTATGTACACAATAGTTTGCGTGATATCGTATAGGAAAAATGATACCACAAATGCCCACTTCGATTGCTTGCTCAAAAGCAATTCGCAAGAGCATCCACCTATTATAACAATAATTTCCACAACGCGCAACCAACTTGGCTGACTTGCATCCTCGGGGAAAAATATGCCCAAAAGTATGCCTATGGTGCAAATACTAATCAGCCATGTTTTTTCATAAGGAGTGTAGTATTTCCACAACTTAACAAGTGATTTACCTATATTAATAAAAAAAGTTTTGCATTTCGACAAAAAATTGTTTTCTTTTTTAGTATTATCCATTTTTCACCTAGTAACGCCTATTATAGCAAAACAGCGCAAATGTGTCAAGTGGCAGATAGCATTTAATTTTTATTCTATAATATTTAAAGAGCAAATATTCATTTTGTCTAGTTCCTTAACTAGCAATATTTTTTCTTTTGCCAAAATAATTTATAAATCACAAAAAATATATCCCCTTTATATAAAAACAAAACAATTCAGCAACCTGTTGCAAAAGGCACGCACAAAACAATTTACTAAATAAAAAAAATATGCTATTATATTACTAATTTGCACAACTTATGTAACGCCTTTTGCAAACTAAACTACTATAAAGCGTTAACATATTGCCAAATTTTATAAAAATTTTACTATATTATAGATATCACTTTTAGGAGAATATTATGTACAGCAATTTAGAAATTTCAAACGATTTATTGGAACTTTGCAGTCAAGCAGAGAAGGAACTACAACCCATATTCGCTAGATACGATGAGTTGTGCCTACAAAACAGTGCAAAAGTTTTGAGGGCTTTTCAAGAAGTAAAGCTGACTTGCACCGATTTTAGTGAACAGACGGGCTACGGATACTACGATGTTGGCAGAGAAAAGCTAGAAAAAGTTTATAGTCAAATTTTTCATACCGAGGATGCCTTGGTGCGTCCTCAAATAATGTCCGGCACGCACGCGCTATCCCT
The DNA here is from genome assembly GCA_944332315.1 of uncultured Clostridia bacterium. GTDB lineage: Bacteria > Bacillota > Clostridia > Christensenellales > UBA1242 > CAKVOD01. The sequence goes on from CALVJT010000062.1 coordinate 22,107, forward strand.
AACATTTTTTGGTTTGCTAAAACACGGTGATACACTGCTTTCTATAACCGGCGAACCCTACGACTCATTAAAGGGCATTATTGGTTTGAGTGGTGAAAGTCGTAATTCATTAATGGCGCATGGCATAAATTTTGAACAAATTGATTTAGTTAATGACGATTTTGATAGCGAGCGCATTTTAGCGCGCCTACAACAAAGCCCTATCAAAATGGTAGAAATTCAGCGCTCACGCGGTTATAGCAACCGACTGAGTCTTAGCATCGAAAAGATTGAAAGAATTTGCAAAAAAATTCACCAAATAGATAAAAATGTCATAATTATGGTGGATAACTGCTACGGAGATTTTGTTGAACTGCGCGAACCTACCGAAGTAGGCGCCGATATACTTGTAGGCTCTCTTATGAAAAATTTAGGCGCAGGACAAGCCAAAACAGGTGGGTACATAGTTGGCAAAGAGCAATTAGTGCACGATGTAGCAGAACGCTTTTCTGCCCCATGTGTTGCAAAGGATATTGGCGCAAACCTAAACCAACATCTATCATTTTTTAAGGGCATATATCACGCACCTAGTGTTGTGTGCGCAAGTCTAAAAACTATGACGCTTGCTAGCTATCTACTCGAAAAACTTGGCTATAAAGTAAGCCCTAGATTTCAGGATGAACGCACCGATATTGTACAAACTATCAGCCTAAATTCTGCTGATGAACTAATAGAATTTTGCCGTGGCATACAAAAAGGTGTTGCACTTGAAAACTTTGTCACGCTTTTGCCTAGCCCTATGCCGGGCTACCCGCACGAGGAAATTATGGCAAGCGGAAGTTTTATTTCGGGCTCGACAATTGAACTTTCGTGCGATGGCCCTATCACCCCGCCGTTTACTGCCTATATGCAAGGCGGACTTACTTACGAATATGGAAAATTAGGCATACTTATTTCGCTAACACATTTACTTAAAACAAAAAAATAATATGTTTTAATGTTGAATTTTTATGTATATAAATTTTACAAAAGATATTTTACCCATTGTTTTTTATGTGGAGATGTTATAATGTTGTCTAAAGTAATACTAAAAAAATGCAAAAAAGATATTAAAATTGTAAAAAATATGTTATAATACATCGATGAGGTGTTTTATGAGAGAATCTAAATATTTCGATTTAACTAACCTATACTGGATGATGTCATTTAATGAGCAAGGTGTACCTACCGTCAGTCTAGTGTACGAAAAAGAATTTGACGATAAAAACGTTGAGTATGTGGATATCAAAACAAAGCAAATTGTTGATGTGGATGCCACAAATGTAGAACTGCGCCAATTTGCATACAACAGCATTTATCAAAATAGCAAGAAAGAGTGCTCTATTTTTACAATTATTCCTGCCCTTTACTTCGATTATAAAGAAAAACCTTTGCAATTACGGCCAAAAGGCTTTTATGGCAAACAGCGCAGATTTAATTTTGAGTTATTCGAAAAAACATATGAACAAAAAATGGCAGAAGCACACAAAGCAAATACATATGTTGGTGAGGTTTACACCAATAATCGCAATTGTAGCCCCCCAATATATATAGACCGCGATTATACTGGTGACCCCAAACAAGTAAAATATCAATTAATATCTATCTTCAAAAAGCCCCCTACCCAAGAGGAAATTGATAGAACAAAAGTTTGCATGAAGCAGGCTACGCTTGAAAAATGTATTGATGCCATGAATGCAGACATAATAAAGACTTGTACAAAGATTGATAAAGAATTAGAGCAAGAACGTAAAATAAGGGAAGAATACGAATCATCTCGCCAAAAATAAACAAATGGAAGTTTACCAAAGTTTCTATCTTATTATGTATTAAGATAGGAAACTTAAATTTTGGTTCTTTATTATTAATGGGAGTATAATGAGTTATAGATTCAAGCTTTTGCTAAGTTTTTCCAGCTAAATTTTTGCTACCTCCCACGAATATTAGAACCTTTAATTTTTGTAAAATTTAATATTAATCTACATAGCAAAAAGCAAAGAATAACTTCTTTGCCTTTTTATAAAAAGTCCGTAAAAATATAGTCAACACCGCGCCTTGTTAGGTATTGTGCCATAGTTGCACTATTTATAAAGCAAAAAAAAGTGCAAAGTAAGCAACATACCCTACAAAATAATTTTATATCTCTAGTAAAATAGCGCCTAATACTAAGCTAATTGCAACATAAAACATTTTCATATTAACATAATACCACAAAATTGTATAAATTTCAACACAATTTCTTAAAAATATGGTATTATTTAATATGGACACAAACGAAAGCAAATAACTCTCAAAAATATTCCTATCAAAATATTCGAATTAAATCACATATAACACTCTAAAAGAGTTTTTAATACAACACATATTCGGCTTAAAATTAGTAGGAGGCATTTATGGCTAGAATAAAGGAACATCATCTTTTTGATATTGTATTTTACATTTGTCTATTGGTTGGCGTGACTGTGCTTTGCGGGGGCGTGTACTTTGCGGTACATTACGGCGTAACCTCCAAAAACTATGTTGCGACTACGGCGACAGTGGACGAGGTGGTTGTAGATTACATTAACGGCAAAAGAGATTACACTGTTTATGTAAATTTTGAGTTTGATGGTACGCCCTATACACACATTGAGCTCGGCTACTACGAGCACGATATGCAAAAAGGCGATACACTAACCATCTATTGCAATCGCACAAATCCTACTGATATTATTATGAAAATCAGCACCATAATTGTACCAACAATATTTTTTGTAGTTGGAGGAATTTTTACAACTGTTGGAATAGTTTTTGTTGTCTTAAAGATAAAAAAAATAAGAAAAATTAATCGATTAAAAAAATCTGGCACAAAATTACAGTGCACAATTATCGATTATAAAATTGATAAAAGTTATATCTTTAATGGGCGCTATGTAAATGTTGTAGCACTTTGCGCTCCGCAAAATTCAAAAAGCCCAATTTACGAAAGCGCTTCTTTTAATCAAAAATACAAGGTGGAACTCAACACACCTATTGATGTTTATGTAGATAATTTAGACCAAAGCAAGTACTATGTCGACCTAAAATCGGTAGGTGATTAAATTTTAATTAAAGCAAAATTATAAATATTGTTATTTGAATATTGAACTTTTTTTGATAAATTAAAATCTAATAAAGATAATAAAATAATAAAGAGTGGCAAATATTTTGATGTAGATAACCTTTATTGGCAAATAAAATATTCAAACACAGGTAAACCTACCCTAGATTTATTGTTTGCTAAGTATGCAAGTGATGGCAAATCAATAATCTATTGTGATTATAAAACAAGCAAACCCGTAGATGTTGAACCTGAGAATCTTAAAAAATTTTGTGAGTTCACTAAGAAAAATAACAAAACTATTGCATCATCAAATTTATTGAATTTAAATATAAAAAGTACCATATAAAAAATAGAGTAGTAGGCTTTTATAAAGAACAGTACAAACTGGAGCCTAGAACACAATATTGCAAGCATTTTGGGCGCACAAATAAAATAAAAACAAATGACCCAAATTGTTCTATACCAAATACAATAAACTACTTAAACGAAAATATAGAAATTCCATATTCTCATCTAGCTTACGGCAGAAAAATATGCCTTTCGGAGTTTACATAGATAAATGCTTGCTAAAAACAAACTTTGCGCTATTAAAACGATGCCACGAAATTGATAAAGCAGAAGCACGTCTTGCAAAAGAAAGAATTAAACAGGAACAAGAGCAACAACAAAGAATCAAGCAATCTCAAGATATCGATAATAGCTTAGTTAAATAATCAGCCTTTTAATTAAAATATTAAATATTAAACTTTTACACTATAATAATTTATCAACTTTAATTGCTAACACAAAATAAATTAACTAAATTTTTATAAATTTTACTAAAAAAACACCAAAAATTATTGGCGTTTTTAATGGTGGGTCCGGCTGGACTTTAACCAACATCTTGTCCCTCAAAAAGACATATTCTAACCTTAAACTACAGACCAAATTAATTGTATAACAATTTTATATAAATGTCAAATTTATTGCTACGCATTTTGTTTATCCAAGTAATTTTTCATATAAAAGTAGTTAGTACCAAAACGCAACATTCTAGATAAGTATTCAAACAAATTCTCAGTTTCCCCTTTTACGCCACCAACTAAATCGGGATACAGATAAGTTTTTTCTAAACATTTATCATACTGTTCTAAAGTAAAAGCGTTTATAGCATTTATGATTTGATTATTATATGTAGTTTCTTTTTTCTTAAAGTCTAAATTGTACCATGTAAGTATTTTGTATCTAGATAAATTTATGTCCTTACATACATCCGTAATCATATTTTTATAATATGGCAAAACTATGTAATACAAATTTATTTTATCACGAAACAACAAATATGATAAAGCTACATGATATAACGAATGAGAACTTGTAGTAATAATAACATTTTTATATCCAAAAGACATAATCCAACACAACCAAACTATATCATTATCTACGTAAAAGCTTTGATTATCTACTTCAACTTTAACAACTGTTGCCCTGCTTTTGCTAACTTCGAGAACATTGCTTAATATAGATTTGATTTTTAATTCAATATCTTTTTTGTATATGGTAGGAAAAACTTTAATATCCCCAAAAGAAAGTTTTTTGCTGTTGAGTGCCAAAATCTTTCTTTTAACTTTTGTGCATTTGCTATTGCAGTATTTGCAAACAGGCTCGCCATCATCTAGGTAAAAATTTTGTGGTGTACGAGTGTTTTTGGCGCTTTCCACCATTTCAACTATACCACATTCACAAACATAAACATTTTCCTCTCTCGGCACTATCTTTTTATCTGCAATTAACTGTTTAATAGTTTTTTTTAAGTTTTCAATATTATCGCTATCTATCCACAAATCTTTTCCTAAATTCAAATTCAGTTCTCTTGCCTGTGTTAAAAATTTATCTAAATAGTTTGTTTGTCTATAACTATGAATTAAATTTATACAATCAAATTTTTTTATGCCCAATATCTTGGAAATAACTTCATTTACCGCAAAGGAATTAAAAATAGGCAGTTTATTGTTTTCATATGTCTTGGTAGGCATATTGCATATACAAAAATTTTTCATATCAGTCTCCTATATAGTTTATAAAATATGTAAAAAGTTGTTTATAATTGTTTAGTATTTTTGTTGTTATTTGCTCCACCCCATGCATAGCAAAGTAATGTTTATTTATTTCCGGCAAATTTAATAGTTCCGTGGAATGCGTGCTAAAATTTATATTATTCTCGCGCAAAAAGATATCTAAATTATCTAAGTCCATGTATGTCAAACTAAATAAATGCATAACTTTTTTTATAAACTCATCATCGCTTTGAAACAGCGTTTTTATTAGTGCGCGCAAATTATTTTGCATCGGTATATTAGATGTTAACATATAGTAAATAAAAAATGAATAAATAATATCTAGGGGATACTTTTTTAGGCTCTTTTTTAATTTTTGAGAACTTGTAAACTTTTCAAATGTGATAAGCATATATGATTTGATTTTCCCTCTAATACTCTCTTTTAGAGCATTCAAGCAATGTATATTCATTTTATTATAGTTTAAAATATCTTTTTGCCACCTTTCAAGTATATTACCATCATCTATAACAGGGATTATACTCATCATCCATTCTTTAATGTAATCTAAATTATGCTCATAAATGTACTTCTTAAAATCTTTTAAGTATTTAGAACAATTATAATTTAAGTCTAATTCAATATGAATACACTCCTCAATTTTATGCCCATCAACAAAATATTCTATTTTAGGAGATTTTATAAAATTTCTTATGGGCGCCGAAAAAAGCATTATATTGTGCACCTTAAATCTTATAAAACCGAAAATTTTACACAATGTATAACAAAAAATTTCCTCATATCTATAATATTTTCTAAAATACTTATAAAAACAAGATACATCTAAATCACTATATGTCCTACCTATTCCTCTAGCAAAACTGCCTGATAAATAAATTTGCACACCACTCTCTTTAGGAAAAATTATTTCAGCAACTTCTTGTATAGTATTTTGAACAAACATAGAATATCGTTCAAGCATATCATAATACTCACGCACCTGATAGCTATTTGCTAGTTGCTTTATTGCACTCCTAAAATCATTCACTTTTTTACAATACTTATTTATGCACTTATTTACAAGTGATTTTTCATTGGCTGACATTTTTATTTTCATATAACCACCCTAATACCTGCTTAAGTATAGCATACTTTTTCTTAAAAACATATAAAATATAAAAACAAAATACATAATGATTGCATCTTAACTGCCTTATGCATTTATTTAAAATAAATTAGATAAAGTAATATATATTTTGAAATATTTATTTATAGAGTTAATGCACAATAAAATAAAAAAGTTAATATTCTAAAATAAAGCCGATAAAAATTAAAATACACTTTAATTTCATTTATATTTTTTATGTAAACAATTTTTCAATGCAAAATAATTGACAAAAAACAAAAATAATGATACACTTATCATTGTAAATTGCAACCCAGCTAAAATCCTAAGCCTTAAAACTTGGCAATATTTCGGAGCAATGCTTTCATGGTTGATAGCACACTGCCTTTGGTAAAAAAAGTTGGGCTCACTCCCACACCAAAAAATTAGAAAATTTTTAGAATCTATTATGCTGATGTAGCACAGTCGGTAGTGCACTGCCTTGGTAAGGCAGAGGTCACGGGTTCAAGTCCCGTCATCAGCCCCACTTCAAAATCCCTTTATTCACGGGCGTTGCTCAGAATAAAGGGATTTTTATTTTATAATGTTCTTTATTATTAAAATGTTCTTTATTATTAATGGGGGGGGGTAAACTATAAATTCAGGCTTTTAATAAGCTTTTTTGCTAAATATTTAATTAACCCCCACGAATAATATTGAACCAATAAATATTTACATCTCTTAAAAAATAATCTTTCCTCTTTTATAAGCCTTTTTTGTTCTCTTTTTCTTACATTTTCAATAGCCCAATATACTTGTCTAACATAGTGATATTTATCCACAACAATAT
>CALVJT010000063.1 GCA_944332315.1 uncultured Clostridia bacterium
AATTTGTGCTTTTTTATTTATATCCTTATAAACTTGCCCTATGGTTGTGGGTAGTTATAAATCTAAATTGCATGCTAAAAATGCATCATCATTTATAAATTCGCTTGGCGTTATACCTAGCGCGCTAGGTAGCAATATAATTGTTTTTAGCGAGATGCCTTTTGTTTTTCGTTGCATTATCCTTTTATTGTAGGATACGGCACCCCACTAATTTCTGCTAGTTTATATTGCGTTAAATTTTGCTCCGCCATAAATTTTAATAATCTTTCTACTACAACATCGTTTAGCGTTTTCATATATTCACCTATATAAAAGTATATAACAAAATTATTATAAAAATTAGGATGATGCATCGTTCTATAGGCTAACGCATCATCCTATTATTATACTCCTTTTACTTTAAGCATTCTACCGCAAGTTTTATTTTATCACGCAAAATTGTAGCTAATTTATCATTGACATCGGGCAACTTACCCTCCACTACCACACGCACGACATTTTCGGTACCGCTGGGTCGCAGAACTATGCGTCCGCTATCCTGAATAGTTTGCAGGCACTCATCAAGTGCGTTCTGCACTATGGGGGAATTGAGAACTTGACTCTTTTTTTCTCGCGGAACCTCCACATTGTACTCGACTGATGGATAAATTACTAAATCGTTTAGCATTTGTTCGATGGATATTCCGCACAGCTTTTGCAGTTTCATTAATAGCCCTGCAATATAGATGGCATCGCCTGTTTTGCAAAACTCACTATATATAATATGTCCTGCTTTTTCGCCCCCTAGTGCCAATTTGCGTGCCTGCATTTCGGCACTGACAATTTTATCGCCTACTGCTGTGCGCAAAAGCTGTATCCCTATTTTTTTTAGCGAATGTTCTAGCCCATAGTTAGATAGCACAGTGCCAACCACGCAGTTGCCGTATAGTTTATATAGCATTTTTAGGTACTTTGCTAGCACATAGATAATGCTATCGCCATCCAAAATTCTGCCATCTTTTAGCACGCACACAATTCTATCACCATCGCCATCAAAGGCAAAACCTATATCGCAGGCTTCATCAAGCACTACCTTTTGCACAAACTGCGGATGCAGGGCTCCACATTTTTCGTTTATATTAAGACCATTAAAATTTGTGTTATAAATTTTTGTTTGCACATTTAGCGCGCTAAACACATAATCAGCTACTGTACTACAAGCGCCATTGCTACAATCTATGGCAACTTTAATGCCACACAGGTTTATATCTAAATTGTTTAGCACTGCTTTGCAATAGATATCCTTAAGCAACGGGTTAAAGGTATATTTGCCTATTTTATCAAAAGTTTGCAGACCATAGTCATTTAAGTTTTGAATTATGTATTCTAGTTTTTCAATTTGCTCATCGTTTAATTTGTTGCCTACGCTATCAAATATTTTTATGCCGTTATATTCTGGAGGATTGTGCGATGCGGTTATCATTACGCCAAATGCATAGCCCCCTTTTACTATTTGGCTGATTGCTGGCGTAGGCACTATGCCCGCATCCACAACACTACATCCGTGTGCAAGCGCACCAGATACAAAGCTTGCTTTTAACATATCGGTGCTCAATCGCGTATCACCACCAATCAATATGTCCCCTCCGCCTTGCTCGCGCGAAAGAATTGCCAGCGCTTTGCCAACTTTATAACAAAGGGTTGGAGTGATAAACTCTGCTACTTTGCCCCTAATTCCATCTGTTCCAAATAACTTTTTTTCTATCATAAAAGTACTTTATGTGGCGCCAAACATTTTGGTGCTTTTTATTTTTGATATGCGCTTTTATAATTAAATTTACCAATTTTGCACATATTCTACAATTTATAGATGTTTATCTATAATTGCGTAGCATAAAATATGACTCATTAACTAAAAGCCAATTTATAAACTGCGCATCAATAAATATAAACGCTATGCAAAACGCTAAAACTAAATATTTAAAGTTTTTATGTTGTAAGACAAATAAATATTAAATATAGCCAATAAATTGTTAATAATACTTGATATTTATCATAAAATATTGTAAACTTATTATTATAAACATAGGGGGGCTTAAAAGTATAAATAATTATAAAATTTGCACGGTAAATTATTTATAAAATGGCTCATTTATAAAGGAATTAGAATATGGAAATTGCAACTATTGTACTTATTGTACTAAATGTTATTTTTGGACTTTGCATTTTGCTTGGCTTTTTATGGGGGCTAAAGCGCGGAGTTAAAAAATCGGCAGTGCGCATTGCAAGCATTGCCATATCTTTGGTGCTTGCCTACTTTATTGCCATACCCGTGACAAGCGCTTTAATTAATATGGATTTATCCAACTTTATCAGTCAGCAAGGCAGTGATGGGCAACCTATTAGTAGTATTGAGGATTTAATTGTGGATGCAATTACCTCCAATGAGAGCGTTGCCGAGGCCTACAACAACAGCGAAAGTATGCGTGCGCTTATTGAGGCGCTACCTCAGATGCTAATACAATGCATTATATTTGTGATACTGTTTTGGATATTCAAACTCATATCTTGGGTTGTGTATGCCATCATTGCTAAATGCATTTGGGGCAAGAAAAAGAAAACTAAGGAGCAAAAAGCTCAAGAAAAGCAAGAGAATAGAACTATTCAAAACGGTAGACCTATTGAAAACGGAAATGTCCGCCCTGTGCCCGAAAAGCCCGTAAAAAAATACAGATGGGCAGGCGCTGCGGTTGGCACATTGCAGGGCTTTATGATAGCGTTCTTTACAATGATACCGCTTGCTGGAATTGCTTCGATTGTCACTGAAATTGATAAATCTAGCACTGCAATTCAAGCTTACAGTGCAGTTGACTCGCAAGACGATAATCAACTAGACCCGCTCGGAGATATGCTCCGCGAAATGGTGGGGAACGATGTTGTAGATGCCCTTAAAGCTTATGATAGCACAGCTTTGGGCGTCATTTGCGGGTGGACTGGTGTAGATGATTGGGCTTTTGATGTGCAAAGTTCTGCCACAATTGGAGATACGCACACAACTTTAAGGCGCGAGTTACTCTCGCTTGTAAATGCGTATGACCAAGCACAGCAAATACAGAGTTTTAATTTGCAGGAACTAAATTTTGATACTTTGCAAAAGTTATTTGACTATTTGTTTGAATCTCGTGCACTTACTAGCATAGCAGATGATTTGATTCCTTACTATGTAGACAAAGTGGTAAATGACCCACAGGTAGATATGAATGCCGAAATAAAAGACTTTTTGAATTTGTATCTAGAAACTTATGACACCCCTACAATGAATGACCTTAAACTAGATTTAAGCAGTATAATAACTGCTATGAAAGTTATTCAGGAAAACGATGTTTTTGCCATAATTGAGGATGAAGACTTTAGTTTTGATAGACTTATTGATGTTTTAGAGGATAAAGATGGCAACACACCTATCAAAAACATATTTGTAGCACTGACAAACTCGACAACAATACAAAAAGTTTTACAAGTGGGCGTAAACTACTCGCTAGACTATTTATCTAATGAACTCACCGAGCTACAAGGTAGCACCATACAAATACAGCACGCCACATTTGAAAATATTGATTGGAACGCTGTGAGTGATGAGATACCTACAATTGCAAACAACATTATCGATTTATACCGTGATTACTGCATTGATGGCAATGTGGATGATAAAATACTAAATGTAAACTTTGTAAATGTGGGTAAAACGCTTGATTTACTTACATCATCTAGCCTACTGCAAGAGGCCTATGACAATGCAATGGTGGCGCTAAATCAAGTTACAGAGTACAGCCAGTACATTGATTTTTCGGCACTGACTAGTGATATGAGCTACGAGCAAGAATTTACCTATGTACAAAATGTGGTAGATGCACTGGGGCAAGTTGATGCTTTGACATTTATCACCGATTCCACAATTTCGGCACAAGAGTTTGTAGAAAGGCTGGGGCAAGATGTTAATGCAAACGAAACATGCATTGAAGTTATAGCCAACAACCTAACAAATTCTAGCATTCTTAAAGCTGCGGCACCTAGGAGCTTAAATGTACTGTACCGCGATTATATACAACCAGATGTGGAGTACATTATTGATGCAATAGATGCAACAAACATTGATTGGCAGGTAGAAAAGCAATCGTTAGTGACGTTAATTACTTATGTTGCAGACAACGCAGAATACTTCCTAAACAACATTGATGCCGAATTGATAATCAAAAATGTCGACCTAGAGGGGTTAGGCGTAAGTTTGGATGCTATGAAGGTTAGCGACCTACTCTACCCTATTTACAAAGTTGGCGTTCAACTTATAAAAGATAGCGAGGATGTTAAAGAATATATCAACACCGATGCCATTAACTACGATACAAACTGGGCTCAAGAGATGCTCAACCTACAACAAGCTGTTAACGAAGCTAAAGATGCTGGTGTTGTAGATGCAATTTTTGAAGATAATGGAATTAATCAAGTTTTGGATATATTAAACAACGATAAAACCATTATCGAAGGCATTGTTGACCACTTGTTTGATAGCACTATTATGCAGTATAGTGTAGAAAACCTTGTAAACCAACTGCAAAACCTTATTGGGGAACAAATTGATATAACCATTCAGCCAACTTATGTTGATATACAAAACTTTATAGATAATCTTGATACCAAAAAGCAAGAGTTTAGCAACATTATAAACAACATTGCAGTTGTTGCGCATCCTATAATGCAATCCAACTTTAACCTAGATGTGTTTGCGGATAATATTGATGCGTTTGCACTTGCGTTTGATTCGCTACAAGATAGTTCGGAATTCCACAACACATACACAGGAATAATTGATTATTTATCAAACAACCAAACTATTAATGAAGTAATTGACTTTAGCATTGTTGGCGATAACTTTGATTTTATCAGCGAGTTTAACACCATAGAACAAATTATTACAATTCTTAAAAACAACAACGCTTGGGCTCCGCTTGTTGAAGGCACAAGCACCGTTGATGAAGTTGTCGATTCTTTGGATACTGATACTAAAGCCGAGGTAACCGAACTTATTCTTGAAAGCAAGCTATTTAGTGGGCTTGCGGTAGACGCATTAAACAATATGATTGAAGAGTTCAACGGCTACCTAGGTACAAGCATAGCACCTATTTCTGAAGGCACAGATTTATCAACACAAAGCTCTAACATAGCTTCGGTTACAAAACACTTGCTGGAGCTTACCAACAATGGTATGCAGGAAATTATTCTAAATCAAATAGATATGTCAATATTTGGCAACCTACTAACTAGCCTAAAAGAAAACAAATTTGTTTACAATGGCGCTTTGAGTGAGGTTTATACGGAACTTGTTAATTATATGGTTTCTGACCAAGACTATGGCTACTTGATCAATGATGTGTGCATGGTGTATGGCGAAACAATTGCTCCTAGCGCAAATGGAAATGTCGATTGGATTGAAATTTGCGATGCCTTTGGCAGGCTAATTGATATGGAAAGCGAGTTAGAAGTTATTCAAGAATTGCAAGCAAATGATGTAGTTAATATACTCGACACAATCGGAAACAACGAAAATGTACTTGTCGAACGCCTAGCAAAAACCTATCTAAAGCATGGGAAGGCTGCAGAAAGCGCTCAGGCTATAGATGACTTTGACTTTGGTGACACGCAATTTAATTCGCAAGCAATTGAAATTTTGTATGATATTAAAGATGTTGGCACGGCGCTGGATAGCAATGTTGATACCGCGCTTGGCGGTTTAAGCAATAGTCTTATTGCGCTAGATGCCCTTGATAGAACAAAACTAGATAGCCTTATTGCCTTTATTGATGCTACCACTAATAGTGCCCTTATGGAGACCATTGATGGTGCAAACTTTGCTACCGAAGCACAACTTGTGCAAGAATTTAGGAACCTACTAAACCATCAAGGCGATTTGACATTGCAAATTTTAAGAGATAGCATCACTGCGTTTAACGACTCAACCTTGATACTAAACGAATTGTATAATAACAATATTATAATTTGTGATATTCAGTCCGAAAGTGTAATGCAGGGCTTAAAGAACTCAATTGCTAGTTCGCTACCAGGCGTACAACCTGAGGACATCCCAGACCAATATGTTGTAGAAGCTATACAAACAATTATAAGCGAAACTGTCGACCCAGATAAACAAGATAAAATATCATCAATTTTAGGTTTAAGCAACTAACAACAAAAAACCTTTGTGCAAAACACAAAGGTTTTTTATATCTAATTTTAGGTTCGTATTATTAAAGGTGTTTTTATAAATTCAGACTTTGCCAAACTATCTTAGCTAAATATTTAATTTCCCCCATAAATATTATAGAATCAAATTTTATTTATTCCTGATTTTATGCTAAACAACCCAACTAAACCGCTTCTACACCCCTAAATTAATTTAGACTAATTTTTATATTTAACTAATTGCTTTTAGCTTTTAATTGTTTTGCAATTTCGATTAAATCAGCATTTTCTTTGGCAACATCCAATCTTTCGTAAAGGTTTTCGCCCTTATCTACTTTAGTACCGTTTTTAATGAAGCCAAAGTTTTTGATATGTTCAAAGTTTGTAGGTACCTGCTCGCCAAACTTTTCAAAAGCAAGTGGTATCCTTTCTGGCAAAAAAGGCAAAAGCATTGTGCAGGCAATTACATTTACTTCGCACAATATGCGCAAAAACTCATTGAGTTCAGCTTTTGCGTTTTCATCCTTAGCTTTTTCCCAAGGCCTATAGTCATCAACAAACTTGTTGCCAGCATCCACAATATCTAGCACTTTATGATAGCTTTGCGTCAACTTAAAGTCTTTCATAAGTTCTATACTTTGCTCTTTTAAGTTTAACACATTTTGTTTTAGCGCATCAAAAAGTTCGTTGTGTATGTCTGCGCTACATTCAATTATGCCGTTGTTATACTTATTTACCATACCCGTTGTTCTAGATACAAGGTTGCCTATTTTGTTGGCTAGGTTCGTATTGTAGGCATTCAAAAATATCTCTTGGCTATAAGGGCCATCTTGCCCAAACACAACTTCGCCAATAATGAAGTTGCGGATGGCATCGGCGCCGTACCTTTCGTAAAGAATTCGCGGGTCAAACACTTCCACAACGCCCGCCTCTTTGCTCTTTGAAAGCTTATCGTTCCCAAACAATAGCCATCCGTGGCCGAGTATGCGTTTTGGCACTGGCAAATCTAGCGCCATTAACAATGCAGGCCATATGATTGCGTGAAAGCGCACAATCTCCTTGCCAACTACATGCACATCACACGGCCAAAACTTTTTGAACTTGCTTTCATCCTCTGAAAGATACCCTAAACCTGTCAAATAGTTCGTAAGGGCATCTATCCACACATAAATGGTGTGCTTATTATCAAAAGGTACAGGTACGCCCCAAGTTACACTTTGCCTTGAAACACACAAATCTTTGAGCCCATCCTTCAAAAAGTTGTTTACCATTTCATTTACTCTACTTTGTGGTTGCAAAAATTCGGGATGTTCTTTATATAAATTCAAAATTTTATCCGTGTAGTTGCTCAACCTAAAATTGTAACATTCCTCGCACATATCCTCAACTGGTCTACCACAATCAGGGCACATACCATCAACAAGTTGGTCCTCTGTCCAAAAGCTTTCGCATGGCGTACAGTATTTTCCTTTGTACTCTGTTTTGTAAATCTCGCCTTTATCATATAGTTTTTGAAAAACTGTAGATGCTACTTTAATATGGTCCTCATCAGTAGTGCGAATAAAGCGCGAATAATCTATTTTTAATTTTTCCCAAAGGTCCTTGGTATCTGCAACAATTTCGTCCAAAAACTGCTTTTCCGAAACCCCTTTTGCCTGCGCTTTTTTTTGTATCTTTTGCCCGTGCTCATCGGTGCCCGTCATAAAAAATACATCGTAACCCAGCATTTTATGATACCTAGAAATTGCATCACAACATACTGTAGTATAGCAGTTGCCTATTGTGAGTTTTGCACTAGGATAATATATAGGTGTTGTTATATACAATTTTTTATCTTTTTCCATAATAAACCTCGTAATTTTAATTATTGCACAATTTTTGCATTTTTGCAAGTATTTTGTCAAAATTTACTAATCTAATAAAAAAACCACAGATAAACTGCAGTTAAATTTGTGCATCTACTAATAATACAGTATTTTTGTTGCCTTTTTTTACCACCTCAAATGGCGTAGGGTCGCTAATTTCCTCATCAAACTTTTTAGCATATTTAATATATGTAGCCAACATCTCTTTTGCGCGCGCAAAAGCCTCCTCGACCGTATTGCCCTCCACAAACAGCTCTAGGTCGTGGATAGCTGCGGTGTAGGTATTAGACTCGGCATCGTAGTAAAACACACACGGATACGATACTAACATAACTCACCTTTTTTATAGTATAACACAATAATTTATTTTAACAAAACACTTGGGGGCACTATTTCAAAAACCTAACATAAAATTAGGCGATATAGCCCTACCTATAAACAGCATCATCATCGAAAAGCTCAACATAAAACTTAATATAAAAAATGCTGTTGCTACATTGTTATAATCTTTAGCTTCGCCAGAACGCTTCAAGACAACTCTATTTTTGCGACAAAATACAAACGCCACTATATGCGCAAGCGTATATAGATAAAAAGGTATACCCCACCATACTGCATTGTTAACAGGTAGCCCCAATATTGCTACTAGCACAACCCCCACAATAGATAAGGGCAATATACCGTACGAAACATAACTTAAAATCATCGATTTTTCACGCGCATATAGTTGCTGGACCTGCTTTTCCTCTTTTTCCGACTTACCCCCCTGTGGCGTAAGCTGCATAAAATCGGTTTTTAATATTTCCTCTATATCCATAAATATCTCCTATTTCAAAACATCTTTTACTTTTTTGCCGTCAAAGGTTATGCCCTGAAATCTCATATTGTAGTACTTAAACTTTTCTTGGATTATATTAATTACATCTTGTGCAGTTTTAGCACCCCACACTTGGTCCTCAAAGCCATCTTTATAGTAGCGTCTTTCGCCCACCTGTGTGTTTGCTACTTTCGAGCTCCATCCATCCATATCCTCAAGCGCTATGACCATTCTATAAAGCGTCCACGCATTGGCAATTTCACCCAAAGTGCCACTTCCACCACCTATTGCTACAACTATTGGAGCATTGGCAGTTATAACATCACGCGCAAGATCTATGCCGGTTGGTATAACAATATCGGCGTACTCATTTGCCTCGGTTTCATCATACATAGGCAAAACCGCTATGGTATCACCCTCTTTGTACTTTTTGCTTGCTTTGGCACCGCGTAGGGCGTGCTTCATAACACCATTTAGCCCGCCAGTCATAACTCTGTAGCCGTTATCTACAAGTGCTTTGCCCACTTCAAATGCCATTTTAGCGTTTTTAGAATCATCATCACAAACGCCGTTGCCTACAACTGATACTATTGTCCTCATTTTTCCTCCTCAATTTAGTAAATGAACTGTAGGAAAAATATGTGACAATCCCTACATCTCAATGCCGGCATCCTCTTTGGTAGCCTTTTTATCATTTTCCTTTTCGCTCAACAATTTAATTTTTTGTTGATAAGTTTCGATAAGAGAACGCAAAATTTGATTGTTTTGTATTAAAAACTCCATTTCCTTTTTAATTTTTTTGATATCAAAAAGTTTAGCCTGCAAAATAATCAAAAAGTCTCTAGGCATTGTTTTGAGTTCCTCTATAGAGATATCTATATCAATCTCTGCCAAGGCAGCCTTTATCTCATCAATACTAACTTCCAGTTCTTCCATTTATATTTTCTCCTTAATAAAATTTTCTATATTATAGCACACTTTATCTAAAAACAAAACTATTTGAGCAAC
>CALVJT010000064.1 GCA_944332315.1 uncultured Clostridia bacterium
GAACTAGAATACTTGAAGCTGTTGGCATCAAATATAGTGATTATGAAAGAAAACTTCTTGATTATGATAAATTGACTAAACAGCAAAAACAGGCAATTAAAAAAGCAGATAAGGTTAAAATTACAAAACTAAGTACTAATTATCTGCTTGGCGAAACGGCAAAGACAAATGACCCGCACAATATAGGGCGTAGCAAAGTAGATTACGAAAGGAACATAGGTTTTACAAGTATGTTTTCGCGCATAGCAACGATGATTATAGCGGGCTATTATTCAGTGGATGTAATCACGAGTGCGTCTTTGATGGACCTTGCGTGGGCATTTGTCCAAGTGGTGTTCTTTCTGCTTATGGGCGGACTTAGATGGGGACAAACATATATGTATATGAATGATGAGTATCCTAGTTTTATTAACGGTAAAATTAATTTTCTTAAAGAGTTTAAGACGGCGGTTGAAAATCACGAATTAGACGACATAGAAATTCAGACACAAAAAGTCATTATAAAAAATTTATATAAAAGGGAGAAAGCAAATGGCGAATTGGCAGAACCAAGAGGATTTGGAGAAAAAGAAAACGAGCAAGAAAACATCACAGCAGAGCACACAGACGCCGACATCAAGACAACAAGTACAGACGGCGAGCAATGTATCGCAGAATCAAGTGGCGCAGCAAGCACAATCAGTGAACAATACCCAACAGCAAGTAACGCAAACGGCGCCACAACAGAACACGAATCAATCGCAGGCACAGAGCCAAGCACAAGCGACTTTGAGCAATCAGTCGCAAACACAGAACCAAACGCAAACGACAACTGACAATGTAATTAATGACGAATTTTTGCAATGGTGGATAGATAACGCTGGCGTTGGCGAATATGACCCGAGCAAGGGCTTTTATAGAACTGATGCTATGAGTGATTATGATTACCGAATAGGTAAAAATTTGCATACAGGGTATCAAAATAAGCTTAATTTAGAGCAGGAATACTTGAATGCACAAGAGGAACTGCAAAAACAAACTGCGCAAGCACAGGCGCAATCATACGCAGAAATGATGCTTATGCAGAAGTATTTACCAGAACTTTTGAATGTGCAGGGTTATAGTGGCAATGTTGGTATGACGGAGAATGCGGTATTAGGGCTCAATAGGAACTATAATAATAGCCTAAACAGCATACAAGGGAATTATCAAAGCACACTAAATGATTTGACTAGCGATTACAATGCAAATAGATTGAGCATTGATAATTCTGTGGCATCTCAAAACAGTTCAATCTATGATTTATTAACGGCGCAAAAAGAACAAGAACAGTTGGAGTGGTATAATAATTTGCAATCAAATATCGCTGATATGATGTTAGAGGATGATGCAAATTACGATGATATAAATGCTTATTTGGAAAAGTATAAAGATAAAATTAGTCAAAGTCAATACGAAATGTTGCAAGACAATATAGAGTTCCAAGGCAACAAGCTTGAAAAAGAGAACCAAGCGCAAGACTATGAAGGCTTCCTTAACGGGCAAAATTCTATTACGACACAGGATGGGAAAGAAATATTGATTGGCAGTAATAGTGACGCATTGACTGTCAGACAACTAACAGATTATCTAAAAACTATAAATGATTCAATGCTGTTTGAGGTGATTAATACGCCTGCACAAGAATTGCAAAAATTGGGCTATACGGGGTTATCTGATAAAAATATAAAAAATGGAACCACTATTGAAATACAAATAAAAGTAAACAATTCGCAGGTAAGTATGCCAATTACATATATAGATGGGAATTGGTATAGAGTTCAATACTTATAAAGGATGAAATATGGCAAACAATTTATCATTTAATGATTTATTAAAACAGAAAAAAGAACAAAAAAAATCAGTTAAATTATATAACAAACAACTCCAAGAGCAAAAGCAAGCACAACAAGCACAAAAAGAAAAAGAAAATGCAGGCTTTTTTGAACGACTTGGACAAACCATTGGAGATGTCGTGGGGCAGGTCGGAGTTGGTATTTCTAAAGGCATTGAAGGTGTTGTAGATTTTGCTAGTGGTATAGTAGGTGGGATAGGTGGACTTTTTGATAAAGATTTTCAAGCACAGGTCAAAAAGAACATTGAGTATGATTGGACTTATAACAATATACAAAAGCCACTTGCAGATGCTACACAATATTCATACTTAAATGACGCAAGCGAAACTGTGCAAAACATAGTTAGAGGTGTACCAAATGCTGTAGGGCAAATGTTGCCAGCAATTGCTACAGGGCCTGTTGCTTTACCTACTCTAATGGCAAGTTCTGCAGGTAGCGGAATTGAGGAGGCATTCCAAGATGGTGCTGATTTTAATAATGGGCTTTTGTATGGCTCTATAGTTGGTGGAGTTGAAGGCGCTATTGAAAAAATCAGTGGCGGTATGGCAAAAAATGTCTTTGGTAAAGGACTTGCAGATAGTATTTTTGAAAAGGTAGCAGGCAATGCCTATGCTAAAAAGGGCGTGCAATATTTATTAGATGCAGGAGGCGAGGCATTTGAGGAATACTTATCAACTACAATTAACCCATATCTTAAACGAATGACTTATGACCCAGATGCTGAATTATCGACCAGCGAGGAAAGATTGCAGTCAGCGCTCATTGGCGGTCTTGCGAGTATAGGCTATCGCAGTACAATAGGAAGAGTAGGACAAAATCAAAGGGATGTAATTGAGAACCTGCAAACAGTGCAAGAAACTGAGCAACGAGCAAATCAAGAGTGGGGCAAGGGCAAACTGACTGAAACGCAGAATGCAAAGTACAATCAAAAAATAGAGCGTGCGTACAATAATGCAAGTATCGGTTTGCAGAGAATGAATGCAGGCAGTCGAGCAAAGTTTATTGAAAGGAATGGGCTAGGTAATTTATTTGATAATGACGGCAATCTTAAAATCAATTTGTATGACAACTCAAATACAAATGCTAGTTTAGTGGCTGCAAACTTAGTCAACGCAAATGAGAACCAGTTAGCATCCAATCAAACGAACGCAAATAATGCTGAAATTCAAACGAATTCTAACAATATAGTAAATAATTCACAAGAACAAAACTTCTCGCAAAATGACGCTCCAATAAACGCACAAGCCCTGCAAAATGCTAAATTTAGCATAAAAAAAGATGCCAACGGCAACGAGTATGTAAATATCGATACCGACCAGCATCTTTTTGACGGGAAAAACGCAAGTGAAATGCGAGAAATAGCGGGCAATGTTATACGCAATAGATTTCAAGGTAGCCAAATAAACAATATTGGTATAAATGCTAGAAGTAGAAATGAATATTTAAGTTCCGATTATACAAATGCATTAAAATCTGCAAAAAAGCCAGCATATGAAGTTAAAATGCGTGGAGCTACTGAAATTGACAATTTTTTAAGTACTGCCAAATTTTTGAGACACGAAAGCGCTAAACATCCTAAATCATTCAACAAAGATGGATATGACATATATCAAGTAAACTTTGAATTAAATGGTAAAAGCTTTAGTGGCGAGTTATTGGTAGCTATTAATGGCAATGAAAGAAAGTTTTATGATATTGTAAAAATAAAAAATAGGACTACTTCACGACCCGCTAATAAATTAGGGGCGAATACAGTCCAAGCAAAAACAAGGACCGTAGGCGGAAGTAATCCTATTAATAATAGTATACGCAATAATTTAGGGAATGTCAATAAAAATTCTCAAAAAAATCAAAATAATTCTCAAAATGCCATCAAAACTACGCAAAATAAAGGCAATACTACGCCAAAGGCAAGCATTTCAAAAACTAATGCGACTAAAAATAGCGATGTATTAACGAATGGCAAG
>CALVJT010000065.1 GCA_944332315.1 uncultured Clostridia bacterium
CGCTAATTTAACTGGCTTGTGGTTTACCGGACAAAAGTACTTTGGCCTAGATAAAAGTGCCGTTGAGTGTGAACTGCCCATTTTTGCTAAAACAAAAGAACTGCTAAATGCCTATTTTATGGGCAAAAACATAGATTTTAAGCAAATTCAGCTAAAAACTAAAGGTAGTAAATTTCAAGAACTTGTATGGAATATACTAAAAAATATACCCTATGGTAAATTTATGACTTATGGTGAAATTGCAAACCAAATTGCCAAAATACAAGGTACTAAATCGGTATCAGCGCAAGCCGTAGGAGGTGCTGTGGGACACAACCCAATAAGCATAATAGTACCATGCCATCGAGTGCTAGGCAAAGGCGGAAAACTGACAGGTTATGCCGGTGGATTAGATAAAAAACTGGCCCTACTAAAATTAGAGGGAATAAAGTAAATCATGCCTAATAGCTGAGGCAATTGCTTGCCTTAGTTTGCAAATACTAAAATGCAATAAATGGTGCTCCATCACCCATCCTCAAACAAACTTTAAGTGCTTTTAACTTAAAAAGATAAAGCGATGGCATAGTTCACTTTATCTTTTTCTTTAACATTCATCTATTGATTGCACAATTATATCCACAATTTGGTCAAACTGCACAATTTGATTTTGCACTTTAACTATACGCTTTACCGAATCCACTAAAGCCTTACCAACCAACTCCACATTGTGCCCATCATCATAATATATCAACTTAATAGTTGCATCTTTATCTAATGAAATTAGCAATTTAGATAGTTCTTTAGCTTTTTCCTCAGACATCTCACCTTTTGCTATTCGCTCGTTTTCGTACTCTTTTATGCGCATTGCACTTTTTAAGCCCTTTAACGCATCAAACGGCATAAATTGCTTGGCACGCTCACTTCTAGGCATCTTAGGTCTATTCTCCATTGTGCCCTCCTATCAAAGTGTTGCGCTCTATTTGCGTGGCATTCTCTTTTAGGTCAATGCCCTTTATAACGGCATTTTTGCCAAATTTTTCTTGCACTTTAAGCACGCTTTCCACCACCTTTTTATCGCGCTCCACCTTTTTTATATCTGTAAAAAAATCGTATTGCTCATATTTTTTATCGAGTAAATCGCAAAAATCTACACCTATGCGTCTAATTGGCTTGTTTTTATTTACAATATTATCAAAAAGCTTATCCACATAATCTATAATAAAAGTATATAAATTTGTTGTTATATTTAATCTTGTACTGCCTTTGCTACTTTTAGTATCATCACCGTACCCAATATATAAATGTATTAATTGCGTAACATATCCTTGTTTATATAGTTCGTAACAACCCGATTGTATCATTTCGTGCACCACCGTGCGCGCATCCTCGGTGTTATAATCTTTGTGCAAAATTTGCGAATGTGAAATAGATTTAGATTTGGTTTTATAATTCTTTATATCCTCTATGGTACAGCTCTCTCTACCCCACGCATGGTCTATCAACAATTCTGCGTTCACACCAAACTCGCTATAAAGCAAGTTTTCATCCGCGTGCGCAACGCCATACATATCTACAATATTGTATTTTTGTAGGCGCTTTTGAGTGCCTATGGATACTTGCCAAAAATCCGTTATAGGCGTATGGTGCCAAAGTTTTTGCTTGTACTTTTCCTCATCAAGCCATCCTATAAAATCTCGGCTGTGCTTGGCTGTGATATCTAAAGCAATTTTAGCAAGGTACATATTCGTACCTATGCCTACAGTGGATGGTATGTGCAAAGTTTCTTTAATCTCGTTCATAAGTTTAAGCGCAAAGGGTTTGGCGCGCATTTTATACATTTTTAAGTAGTCGGTTACATCAATAAAACACTCATCAATTGAATAAACATGAATATCATTTTTAGAAACATATTTTAGATATATCCCATATATTTCACTCGCATACTCTATGTACTTTTTCATACGAGGCTTTGCTATGATGTACTCAATATCTTTAGGTATTTCAAAAAGCCTACAACGATTGTGTATGCCCAAACCTTTTAATTTTGGTGTTATAGCTAAACATATGGCACCCTTGCCTCGTGTTTCATCTGCCACAACTAAATTTGTGCTAAATGGGTCTAATCCGCGTTCTGCACACTCCACCGAAGCAAAGAATGTTTTCATATCAATTACAAAATATATTCTACCTTGCATAAATTCTCCACTAAACTCAATTATAGCACAAATTTTTCATTTTTGCAATAACCTGAAAACATCAGAAATGCAACATCATAAACAAATGAATAAAAAAAGGGGCTTAATGCTTTGTTATTCTAGAATACATTCAACATTGGAATAGCCCTGTTAAATTTATCTTTTAATTAAAGTTTTTTATTATAAATAGTGGTACAATGGTTAAATTCAAACATTCGCTAAACTCTTTCTACTAAATAGTTAACAAGTCTCCACATATATTAATAATTTTAATTTAATTTATCTCACAAAATCAACCATTTATATAAAGTCAAAAAAACCTCAAAATTCTTTGAGGTTTTAATAAATTGGTGACCCTAGCGGGATTCGAACCCACGTTACCACCGTGAAGGGGTAGTGTCTTAACCGCTTGACCATAGGGCCATTTAGGGCAATGAAGCCCCACTGGTGGTAGCGGTGAAAGGATTCGAACCTTTGATCTTGCGGGTATGAACCGCACGCTATAACCAGCTAAGCTACACCGCCATATAAAAAATGGTAGCGGGGGCTGGATTTGAACCAACGACCTTCGGGTTATGAGCCCGACGAGCTGCCAAGCTGCTCTACCCCGCGCTATTGCCTACTATCTTCGGCTTTATTAGTTTACTATATTTTAGATAAAATGTCAACAGTTTTTACTAATATTTTTAATTTTTTTTGTAGTTTTACTGGTTACATACTATATTATGCTCTTATACTACACAAATATTCATATTATTATAAGTTTTTTACAAGTTTATTACCTATTTTTTATAGCTAAATGCAATATTTTAATATTATATCAATTGTTTGGCATAAATAGCCTTAATTTGATTTGACCTTGTGAAGTATTATAAATAAAACAATATAACCATTGAATGATAGTCGCTAAAAATGTGAATAAAATTTGTTTAATTAAAGTAGATTAAAAGAGTATCTAAATTTATTTTTCACTTATAATTTTATTTAACTTATAATTAAAATTCCAATATTAATTTAGCTGTATCAATAATTAAGTAGTATCATCAATTTAAGGCAAGAATACTTATTAGAATTTAACTCTGTAATAAATATTGCGCAAATTGATTCAATTTTTCATTTAGAACGATAGACATTTTGCATAGAATCTTTAAATTTTAGATTATTCCCCAAATAATAAAACATCAAAAAAATAAGTCTATATAGATTTATTATGAAATCTTTAGAAACTCTCATAATAATATTGTATAGACTTATTAAAACAAATCTTTAA
This sequence comes from uncultured Clostridia bacterium, assembly GCA_944332315.1. Classification (GTDB taxonomy): domain Bacteria; phylum Bacillota; class Clostridia; order Christensenellales; family UBA1242; genus CAKVOD01. The sequence goes on from CALVJT010000065.1 coordinate 3,445, forward strand.
GCAAGGTTCATATCTTGCTAGTTTTATTTTTTAATCATTCTCATAATACAAACACAATACTTGTTATGCAATAATCTAATGATTAGTTTACACTTTACATCAGTTGTTATACGCAAAATGTTTATTTCTATTTATCGGTACTACCAAATCCACCAACACGGTTGTTTGCAATTTCTGCTTCGTTATCAACTACTAAATATTTAGTAAAAATACCTTGACCGATTTTATCTCCCCTTTTTATTTCGTACGGAGTACTATTAAGATTGCGGAGCATAAAGCCGATATTGCCCTCGTTATTTACATTATTATAATAATCGGCATCTATAATACCAATGGCATTAGCAAGCACTATACCCCTTTTGCCCATACCACTCGTTGTACAAAGTATTAATACTTCATCTGTTTCAAACTGCGCTTTTACATCACTAAAAATAAGCTTCGTGCTATTAGGCTCTATGGTGCAATCGATAGGAGAATAAAAGTCGTAGCCAGCAGAATTTTTAGTGGCACGCACAGGTAAAGTTATTTCCCCTTGACTAGTTCTGCTTTCTACAATTTCAAACTTTCTCATTTTGCGCTTCCTTTCGTGATAGTAATTTATAGCCCAAATCGAATACTAATGTTTCATTATCTTTATTAGTTGAATATATCTTTACATCACTGCCCGAGTTTGCTATGTTAACATTAGTAAGATTATATTTTTCCATTAAGGATAGGCAATCTTTCTTTTCGCCATTGTGATTAATTATGGCAAAATCATTTATTTGTACAGCTTTAGTTGGTGTAGCGTATAGCATATTTTTGCTTTCCGTTTTATTTGGACTAGGCGTTATAAACAAATAGTTCCCACCCTGTTCGCAGGCAAGTTCGCCGTATTTTATAGGAGGTTTTAGAACTAGACCACTATCCCAAAAGTAAATAGGTATCTCCTTTTCTTTATTGCTATCTTTAAGGAATATGATATTCAATTCTCCCATTTTTTCTAGGCGTGCAGATAAGTTTCCGCAAGCGCTTATCAGCAAATCAAAACACTTGCTGTGTTTATCCCTAACCTCGTACTTGGTAGTGCCAATGCCCGCATCCCTTAAAATTATAGATACCGCGCAAACTCCAGTATTTTCATCGCAAACCGAAAAGTTTGCCCCATCTTTTACCCTTTCGGTCAATAACATAAATGACATATTAAATTCTCCTAAACTTCGTGGCTATCAAAATAGTTGTACTGAAAGATAAGTTCTATTATCTCTTGTTTTGCATAGTACTGCATAATGTGATTTTGAAAATCTTGAACATCTTGTTCGGTGATGGAATTATCCAAAACATACACATCTTCTATATTGGATGTAAACATTTTATCGGTATACATACCGCTCAAAGACGATACAAAAACCGTATTTTCAATTTCATCACTGTATATACTATAGCCCTGTGCAAGTGCAGAGTTATAGGATAGCGATAATAAATCGCAAACGGTTGGATACAAATCATATGTGCTACAAAATGTGCTATTTACCATAGCAGGCAATTCATCGTTATAGATTATGCAAGGCAAATGATTGCCCTCTACATTGCTATAGTCATCCTTAGAAACGCCTTTGACATGATAGCATAAATCCGAGTAGTAGGCATTATGGTCAGCAAACAGCACAATAGTTGTATTTTCAAGCAAGCCTTTTGCTTGCAAAGTTTCAAAGATGTACTGCACCATTTTATCAGTATCCATAGTAAATGCCTTAAACTGCTTGTATTTAGATAAAAGCGAATTATCGGTTGAAAGTATTAAATTGGTATAATTATTTACATATTCAGCATACTCATCAAAATGCTCTTCCACATAGTCTAAATTATCCGCAATTCTGGGGTTTTGATAATCGTAAGGTCCGTGCGTTGATATAGTGGTGTAAAAACTAAAGAACCTTTGATTATCAGGCACAAACAAATCGCTCATATTTTGTATAAACGCACTATCTAGTATCCAATCACCAAAATTTTGAGTTTTATTTTCAAGCGTGCAAGATTCTAGAGCATAGACATTATTAAAACCTAATGCCACATTTACATTTTTTCTATCGTAAAAAGTTTCGGTGTACCCGTGAAAGTAGTTTACTGCCGTGGCGCCATCATTTTTCATTAAATTAGGCAAGGAATAAGGCGTATTTAGCCCAACACTGCTGTAGTATCCACTAAAGAGTTTATCGTTTGCTATGTGACCCAGCAAAGAAATTTCCTCGCTGATATTAGTTTTATTGCGCGCGTAAAATGAATCTAAATATTGAGCCCCCTCAAATTGCCCTGTCCTCATTTGCCACAAAAATGGAGTGTAAACTGGATCTATTGAAAAGGTATCAAAACTTTCTAGCATAATGATAATTAGATTATCGCCCTGCCCAATACCGCTATATTGGCTTTGTGCAACATAATTTTTGCCCGCGTCTAGCGCTTCCTTAACCTTGAGCTCGTCCTCAGCCGACATCTCGCCCCCACTAAAAAGAAAGTCACCCAAGTTTTTAACATAAAATCCGTATGTTCCAAAGCGCTGTAAAGATTGTGCTTTTAGGAACATATTATCCCAAAGTTGATCATCGGTAAAAGTTTCGCTAGTTTTTACCTCACTTTCGGCACTTACTCTAATAGCACTTATCTGAGCATTAAAAATACTAAAACCGCATGCCCATAAAGCAACAAAAGCAGATAAAACTATTGTGAACTTTGTACGCTTTGTCATATTTATGGAGTACTCTGTGTTTTTATGTAGGTACACGCAAGTACCAATAAAAGCAAGCCAAAATAGCAAATTTAATGCAATAGATACATAGTCTAAAAACTCCCACTTAAAGGCATTTGCGCCTTCAACTCCAAGATTGAGCATTGAAAGACTAAAAACATCGCCAAACACCTGATTTAATGTTGCATTTGTAATATTTAGCGCCACTTGAATTACCAAAAAGAACGAAGCAAAGCATATCCATGCAACACCGCCAGTTTTCATAAGAAAAAGTATACCCAAAAATATACAAATAGCAGATAAATCAAAGAAAATATATGTAGGCAACACACCTAAATTTAGGGTTAAAAAATTGACCATTTCCAGTAGCAATGCAAAAGCAACAAAAAGCAAAGGAAAAATCCATTCGCGCACATACAATTTCTTTTCATTCACTAAGTTAGTTACGGACATATTATTTTAACCCCCTTTTGTATTACTTTGAGTTCAAAATTTGCACAATCTATACATTCACCATCCTGATTTACATTTACACAACTTTTTACATTTGCACTATTTATAGATGCCAAAAGTACATGCGAACTGTTTTTCATAGATTTATAGCCAAACATAAACATCTTTGCTATTCTTATTTTATTCATTAACGATACTTTTTTGCGCGGTTTTTTTTCATAAATCAAACAAACATCAACATAGCCATCGCTTAAATTAGCGTTTTTATTAAACTTAAACCCCGCCACACTCTTTGAATTTATAAAAAGCAATAATGCGCCTGTGCCATCGAACTGCATATTAGGGCTATCTATGCTAACCTCAAAGGTTTTACCTAATAAAGCATCCCCCAACCCATGAAAATAGTATGCAATTCTACCCATTTTGCGCTTAAAATCCTGTTTGGTATTATAACTGGACGAGGTAAATATGCCCATCCCACAGACATAAATGCAGTACCTATCGTTTACTTTCATAACATCATAATCGCAGGTGTTGCCTTTTATGATAATATCAAGTGCTTTATCAACATTTTTAGGCAATTTTAAGGTTCTAGCAACATCATTGCAAGTTCCGCTAGGTATGTAGCCAATTTTAGGCGCGTTCTCCTTTTCAGCTAGAGCATTGACCGTTTCGTTAAGCGTGCCATCACCACCAGTGATAACTACAGTATCATACTTTTGGTAGTTCTTTTCTAGTATCTCGGTAAGGTGCCTAGGGTATTGAGTTTCGACAAAATCTACTTGGTCAAATTTTTCTTGCAACCTTGAAATTATCTTATCATTGTGTTTTCTACCTGTACCACTTACAGGATTGCTTATGTACAAACATCTCATACGAATATGATACCACTTTAACTAAGTTTTGTCAATAAATTAACTATAATGGGACAAGTCTACACCTAGGATTAATAATAAAAATAGACCATTAAGAGAGTGTAGACAAATAAATCTTATAGAAAACCACCCTTTCCCTACAGTTTTTTTACTAAGTTGAACTTTGCTTTTATTGTTGATGTTTATTCATTAAAAAAGGTTCTATAATTTTCGTGGGGGGTAGTCAAAAATTTAGCAAAAAGAACTTAACTCACTATACCCACATAAAAATAAAACAATATTCTATAATCAATATTGGGGTATTGAATAATTTAATTAGGTTTTTCTATTAAATACCATAGTTGCCCCAACATTTTGCATAGAATCATAAACAAAAAGGGCAAGATAAGTTGAACTTTCTTGCCTTTTTCTATATTGATTCTATAATCAATATTGTAGTATTGTGTAATTTAATTAGATTTTGTCTATTAAGTATGATAGTTGCCCAAACATTTTGTTAGAATCTCTATTTTTATGTAAAGTGACTTTACAAATTTATACTAAATTTTACTTTTCTATACTATAATTGAATTATTTAATCCATCACTCGTCATGCCAGATATTGTATATATTATAGTTGTATCTTCTAAATTTAGTAAGCAATATACATTCCCTACTTTTTCAATATTCGCATTATCTGCTATGTTAATATGCGATAAGTATTTGCCAGTTATGATTATTGACACTGAGTCATTTTCCAAAAATTCTATTGTAAATGCTGTACCGTCATTAAGTAATCCTTGTCGTACTATTGTGTTATTGACTAAAATATATACAAAGGTATTATTCCCTACATTAGTGTTTGAAGCATTAAATGTGATTGTTATTGATGGTTCTTGCCATACGGCATACAATATTTTATTATCTGTTAGTGTGAAAGCACCGCCACATTCATAATTATTTTCTCCGTCTGTCCAATGTGATAAGTTGTACCCTTCTTTTGTAAAGAAGTCAGCACTTTCAAAAACTATAGTACCCGATGTTAATTCTTCATAACTATACGCTTTTGTTATAAATTCAGATGCATTTTCTGCATCATTTGCGTATGTTACAACTATATGAAATGCATTTTTAATTATTGGTAAACCAATGTTGTAGTTTTCATCTATTATCCAAGTATCCGTGAAAACCCAAGCATAGCTGGTATCCCAATTATATGTTTTTGTCCCATCTGAGAAACTGCCACTTGTAAAATTGCTTTCCACTTTCATAAGGTTATCTAGTGAGTTATCTCCCGTTGCAGAAACTAAGGTTCCTGCTCCACTATCTGTAGCATCTGTTGTACCAAGCGTATTATTGTAATAATTGTTTGTAGATAATGTTCCAGTAATTACTCGCCCTACTATACCCCCGACATATTCAGTATTTGTACTATTAGGTGATGTAGCAGATATTATACCATTTATGCTGAAACAATTTACTATGATATCCAAATTCCCCGCGATACCACCTGCACTAGCATAGTAATCTGCTGAAGTCCCCGTGTATTCAGCTGTTATGTCCCCTGTGTTGTAGCAATTGTTGATTGTTGCAACAGAAGTATTCCCAACTATACCTCCTGCACAAGCAGACTTAACTTTAGCCGTTGCACTCACGCTGCCAGAACTAAAGCAATTCCTGACAAATGCACTGCCACTGCCACCTCTAGCATACCCTACTATGCCACCTGCATCTGTACTGGAACTTCCACTGGCATCCACACTGCCTGTATTGTAACAATTGCTAATTGTAACACCATCATAGTCACTCCCTACAATGCCGCCTGCAACGGCACGCTCATTTGTCGACTCAGCATTTACGTTGCCAGAGTTAAAGCAATTGCTTACTGAGCCACCATAAATATATCCCACTATACTGCCTGCAATGGCATAGCTGTTTGTAGACGTTGCAGTCATACCACTAGAACTAAAGCAATTGCTAATTTCTACACCACCACGAGCATACCCTACTATACCGCCTGCATAAGCATAGCTATCTGTAGATGAAGCAGTCACATTGCCAAAGCTAAAGCAATTGCTAATTTCTGCACTATCGCTGCCACTCGCAGCATAACATATTATATCTGCTCCGCTCCCACCACCACCGCCAATACTGCGGGTATCATAAGCATACCCTACTATGCCACCTGCATAGGCAAAACTACTAGATAACACTGTCAAGCCACCTTGCCAGTTAATCCCCAAGTTCTTTATGGTTGCAACATTGGTATAGCCAAATAATCCACCATATATAGTTCCCGTTGCATTTTTTATAGTTATTGGGTTTACGAATGTGATTGTGTGTCCACCGCCATCAAAGATGCTCCGAAAAGGCAAATCTGAATCAGTGCCAATTGGTGACCAATATATAGCAGTAACCACTATATCTTGTGTCAAAAGTATGTAATAACTTGTGCTACTCGTTCCCCATGCATTGCTAAAATTTTGATTTCCGCTTATGCCTTTAGTTGACAAGGCTATTAAGTCTGCTTCGCTACTGATTGTATAGTTTGGGTTTTCTGCTGTGCCTATTGACACCGCGTTGTTGCCTACATTCCTATTTAGGTTAGTTGGATTGGCATTTAATAGCACTAACAAGCCTAACACAAACACCAAAAGAAACATTGCTATTGGTAGTATAGCAAGCTTCTTTGTTTTCATAACTATAGTAGAATACTTTTGTGTATTTGTTCTTTTATTTTTATTGTTCATACTACATCCCTCATATTTACTAGATAGTTTTTCACGCTTCAATCTTGTATTATGTTCTCTTGTAGTATGCGTATTTTCTTTTATTTTACTATATTCTTTTAATATATAGTCATTGCACTTGGCAATTTCTTGTGCATTCAATTCTGCACTAATATTATTTGATTCTTTAGGTAAATTTGTAGTTAAGTTACTACTTTCTCCCCCCCCCCCCCCTACTTTTTTGTTTTTCTTAAACATACTTTTATGCTCCTTTTCTCTTGTATTACTTTCAAAATTAAATATTCTAAGTTATTTTTAGTATATCACAAATTTTTAATTTTAATCAACTATTTTACACTATTTATAAAAACTTATTAATTTTCTCGTATTTTATTAAACTAAAAAGATTCTTTATTACTAATGGAGGTATAGTGAGTTATAAATTCAAACTTTTACTAACCTCTTTCCGCTAAATTTTTGTCCCCACGAATATTATAGAACCTATTAAACAAAAACAAAGTAGCAAAAGCGAATGATGTTATATTTTGTGTTATCATACACCAAAATAGTGGTTGTATAACAAAAAATGCAGGGTTACCCTGCACTTTTTTTAGTTTTGCTCCTCATTAAGATTGTACTTATTAGAGTTATCGCGTGATAAATTATCGTACATATCTTGTTTTATATCGTGTTTAACCACATTTATGCGCCTGTATTGTTTGAGTCCTGTACCAGCAGGAATTAGTTTACCTACTATTACATTTTCCTCAAGCCCAAGCAAGTGGTCAACCTTTCCGCTCACTGCTGCTGCAGTTAGAGCATTTGAGGTGCTTTCGAACGCTGCTGCTGCTAGGAATGAGTTGCTTTCAAGTGATGCTTTTCGTATACCAAGTAGCAATCTCTTTGCGGTAGCAGGCTCTTTATCCTGAGCTAGCATTTGCTTATTAACTTCATCCAGTTCTGTCATATCAATAGTTTGACCTGGAAGGAAGTCGGTATCACCTGCATCCTCAATCATAACTTTGCGTAGCATTTGGCGGACAATAATTTCAACGTGTTTAGCATTGATAGCAACACCTTGTTGTCTATAAATCTGCAATACTTCCTTGATAAGGTATTCTTGCACGCCTCTCACACCTTTAATTCTCAAAATGTCGTTTGGATACAACGAACCTTCGGTGAGAGCATCGCCCGCTTCAACATAATCGCCCTCGGCAACTTTTAGGCGTTTACCATAAGGCAATAGGTAAGATTGTTGTTCGCCATCTTTGCTTGTAATAGTAATTTCGTTGCGTTTATTAACTTCTTTAAGGCTGACGCGTCCAGCAATATCGGTTATAACTGCAACGCCTTTAGGTTTGCGCGCCTCAAAGATTTCCTCAACTCTAGGCAAACCGCTAGTAATATCGGCAGCGACTGCGACACCACCACTGTGGAAGTTTTTCATAGTCAACTGTGTACCAGGCTCACCTATAGACTGTGCAGCTATTACGCCGACTGCCTCGCCAATGTTGACAAGCCCTGTGCCAGCCATATTTCTACCATAGCATTTAGCACAAACACCGTGTTTAGAGCAACAGGTTGGGAGCGAACGGATTTCAACTTCCTTAACGCCTGCCTCCTCCACCGCTTTAGCTTGCTCTGGCGTAATCATAGTATCTGCAGGTACAATAACCTCTTTAGTTTTAGGGTGCACGATATCGCGCACAGTGTAGCGTCCAGAAATTCTACTTTCAAGCGTTTCAATAACAGCGTCATCACCCCAAAGTTCTCTGACAACAACACCGCGTGGCTTTTCGCCATTTGAAGCAAAGCAATCCAATTCGGATATAACTACATCTTGTGCTGCCACAACAAGCCTACGAGTTAAATAACCCGAACTTGCGGTTTTGAGCGCTGTATCGGCAACACCCTTGCGGGCACCACGCGCAGACATAAAGTACTCAATTGTGGACATACCCTCACGGAAGTTTGATTTGATAGGTATATCAACCTTTTCGCCCGATGCGTTAGAAATAATACCACGCATACCACACATTTGGTTAATTTGGTCTGCTTTGGCACGCGCTTTAGAATCTGCCAAAATTTTAAGACTATTAAATTCATCTAGGTTATTAAGCACTATTTTCTTTAATTTTTCGGTTGTGGCATTCCACAATTCGATATTCTTTTGTGCTTTTTCTGGGTGAGTTATAAAGCCTCTTTGATAGAGTTTTTCATTTTCAAGCACAAGTTTTTGAGTTTCCTCAAGCAGTTCCTTTTTCTCTTTAGGAATGACCATATCAAATACCGATATAGAAATTGCTGCAATTGTAGAGTACTTAAATCCACACTCTTTAATTTTATCAAGTGTTTTAATAGTTTCGGTTTGTCCTACTTTAGCGAACGCTGCGGCAATAATATCGCCAAGCATCTTTTTCTCGACAGTTTGATTTACTTCGTACTGTAATGCATTTTCGCGCTTAGTTCTATCAACAAGCCCAAGGCACTGTGGAATACACCTATTAAATATAATTCTGCCAACAGTAGTTTCCACTCTACCGCGTATAATTTCGCCCTCAAACTCTACCGAGCGCATCACATAGATGCTTGCTTGCAACTCAATGATGCCCAAGGAGTATGCCATTATAGCTTCATCCTCGGAGCTAAACATCATACCTTCGCCTTTAGCGCCTTTTTTGTTTATTGTGATGTAGTAAACACCAAGCACTATATCTTGCTCTGGCGACATAACTGGCGAGCCATCCGAAGGCTTAAGAACATTGTTAGATGATAGCATCAAAAGCCTTGCCTCTGTGCGTGCCTCTAGCGAAAGTGGCACGTGCACTGCCATTTGGTCACCATCAAAGTCCGCGTTAAAGCCGATACAAACAAGTGGATGCAACTTCATTGCCCTGCCATCCACAAGCACAGGTTCGAATGCTTGAATACCGAGTCTGTGCAATGTTGGCGCACGGTTTAGTAGTACTGGGTGGTCCTTAATAACATCGTCAAGCACATCCCAAACTACAGGTTTTTCGCGGTCAATCAAGCGTCTAGCACTTTTTAGGTTTTGAGCCTCGTTCATTTCAACGAGTTTTTTCATGATAAATGGCTTAAATAGTTCTAGAGCCATTTCTCTTGGCAAACCGCATTGATATATTTTTAACTCTGGCCCCACCACGATAACCGAACGGCCCGAATAATCTACACGCTTACCAAGCAAGTTTTGACGGAAGCGCCCGTACTTACCTTTAAGCATACTTGCAAGCGACTTTAATTCTCTTTGCTTTGCGCCACCTGTTACAGGTTTACCGCGTTTACCATTATCTATAAGGCTATCTACGGCCTCCTGTAGCATACGCTTTTCGTTTCTTATAATAACTTCGGGCGCGCCGAGTTCCATAAGCTTTTTAAGGCGGTTATTACGATTGATAACCCTTCTATAAAGGTCATTAAGGTCGCTAGTTGCATAGCGTCCTCCTTCAAGCACAACCATTGGTCGCAATTCAGGCGGTAGTACTGGCAAGCAATCGAGTATCATCCAGCTAGGCTTAGCACCTGTTTTAATAAAACTTTGTACAATATCTAGTTTCTTAATTGCCTTAATGCGCTTTTGCCCTTTGGCTGTTTTCAAAGATGCAGCCAATTCTTTAGATTCTGCCTGCAAATCTAGCCTATCTAGCAATTCTTTAATTGCTTCGGCACCCATACCAACTCTAAAAGAATTGTAGCCTAATTTTTCTACTAAATCTCTGTACTCGCGGTCGGATAAAATTTGCTTAAATTGCAAATCGGTATCCTTAGGGTCAAGCACGATGTAGTTTACATAGTAAAGCACCTGCTCAAGTGCCTTTGGCGTTAAATCGAGCAAAGTACCAATTCTGCTTGGCACGCTCTTAAAGAACCATATGTGCGATACAGGAGTTGCCAGCTCTATGTGCCCCATTCTTTCACGGCGCACCCTTGAAAGCGTCACTTCTACACCACATTTATCACACACAACGCCCTTGTAGCGAATTCTCTTGTATTTACCGCAGTAGCACTCCCAGTCCTTTCTAGGGCCAAAGATGCGCTCGCAAAACAAACCACCCATCACTGGTTTTTGTGTACGGTAGTTGATAGTTTCGGGATTCGTTACCTCGCCATGCGACCACTCGCGGATTCTGTCCGGAGATGCTATACCAATTTGTATAGAATCAAAATTGTTCAGTTCAAACATTTATTAATCTCTCCTAATCATTATCATCAAAATCATCAAATAAATCGTCAGTATCAAATTCATCTTCCGTAGGACTTACCGCTTCTATAGGATAGTCATCATCGGTCGAATCCTCTTGAATATCTTCATTATCTACATCTATATCGTCAGCAATCTCAATTTCTTTTAATTCTTTATCGCGTTCCTTGATAGTCTTTTTAATATCGACATCGTAATCACTGAGTTCGCTTAACGAAATTTCCTTATGTTCCTCATTCAAAATGCGCACATCAAGCGCAAGGCTTTGGAACTCTTTCATAAGCACCTTAAATGCCTCTGGCACACCCGGCTCGGCAATAGGTTCGCCCTTTACAATTGCTTCGTAAGTTTTGTTTCTACCGCTTACATCATCCGATTTTACGGTTAGCATTTCTTGCAAAATGTTTGCCGCGCCATAAGCCTCGATAGCCCAAACTTCCATTTCACCAAACTTTTGACCACCAAACATAGCCTTACCGCCAAGTGGTTGTTGAGTTACTAGTGCATAGGAGCCAATGCTTCTTGCGTGCATCTTAGAATCAACCATATGGTCTAGTTTAAGCATATACATATAGCCAACGGTCACTTTATTATCAAAAGGTAAACCTGTCCTACCATCATAAAGAGTCATTTTGCCATCCTCTGGCAAGTCGTTCTCCTTTAGCATTTTTTCAATGTCATTTTCGTTAAAGCCATCAAAAACAGGTGTAGCAACATGTAAGCCAAGCGTTTTAGCAATTAATCCTAAATGTACTTCAAGCAATTGCCCTAGGTTCATACGCGAAGGCACACCCAACGTGTTTAAGACAATATCCACTGGTTGCCCGTTAGACATATAAGGCATATCCTCTACAGGTAGCACCCTAGAAACAACGCCCTTGTTACCGTGTCTACCAGACATTTTATCGCCGACAGAAATCTTTCTTTTTTGCGCAACGGTTACGCGCACAAGTTGGTTTACGCCAGGCTCAAGTTCATCCTTATTTTTTCTAGAAAGCACTTGAACATCTACAACAATACCACCTTGTCCGTGATCAACAGTCAAACTAGTATCTTTAACTTCACGCGCCTTTTCGCCAAAAATTGCCCTCAAAAGTCTTTCCTCTGGAGTGAGTTCGGTTTCACCCTTTGGAGTGATTTTGCCAACCAAAATGTCACCAGGTTTAACTTCGGCGCCAATTCTAACAATGCCGTTTTCGTCAAGATTCTTTAGCGATTCCTCGCTGATATTAGGAATATCTCTTGTAATTTCCTCATCGCCGAGTTTTGTGGCACGCGCTTTAGTTTCGGATGTAGTTAGATAGATAGATGTAAACACATCCTCTTTTACTAAGCGCTCGGAAATTAGTATAGAATCCTCGTAATTATAACCTTCCCAGTTCATAAAGGCAATAAGCATATTCTTGCCAAGGGCAAGTTCTCCGCCGTTTGTGGAGTAGCCATCTGCTATAACATCGCCTTTTTTAACTCTATCACCCTTATTTACGCAAGGTTTTTGATTTAAGCAAGTATCTTTATTGGTCTTTACAAATTTTATAAGTTCATAAGTATGCTCTTTGCCGTTATCGTCTTGGACGCGTATTTCGGTACCAGATACATACGAAACAACGCCATCCTCCTCGGCAATAATCATAGCACCACTATCGCGCGCAATTTTTTCCTCCATACCAGTTCCAACAAATGGAGCTTCGGTCCTCAAAAGTGGCACTGCTTGGCGTTGCATGTTTGAGCCCATCAAGGCACGCTTTGCCTCGGTGTTTTCAAGGAAAGGTATAGTTGTTGTTGCCGCCGAAAGCAGTTGCCTTGGCGAAACTTCAACATAATCTACCCTTGCCCTATCAACCTCTATAATTCTATCCTTAAAACGACAAACAAGGCGGTCATGCAAAAGCTTTCCATCATTATCAAGTGGCTCGGTAGCTTGTGCTATGATGTACTTTTCCTCCTCATCAGCCATAAGGTAATCTACATGGTCGGTAACAATGCCTGTAGCTTTATCAACCTTTCTGTATGGTGAAAGAATAAAGCCGTATTCGTTTATTTTTGCATATAGAGCAAGTGAGTTGATGAGTCCAACCGATTGCCCTTCTGGCGTTTCAATAGGACAAATTCTGCCGTAGTGCGTGTAGTGAATATCGCGGACTTCGGCACTTGCACGCTCTTTTTTAATTCCGCCCGTACCAACAGCCGAAAGCCTACGCTTTTGAGTGAGTTCCGCTATAGGATTTACTTGGTCCATAATTTGCGAAAGTTGGCTGGTTGCAACAAAATTCCTCAGTTCCTTATTAATAGGACGAGCGTTTACAATAGTAGTAGGGTCCGCCTGAGTTAAATCTTGGCTTTGCATACTCTCTTTTGCAAGATTTACAAGTTTTACCATACCTTGTCTTAGCGCGTTGGACATCAACTCGCCAACCGGACAAACACGGCGGTTTGCCAAGTGGTCGATATAGTCAGTTACGCCAATGCCTGCGTTAAGGTCTAGCAAAAAGCTAATTGAAGCAATAAGGTCATCTATAGTAAGGGTTTTAGAGCAAAGTTTATCTACATTTTCTTTAATAGCTTCAAGCCTTTCCTCTTTAGTTTTGTGCTCGGACATTATTTGCAACAGTGTTGGATAGTGCACAAGTTCATATATGCCCAATTCTTGTGGGTCGCATTTGATAATTTTATCAAGGTGCACTGTTTTATTGCCTATAACTTTATGTCCAGAACCATTTACATCTACCCAAACTTCGTTTATGCCAGCATCTTGAATTTCCCAAGCAAGGTCGCGGTCAATTTCGGTGCCTTTAGGGATAACTTTATCCTCAAGCTTTACATCCTCAAACAAAACTTGTTTTATAATTCTGTTTGCAAGGCTGAGCTTGTTATTAAATTTATAACGGCCAACCCTTGCCAAATCGTACCTTTGCTCGGTGTAAAAAACATTGTTTATATAGGTTTTTATGGCATCTACGCTAGGCAGTTCGGTTGGACGCAACTTTTTGGAAAGCTCCAACAAGCACTCCTCAGGAGTTTTGAACGCCTCTTTTTCTAGCGTATTTTTTATTAGTTCATCTCCGCCAAAAAGGTCTATGATGTAGTCGTTAAACACATCGGTATTGCTCTCATCATCCTTTTTAACGCCCTTCTTTTTCATAAAAGCCTTAGATTCATCGTAAGACCACAACATACCCTTTAGGAAAATGCCCAAAGACATTTTGCTTGCACGATTTATGGTAGCTTTTATGATGCCAAGAGGGGTGGTTTCGAACTCTATCCACTCACCTCTATTAGGTATCATTTGCCCCGAATATAGGCGTGTTCCAGTTTTATCCATTTCCGATTTGTAGTACACGCTAGGGCTACGAACGATTTGGCTGACAATTACACGCTCTACACCGTTTATAATAAACGTGCCCTCTTGCGTCATCATAGGCATATCACCCAGATAAACTTCCTTTTCAATAACAACGCCTGTTTCGCGATTAATTAACCTGCAAGTTGTCATTATAGGGCAAGAGTATGTAAGCCCCCTCCTCATACACTCGTATTTATCGTACTTGAACTGCGGGTCTAGCCTAACAGAAAGAAAACTGAGTTCCGCCTTGCCCGAAAAGTCGATAATAGGAGAAAACTCCTTCATAATGTTCCACATACCCTCTTGTATGAACTTGTTGAAAGAGTCCTTTTGAATAGAAATAAGGTATGGCAACTCTAAAGGAATATCGCTGTGCAATATCTGCAAGCGTTCGCGTTTACCATACTTCACTTTTACTGCTTGTCTAGCATTTTCCGAATTTTGAATCATTTAATTGCTCCCTATCAAAAAATTTTATCAATTCCCTTGCATTTTTTTTGAGAATATGCTACCATACAACTTGTTAAAAAGTTTGGTAGAACATTTTGCCCGCAAATGGCGCATAAAAAATGCCTTAAAAGGCACAATTTTACCCTCAAAAAACAACAAAAAAACAGATATAAAGTAAATTTTAGATAAAATACATAGTATATTACCATAAAAAAAATATAAAGTCAAGCACTTTTTGAGAAAAACTCATCGTCTTGACTTTTTTTAGTAGTCTTTGCTAAATACTTGTTTTTTAATCCATTTTTCTTTTTTCCCAAGTAAAGAATTTTATAAAATATGCTTACACTTTCATGCAAGCATATTTTATAAATATTATTTTATCGTAATTTAATATATAATTAATATGTTGTAATTAAATTTTAACACAAATTATCCATATTTTTACTTTTCCGAGATTCTTATACCACTGTTTATGCTCCTCATTTTCATTACATAGGCCCTCTAGTATCTCTCAACATCAAGTTTGTAACATTTTCATTAGGCATTGCAAATTCGCCATACACTTCCCCTGACTCGTTTTTTATAAGCATACCTAAAGAATCACTTGCGGAATCAGAGTAACCAAAAAAATAAGTACTATAAACTTCTGGTAATTCCGATTCAATTACATAAATACGAACAGTATATCCTTCAGGAATTTGAATTTCAAAATGATTTTCACTATTCAAAGTTTTTGTTGCTTCTACTGCATTGCTAAAATCATCTTTATAATAATAGATTTTATCTATTGCTGGGTTGCATATACCATATACTAAACCACTTCCATCACGCTGAAGTTCTGGATCATAACTTAGTGTATAAAAT
>CALVJT010000066.1 GCA_944332315.1 uncultured Clostridia bacterium
TTTTGACCACGGGTTCAAGGGGTGCTGAGGAGCACTCCCGTGGTCTTTAGGTGAGTGCTAATATTTGCACTTATATTCTATTTTATAAAAGTGCGTAAGCCTAAGTATATTTGCCCTTGGACTAGGGCTCAATTGGATGGAATATCCCCTAGAATTTAATTTTGTCTACAATCTGAGCTATTTATATATAGATTTTTTATAAACTACAAACAATTTATATATAAAAAGGAATTTTTGCTTATGTAAAAATTCCTTATTTTTTTAGATTATATAATCAATATTGGGGTATTATAATTATGTACGATATTTCTCCCAAAAATTTGCATAGAATCTTTTTTATAAATTCAAATTGATTTTTCTTGTGTTATTGCGTTATATTCCTTAAAAACTTTTGCGCGCGAGCAAGGGCGGTTTAGCAATGTTATTGCATCCGCGCAAATTAGTTTGCTAAAATATAAATCTAAAGCTGTTTTACTTGTGGATGCAACTTTTATAATGTCTTGTAAATCGGTAAGCGAGTACTCCTTGCCTCTTTGCTCCCTTTGCGCATAAAGAGCCTGCCATATAGCAGATTTTTTTAATTTTTCATTTATAATAGTATTCATTGGTTGTGGGTAATTTATAAGGCTAAATGCACTAAATTCCATAATCTCGCAAAATTGCGTATCAATAGCATATTCTTTATCGGGTTCAATAATAAATTGCCCGTGTTTTGTCTTAAATTTAATACCGCTTTGCAGTATGTCCTTTCCTTTTGCAATAATAAAAGCGCCTAAATATGTGGGCTCCAAAGTGTCTATTGCCTTGGAGTTTTTTGCGTTTTGATTAATAAAACTTTCGTCATTGCATTCCTGTGCCGCCTTGTAGTAAAACGCCGCACGCTTACGAAAATTTGCTACAATAATTTCGCACTGCGGTATCGCAAGCGAAACAGCAATCGCAGTCTGGCAACAACGGTCAGCCGATATCGATTTACTCAGTAGTTCGCTCAAAGGCATTCCGTACATATTTATATTAGGTAAATCAGTCTTGTCCATCTGTGCAATCGTGCCAGCGTGGCGCGCAGTCTCTATCTCAAACTGGTATTTTTTTGCTAGCTCCCTAAAATCTGCGGGAACAATCATACCGTACATTAAATTTGTATCGCTCATATTTAATTTTCCTTTGCAATATTATAAAACAAAAATGCAAGCTTGTCAATACAGATATTGAGATAAATTATATAAATCAAGCCTACAAACTAAGTAGTAGGAAAGGGCATAGTAGGAGTATAAAAAAGATTGTAAAATCTAATAACTAATAATTTTTTTTGTAGTGTTGCATTTTTTCTAAAATAATCGCTACAACACAAAATTTTGGCGTTTTTTCTAAATGATTAGTAGAACTTAAAAACGAGAATTAAGTTTTAGCATGATTTTGAACATAAAAATAGTTTTATATTATTCGTGGGTAAATATTTAGCAAAAAAACTTTGATTTATATTATAACATACCGCCGTTAATAAAAAATAACAAAAAACTTTTTTGCAACAGCAAAAAGTTTTTTTAAGATATATATAAATGTTGGGGTATTAATGTAGTTAATATTTATCCCGACATTTTGTATAAAATTTAAGTTCTTTTTTGTTAATGGTGGTTCATACATTTGCAAAGCCCTTTCTGCTATATGTTTAATTACCCCACGAATATTATAGAACAAGAATTTAATTTAGTTGTAAACAAAATTATAAAATGTAAAATGCGGTTACAAGGTATGCAACTGTCAGCGCAACAACTGCAACGGATAAACAAAAGTACAGCCAACGCCAAGCATTTTTCTTTTTTAGGAAGGCATTAAATAGCAGTATAACCGTCATCAGCGCAAGCGCACCCGTCAAAAAGCCCGTCAACATCTGCGCATTGGCATCTTTCATAAATATAGTGCCATCAAAGTAGAATATATCGGATAGCACAAGTATCAGCCAGTTAAAAGCCACACTGCCAACAATGCTACCTACAGCCAAATTAAAGTTTTTCTTTTTAATAAACACCGTGGTGGTTACAATTTCAGGCAGAGCAGTGGATAGCCCCAAAAATAGCGCGCCCGCCAAGTTTTTATCAATAGAGTAGTAATCGGAAAGTATGTTTGTAATGTAAGATAGTGCAACCGCGCAAAGTATAAGCGCAATAGCACACAATACAAAGAATAGCACCAATTTTTTAACCGAGTACTTGCTAACAACAAGCGTATCCACAGCATTTGTCTTGTGGTCGCCCTTGTTTAGAACAAGCATTATCGTGTACAAAGCAACAATGCATATGCTAATTGCATTAACATTTATGCCCAGTATCATAAACGAATCTGGTAAAAAAGCGTTTAATAGCAAAATTATCGAAATAATAAGGCTTATTACGGTTGTAATAATAAAGCGCTTGTTTATAGTAGTTTCGCTAAAAGTTTTTGTACTAACCGCTATAAAGAAAGCAAGAATTGCAAGATTTATAATGTTGCCCCCAAGTATCCCGCCAAATGCAAGTTCGGGTTCTTTTATAAAACAAACCGATGAAAGGGCAGTAAACAAATCGGGCAAAGATGTAACAATAGCAAGAACTAGGCCACCTAAAAATACGCTGGAAATGCGCGTCCTTTTATCTAATTGGTCCAGTATGCTTGATAATGCCACAGCACAAAATATAACAAGTGCCGTAACAATTATGTATATTAAAACAAGCCACCACATAAAAACTCCTAAATATAAAGTAAACAATTATAGCATAAAACACAAATTAAAACAACTAAATTTGTTTGCTTATACCATTTTATATAAAAATGCCCCACAACAGTGGGTTAGCATAAAGATAATTGTCCCAAATTTATCCTTTAAATAAAAATTATACAAAAGCACAAACACCCAATACCACGCCACGGGTAGAGCAAACTAATGTAGGCATTTGTACATAACAGAAATAGAAAGGAAATGCTATATCTAAGTTCCTAAGCCGAGACCACAGGTCAAGGACGCCCTATATACTCAAATTTGCACTTAAAAATAAAAAGAATACAAAAGCACAAACTAGCACAACCCCCAAACCACGCCACGGGTGGGCAATAGAGTACGCAATAATACTAAACAAAAATAGAAAACAGAAGTATAGTAAAGCACTTAAGCCGAGACCACAGGTCAAGGACGCTCTACATATTCAAATTTGTACTTTATATAAAAAATATACAAAAGCGCAAATTAGCACAACCCCAAGACCACGCCACGGGTGGGGCATCCCACCCCGTGGGGTGCAGGGAAGGTGAAAGCCCCTGCATTTTAAGTGAATGTTATTTATAATGTATAATTTTTGTTATTTTATTGCATTTTAATTATTTTTTTTTAGTATTTTATATTTTTAAATGAGTTTCCTTTTTGCGCAAGCAAAAAGAAAAACGCTTGAAAAAATTTAATAAAAATAAAAAATAAAACAAAAAAATCATAAGTCAACTATAAAGACGGCGCATCTCTTTTTCCATCTTGCCTAAAATTTTCTTTTCGATGCGCGAAATATAGCTTTGCGAAATATTCATCATATCGGCAACTTCCTTTTGAGTTTTCTCGTCAACGCCATTCAGCCCAAAGCGCATAAGCATAATCTCTTGTTCGCGAGGGGGCAACTTTAAAATAACCTGCCAAAGAATCTGTTTTTCTACACCATTTTCAACATTTTTGTAAACAATGTCGTAGTCGGTAGCCAAAATATCCTGCAACAATAACTCATTGCCATCTAAATCAGCGTTTAGCGGTTCTTCAAACGAAACTTCAGTTTTTAATTTTTTAGATTTCCTCAAAAACATCAAAATCTCATTTTCAATGCAACGCGAAGCGTATGTGGCAAGCTTGATGTTTTTGTTGTTATTAAACGAGTTTATCGCCTTAATTAGCCCAATACTGCCAACGCTAATAAGGTCCTCCATATCAATGTTGGTGTTGTCAAACTTTTTTGCTATGTAAATTACAAGACGCAAATTGTGTTCTATAAGCTTTTGCTTTGCCTCATCATCGCCATCGCACAAGCGCAAAATGTACGCTTCCTCCTCCTCGGGCGTAAGTGGGGCAGGTAGCTCTGGGCCGAACACAAAAAATACATATTCATCCTTTGCTTGAAAAAGCCTGCCAGTAAATAAATCTCTAAAAAACTGTAATATTTTTTTAATAAACATAAAACACCTCAATTTACCATATTTTCGCTAATAATTGCATTAAAGTTTTGCCTGCAATCAAAATCATAAAGAGCAATCCTTGCATTCAAAATTGTAGAATTATTATCTAGGATAATAAGTTTATCAATTAGTATAGTGTCTAAAAGCTTTGTGCCAGTTATAGTTTTGCAAAGCAAGTTTTCGTAGGTGGCATCGTGCCTAAAATCAATGGCGCCAAACTTTTTTATAAACTCACTTCTACTTAAAAACGAAATAGGCAGTTTAGTTTGTCCATCTATAAGTTGATTTCCGCTATCAATAAGCGCATTCAGTTGCAGTTTTACACCATTGTAAAGCACAGCAATTCTAGTAAACTTTTTTTTAGATTTTATAGCATTGTATAAGTTGTTGCCCAGTAGTACAAAAACAAATACCGCAAGTATAATAAGTGATACAGGAAATTCGCTTGTGTATGTAAAAGCCCCATCCACAATCTGCGCCGTCTGCACAAAGCCCTGTAAGCCATAACATATCCCGCCAATTAAAAATGTTAGGAATATAAATATAAAGTATGCAAGCAAAAATTGTTTAATTCTTTTTATAGGTAGCGCTACATAAACTAAAATTACTCCCATTAATAACTTTATGATAAAAAGTATAACATTATGAATACTTATATAAGGAGTTAAAAAAGCAAACGCCACCCCCAGTATGCAGGAAGCAAAAATTCGCCACTTTTTAATCTCTAGCTTTGCAAGCTTAGCCGTGCAAAACAAAATGATAAAATCAATTATAAAATTATCTAAAATAACATACTCAATATAAACAACCATAGCTAATAATAGTTTAGCACCAAGCCCCAAATTCCCGCGTAAAGAATTGTGATAATAAATAAATTTTTAATAAAACTTTTGTCTAAAATTATCGTATTTAATTTTTATAGCAAAAAGTAAGGCTTGCCTTTATAAACATAAAAAGCAATATTTTAAGCAATTTAATTTATTAAAAAAGTGAATAAAAAATCTGTTTTGGGGCAAAATGTCAGTATCAAAGGGGTACGATATGACATCAAAAATAGTCCTATGCGGGGTAGATACAAGCAAACTTCCAAAGTACACCGCAAAAGAGCAGTTGGATATGCTAAAACGAATACAAAATGGCGAAATTGAACTAAAAACCAATTTTATTTACGGCAACTTGCGTTTGGTACTTAGCGTAATGCACCGCTTTTTGGCGCGCTATCCCAACGCCGAGGACTTGTTCCAAGTAGGGTGCGTAGGGCTAATAAAGGCAATAGATAATTTCGATTTAACCCTAAACCTGCGCTTTTCAACCTACGCCGTGCCAATGATTGTGGGCGAAATTAGGCGTTTTCTGCGCGATAATAACTGCGTACGCGTCACGCGTAGCCTGCGCGATTTAGCGTACCAAGCACTAAAAGTGCGCGATAAGCTCGAAGGGGAACTCCAGCGCGAGCCAACTATCGAGGAAATTGCAAACAGCCTAAATGTCCAAGTAAAAAATGTAGCAATGGCGCTTGAAGCCATAGCCGAGCCAATGTCTCTCTACGACCCAATCTATACCGATGATACCGATGCCATCTCTCTTATGGAGCAAGTTAGCGATGAAAGTGAAGGGCACTCCAAGTTTTCAACCTCCGTATCTATTAAGGAAGCAATGAAAACCCTCCCCCCAAAGGAAAGAGAAATTTTAATAATGCGCTACTTTATGGGCAAAACGCAAATAGAAATTAGTAAAGATGTCGGCATATCACAAGCACAAGTCAGTAGGCTCGAAAAAAATGCGCTAAAATCTGTCCGCCGTGCCTTGTAATATATTGATAATTTTTTTTAAGTTTAATGCTATTATTTGATAACAAACAAAAATATTGTATTGCAACAAAATAAAATATTGTTTTGTAATAAATAAAAGCACTTAATAAATTAATAATGTAATAAAATTTTTATATCATTATAATATGTGATATTAGTCTTGTTTTGTAAAAGTGTTAAACTAGTCTTAATAAAAACTTTAGTATCAAACCTTAAATTAACTTATTAAAACCTTAAAAATTTCGTAAAAAAATTAAATTTATGCGAAATTATAGATGCTAACTGTTGTAAAATATAAATCAACCGCATTAACATCCAAAAATATACCATATGATTAAATTTTTAATAAAAAAAAGATTTTAACATCAAAACTTTTACGAATTGTAAAAGTTTTTTTGTAAAATTATAGTAAATTTATAATTATGCCCTAAAATTATTTTGAAATAAATAAAAAAAGGTGTATACTTAATCATAAAATACGAGCGAAAAAGGAGCAAGAAAGTTATGTTTTTTGAAAATAAAAAAGTAGGGGGGGGGGGGGGGAGACAGTAGTAGCAATACTACTAAAAACATTAATTTCGCAAATTGTAGCATAGTGCCTAGCAAATTAAATCGCACTATCCACAATAAAAACGGATACAAAATTAAATACCAAAACATAGGCATACAA
>CALVJT010000067.1 GCA_944332315.1 uncultured Clostridia bacterium
TATCAAAATTATGCCTGTTGAATAATAGCTTTTATTGCAGGGGCTACCACCGCCCCTGCACCCTGTGCAAGGACAGGCGTCCTTGACCTGTGGTCCTATGGGCACTAGCTTAGTTTAGTACTAAAAAAATAAAATATTTCTTTTTCTTACGAAAAAGGAATTTTTTTTTAGTACTTAAAACTATTGCTTAGTACTATAATACAACACAAGTTAATATAAAAAGCAACTATAAACTCGCACCCATGCATTGACCACGCCAAGGTGGGGCAAACACAATGCTCGCATTTGTAGTATGCACAAATAGAATACTAAAGCAAATATTAGTACTCACTTATGACCACGGGAGTGCGCCATCGCACAAATAGAAAGTGCGGAAGTTCGCTTAGTACAATGTAGGTTGAGACTAAAAACTTGCGCTTAGTACTAACCAAGACCACGGGAGTGCGCCATCGCACAAAAAATAAAAATAAACAAAAAGCCTTGCGGAACGCAGGCTTTTTGTTTTGTAATTGATTATATTTTATTAATTGAATATTTTATTATTCAATTTATATTTTGTTTAATTATTTTTATCTAGCATAGATTTTAGGATGTTGCGTTCTTTTTCTACGGAATCTTTATTATCGAGTTCGTAGGAGAGTTCGCTACTAATCTTATCAATCTGCTTTAGGAGTTTTTCGCTTTCGATAGGGTCGGTGCAAGCGTTGCGCTTTTCAATCAACTCATTTTGTGTGCGAGTTAAAATTGTAATTGTTTCGTTAAGTTTGATAATTTCTTGCTCAACCTCTTGCAATCTTGCTTCTGCCTTATCGGAGTTTTTATCCTTTTTAGCATCGTAGTTTCTATCGTACTTGCCAACGGTAGTTTTAACTGGCTTTTTGCGTTTTAGCACTTGTTTTACAATTGTGCCGATTATTGCTATAACTAGAGCTACAACAATAATTATGCCCGCAACATCAATCAAGCCAAAGTCTGGAGTGCCACCCGAGGTGTTATCGTCATCGGAAGTGGTGTCCTCGCCACTTAGGTTGACTTTCATACCGATATTTTCGTCCAAATCGTCGCTAACCTCGTTGTAGGCATCCTCGGTAGATTCTGCCACAACTACGCTAGAAACGGCAACACCGCCTTTTGTTAGAGCATTTGCTCCGCCTAGGCTGATTGATAGGGTGCTGGATGTTTCGGTAGACGATGTTCTAATATAGAAACTATAGGTGATAAACTCGTTTTCGGTAGAAGTGATTGCGCTGGATGTGAGGTTAAGTCCGCTGAGTTCTAGGAACACGCCAAACGGAATTGCATTGTCGTCATCATCAAGCACAACATTTTCTGCATCCTGCCCAATGTTGTATACCTTAAAGGTTACATCTACTTGGTAGTAGGAGCTTGCCGAGAATGTGTACGAGTTTGCGCTTGTAAAGGTGTAGTGCGTATCGTTAGGGCTAAATATAACTAGTCTATTATCCGATAGCGCGTTTTCGTTGCCTAAACCAAAGCTGTTTGGCAAAATGTTGTTGTTGGTTTTTACAATGCCGGCAATTACAGTTGTATCTGCCTCGTTAGCGCTGTTTTCGCCGTTCCATAGATAAGGGTCATAAACGCCGTGGTTGCCTAAATCGCCGGTAACCAAAAAGTTTTCCTCGGTTAAATCGCAAACAGCGGTGGTGGAGTTAGCGGTTATACTGTAAATATCAAGTTCCTCGCCCTCTGCTGGGGTGCTTGCTAGGAAGTTATCAAAGAACGCGTGCCCTGATTGAGGGTTCTCCTCGCTACCGAGTGAAAGCGCAAATATGATATTTTCCGAAGCGGTGCCCGTTTGGATGTAGAAGTGATACTGCGTCCATTCGGTGCTATCTACCACAAACTTTGCAATGGTGTTGCCATCGTTTGTGATGCTCACGGTAGCCGAGCCTGTATTATCTGCAACCTTTGCATAGAAAGTGATGTGGTAGGTTGTTTCGGTAGATAAACTAAATTCGCTACTCGTATAAGTTTGGTCAATAGGGGCAGGGTTATAAATCATTAAGATGTTGTTTGAAACTTGCGAAACATCTAGGTTGTTGTTTTGCGTAGGAATTACGCCTGGGTTTACAAACAAGTTATAGTTTTGCGATGTGGCATCAAAGTATTCGCTCTTTGTGTTGATAACGCCACTGAATCTGCTGTATGGCAGGCTTTCATCGCTGGAGCTCAAAGTCCAGTTGCTAGGCTCGTAAACGCCCTCAACTTTATCGCCAGTTGATACTAGGTTGAATGCACCGTTTGCTATATCTAGGCTTTCAAGACTAGAGAGGGTCAGCTTTTTGTTGTAGGTATCCTCGGTGGCATCGGTGAACTGCGATGGGGTGATTTCGGTGACTCTGATTTCATCAAAGAAAGCATAGCCTTGCGTTTCGGCATCCTCGGTGCCTAGCCAAAGTTCAAGTTGCATTTGGGTATCCTCGAAAGGATTGCCTTGCACATAAAAGGTGTACTGTGCCCAGTTGTTTGAAAATGCGTTGGTAAAACTTGAGGTGTTGAGGCTATCGAATGTGCTTGAATACTCGGTAGTATCCTCGTCCTCGTCATCCAGTTGCGTCAAAACAATGCTTGCGCCGTTTGTGCTCAAACTGCCAGTTTTTATCCAAACAGAGATGGCGTAGTTTGCAAATCTTTCCACCACAAAGCTTGTAGATTTGTAGCCTGTGTAGGTTTCGGAAAGGTTGTTTATAAATAGTCCGCGTTGGTTTGCGATTGTAAGCAAACTTGCATCCTTTGCGTTCACCATATTTGTAGATGGCGCGGTGGCAATTTGTGTTGCCGAGGTATCAAAGCCGTTGGCGGATAGGCTGGTTATGCCCGAAAGCGCGTTTGTTGCATCGTTTGTGGTCAAGCGCGTCCAACCCTCGGCGCCGTTCTCGAAGCTTGCGTTTGTGATTTTGTTTACAAGGCTAGATTGTAGGTTGATTGATTTTGATGTCAAGGTATCCTTTGCAAGGTTTGCAAAAGCGGTTTCGGTGTACTTAACTGCGGTTACATTATCAAAGAATACCGCGCCTTGTGTGCTTTGGCTTTGCGATTTTGTGCCTATCCACAGCTCTAAGTTCACGGATGTGCTACTAATGCCCGTTGAAACATAAAAGGTATACCTATTCCATTGCCCCGATTGCACACTTATAAACGAGTTTAGGGCGGTGTTTTCGATATCGTCACTAACTAGATATGCCGAAAAGCCGTTGTTGTTATCCGAGCGGGTGAGCGCATAGAACGATATTGCGTAGTAGCTTTGCGCATCTAGCGTGAGCGCCGAGGAGCTGTAGCCGTAGTTTACCGAATAATCTTGCGCGTTTAGCATCAGGATGTAGTTATCGGTGTTTGTGGGCGATTCGGGATTAGTGGTTAGCCCGTAGTCCTCATCGTACTGCTCAAAGCCGGAGTTAGATACATCTATAACGCCCGCCTTTAGTTGGTCGGCAGAGGAGGCGCCTGTCTGCGCAGTCCAGTTGCTAGGCGTGCGCGGATACGAGGAGCCTGTGGTATCGCTGAAGTTGCCGTTTGATATGCTGACAATTTCGGAGTACTCTGTCCTTTCGTTATTACTGCTGGCGCTTGTGCTAATTTTTTGCGCAAAAATTGGCAAGCAGAGCACTAACTGCGCTAGCAAAAAAACTATTGCTATGGCTATTGCCATTATGCTTTTGTTTTGTGATTTGTATTTCATAATATTTTCACCTTTTTGTTAAATTTGTTTGCTGATAGGCGCAAAATGCCCAAAAGCAAAAGATTATTGATATTATATAATATTATCGTCCAAAAATCAAATATTTTATAACACTTTTTTGTTTTTGTGGGCAAAAAAAATGACAGTTTAGATAAATTAAATAGTAAATTAAGAATGGACTTACAACAAATAGAATATTAAAGCACAAATTAGCACCCAAGCTAAGTCGATGCCACGGTGGGGCATTTTACCTTTGCAGGGGCTAGCACCGCATTTTTTTAGGGGATTTGCCATCCCCTATAACCCTAGTCCAAGGGCTCTCGCCCTTGAACCCGTGGGCATAAGGGTACTAGCCTAGTTTAGAACTAAAACAAAAAAATATTTCTTTTTGCTGGCGCAAAAAGTAAATTTGTTTAGTACATAAACTATCCTTTGCACCATAATATTCACGCTACGGGTGGGGCATTTTATCTTTGCAGGGGCTAGAACCGCATTTTTTTAGGGGATTTGCCATCCCCTAAAACCCTAGTCCAAGGGCTCTCGCCCTTGAACCCGTGGTCTTATAGGAACTTTAGCTTAGCTTTGTACTAAAAACAAATAAATATTTCTTTTGGCTTTCGCCAAAAGTAATTTTTTGTTAGTACATAAACTAATCTAAGTGCCATATAAGCACAAAGTTCGCTTAGCACAAAATGTGGGTTAAAGCAACAAAACTAGCGCTTAATACTAACAAAGCCCATGCCACGGGTGGGGCAAGCATAGGTTCGCATCTGCAGTATACACAAATAGAAAGCAAAAGCATAAATTAGCACCTAACCAATGACCACAGGTTAAGGACGCCTTTTTAATAGTCTGCCAACCACAAAGCCACAAATAGAATATCAAAGCACAAATTAGCACTCAAGCCAAGACCACGCCATGGGTGGGGCAAACTTAGGTTCGCATTTGTAATACACGCAAATAGAAAATTAAAATAAATCCTAGCACCTAACCAATGACCACAGGTTAAGGACGCCTTTTTAATAGTCTGCCAACCACAAAGCCACAAATAGAATATCAAAGCACAAATCAGCACTCAAGCCAAGACCACGCCACGGGTGGGGCAAACATAAGTATGCATCTGTAGTATACACAAATAGAAAACAAAAATAAGTATTAGCACCCAACCCCGACCACAGGTCAAGGACGCCTGTCCTTGCGTGGGGGGTGCGGGGGCGGTGTTAGCCCCTGCGTTTAGATAGATTCTTAAATAATTAAAATAAAAATAAAATTAAAATATGAAATAATCTAAATTAAAAGCACATAATATTGGTATGAAAAATCAAAAGGATATCCAATTAAAAAAGCCATACACAGATAATGTGGTGCGTGGCAAGGCATCTGCCGATTATGAGACCTACCAAATCGAGAAAAAGGTTGATTGCGGGATGAATAATGGTGCGCGCCGAGCAAATCACGATATGTACGGGAATCGAGCGGTGCGCGGAGTAAATTACAGTATGCACAGAGTAAATTACAGTATGCACAGAGTAAATTACAGTAAGCGCGGAGCAAAGCAAGCGGTGCACGGAGTAAATCGAGCGGTGCGCGGGGTTGAGGACGGCGGATTTGTGCGTTGTGCGTTTGTGGAGCCTAAGCATATTGAGTACAAATCGGTAAAAACCATAAAGCCTAGTAGCCGAACTGTGCGCCACAATGCGTTTGGGGCAAGGGAAAAGTTTATAATATATTGTCCGCAAGAAAGGGTAAAGCAGTACGCGCAGATTGTAAAGAACTCGGAAATGGCGCCCGTTGCCATCAAGCCTTGCAGGGAGCCTTGCACTGAGGCGCGCCGGCTTAAAGCAAAGGACTACATTATTTTGCTGGTTGTGGGGCTGATTATTGGGTTTGTCAACGGCTTTTTGGCGGGGGCGGGGGGATGCTTTGCGTGCCGTTGTTGCTGTTCTTTCTTCAGCTCAAGGATAAGATGGCGCACGCCACGGCTATACTTATTATGTTGCCGATTTCGGTGGTTTCTATAATTGTTTATATATCCAATTTTACGATTGAGTTTGATACTGCGCTTTATGTGGTGCTGGGTAGCGTGGTCGGCGGGGTGCTGGGCTCGCTTTTGCTAAAAAAACTCTCTAATATCTGGATTCGCGCCATTTTTGCGCTCGTTATGGTTGGCGCTGGCATCAAAATGATTTGGTAAGTGCTTTGTTTTATTTAATTTTTTAATTTTATTTTTTATATTATTTATTTTTTTAGATTTTTATTTAATTTTATTTTTTTAAGATTTTTTTTTTTTTTTTTGAAAAAAGTAAATCATTAAACAAACTAAAATACAAAACATAAATATAAATAATATAAAAACATAAATAATTATAATCAATACAAAATACTTGCACATTCGTGCAAGTGTAGGGGAAAGTCTTTTCCCCTACAACCCCTCGAGTGCGATGGCGCACTCCCGTGGTCTTTGCTTGAGTACTAATATTTATTTTAATTTTCTATTTGTGTATACTACAGATTCGTACCTATAGTTGCCCCACCATGGCGTGGTCTTTGCTTGGGTGCTAATCGTTTTTTTTGTATTCTATTTGCGATAGGTACTAATGCGGGGCTAGGGCGCACTGCCGTGGTCTTGGTTAGTACTAAGCGATTGTTTTGTGCACTATATTTGCCTTGAACAAAGCCGACTTTTTTCTTTTTAATTTTGCGATGACGCACTATTTTGATTTACTAATCACACTTTGTGCTAAGCGAACCTTGTGCTTATATGGAATTCAGTTTAGGTTTAGTACTAAACAAAATTACTTTTGGCGGAAGCCAAAAGAAATATTTATTTGTTTTAGAACAAAACTAGGCTAGTTTTTTATAAGACCACGGGTCAAGGGCAAGAGCCCTTGGACTAGGGTTTTAGGGGATGGCAAATCCCCTAAAAAAGAAGGGGCAGTTGGGTGCTAATTTTCTTGCTTTCAAAATTTGAAATGCTAACTATAGTGATTTTTGCGTTTTAAGTTTTAGGTTGCTTTATTATGTAGGGAAAATCACTTTTTTTTGTAGCAAATTTTGTTGCAATTAATTTTCCATCAACACATTTTATTGACAGTTTTTCTTTTTTGTGTTATACTACATTGACAAAATTAAAAGGAGTTTATTTATATGAGTGTTCTTAAAAAATGCGGGGCAATGTACATCAAATTTGATGACAACAATAATCCCGAATACGCTTTTGATGTTGAGGGCAACGAAATTAAAAAATTTTTCCCTTTGACTGATAAAAAAATTAGTTACATAGTGCTACCTGAAATAAATAAGGCTACTGAATTATCTGTATATAATGCAAGTGGACTTAGGGGAGATCAACTAGGGCAAGAAAGAGACCAATTGATAAATTTTCTTAGTTATCTACATGGAGATATAAGAATTTGCAGAGAGTGTTTTAAGGGGGTAAAAGATGCTACCATAGTTGTTCCTTTTTCTAACTCCGTTAAGTTAGATAAAGATACATTTGATAGAGATGCTAGTATTAGATTTGCCCTTCCTGAGAATACAACTATAAGAGAAATTTTAAGTGAACCTATAGCTGTATTTGAAGCTTGTGATGAATATGAAAAATGGGCGCTTATTTGTGATAAGAGAATTAATGGAACTTGTAAGCACACTGATCGTTACAAAATATCACCTTTATCTCTTGATAAAAATGATCCAACATTGCGAACAACGGACCTAAAAAGAGTTGATATCGATCGTGTTTTATCCACGCCAGACGCAAGTAAAGATATAGAAAAGGAAATAGATAAAGATTTTGTGGACTCTTTTGAAAAAAAATAA
>CALVJT010000068.1 GCA_944332315.1 uncultured Clostridia bacterium
TATAGGCACTTCTACACAATCGGTATATGAAATTCCAGATTTTGTCGAAGAAATTGCAAATAATGCTTTTAGTGGAAATAATTATGTTTATGAATTAACAATTCCTACATCAATCAAATCTATTGGCGATAACGCCTTCAAAGATTGCAAAAAATTAAGAATGTTAACTTTGCCGGGGTCAATTGAGCAAATAGGAACAAATATTTTCTCTGGTTGTGATAATCTTGAAACTTTGTTTGTGGAAACAAAGGCGGTTAGAAAACTCTTAAAAGATGTTCCTAAAAGTATAGAGATTGTTTGTTTAGAGTTTTAACAAAAAAATAGCAAGAACACTTGCTATTTTTTATATTTAGTTAATATATCTTCCACATAATTTACAAGTTTTTCCCTAGTTGCTTTTGGTTCTACAATCTCAACATTTTCTCCATATTGTAATGCCCAATAAATTAAAGCTTGTTCGTTTACAGTGATTTCAGCAAAAATTTCATTTTCTTTTTCAATAAAGTTAACACTTTTTCCAAACCAATCTATAACATCATTTATCATTCTCTCTGATGATAACTTTACTTTTGATGTAATTGTAGGTCCAGACATCATATAAATATGCTCATTAGCATAATTTATTGGGTTGATACCTTTTTCATTTCCAGTGGTTTTAATTATAGGTTTTCTTTTGGTATCTAATACTTCAACAGATGTTATGTAGTCAATTCTATAATTTGAAAGATTGTCATAATTATCTTTATTGCAAACTAAAAAATATTTACCTTTGCTATTTATCATAAAATAAGGGTTGATGATATATCTTTCTTCTTTTCTAGGCACAAGTTTTTTGTTCTTGTTGTATTTATTGTAGATAAAAGATATTTGTTTATCATTTGCAATTGCAAAGTTGATTTGGTCAATGTTGTAAAAAATTTGTTTATTGTCAGTTCTAGTCAATTCGTTTGATTTATAGATATTTTTAAATTTAAGTCTTTCATATTTACTTACTTCACTTGTTAATTTATCTATAAGATTTTGTGCTTGCCTTTGTGATATGGCAGGATATGAATAAAGACAATCAACCAAAAATGTTATTTCGCTAGTGTCATATTTATCATTGATGAAATAACAACCACCACCAAGATTTCTCACAATATTAAATCCATAATCTATAAGATAGTTAATATTTCTTGTTATAGTTTTTCTGTCGCAATCAATACCGTAGTCTTTTAATTTTGCGATGATATCACTTTGAGTTATTGGGTGTTCTTCATCAGAAAACTCTTTAAGAATTTTAAGAATATATAAAATTATTACTTTTTTAGATTGTGTTTCTTCCATAACGACCTCTAATTGATTATAACATATTTCATTTTAAATTCCATTAAATTTTACTATTTTGTGAGGCATTTATGTCCCAAGTCAAAAAAAGTGCTAGGAATTTAATCATAAAATCAGTATCTTACTTTTGTGTGGGGGTATTATGAGAAAATTTACGGGTTTAGGATTTAATAAAGATAAACCAATTATGGTAAAAAATGTTCAAGCAGAGTATGTGTTCTTAAACAGCATAGTATTTAAAGATTCCTCTTTATTATTTTGTGGCTATGAGAGAATAGGCAGTGTTAGGTCTAAAAAATTCAAAGGTCCTATTGATATATTTATAATTAAAGGTTTTGACAAAAAAGCTCGTAGTGTATTTGGATTAGATTTATATATTACAGCATATCCGGAAATAAATAAACCAAATTATAACCCTGTTGATATGTTTATGAATATCCAAAACATTATGAATAATGAATTTGATTTCGACATACCGAAATGCTTTAAAATAAAGGAAGATAGGCATTAAACCTATCTTCCTAAGTGTGTAAGATAAGAGTCCTTAAACCTCCTTTTTTCTAGATTTTTGTGTTGAATAATACATGACTGCTTATGCTTACTGTCCTATTATAGCATCTAGGGGTATAGATGTTGGTGCGGTTGGCGCAAATGGCACGCTAGAGAGCGACCTAAACTTAAAGTACTGCCTTACCCTTAAGAAAATGATGACCGAATACGGCATCACTGTTATTATGACTCGTGATGACGAAAACGGACTTTATAGCGAGTACAAAAATGGTTTTAAGATGGAGGATATGCGCAAGCGCCGAGAAATTATACAAAACACTGCCCCAGATTTAGTTATAAGCATACATATGAATAAATACTCCGCCTCATCATCGCGCGGGGCGCAAGTGTTTTACGATGATGAACTGCAAAGCGGTAAGCAACTAGCCGAGGTTTTGCAAAAAGCATTTATCAACAACTTGCCAAATGCCCGCAAGGAGGCAAAGCCTGCCGATTTATATGTGCTAAAAAGTACATCTGCGCCCAGCATTTTAGTGGAATGTGGCTTTTTATCTAACCCCGAGGAGGAGCAACTACTAAATCAGGAAAGTTATATGAAAAGCCTTTGCTACTGCATACTTGCAAGCGTGCTTGCTGTGGTAGAAAGATAGAATTTTGCGTGCATATTGTGTGGTAAAACTTTTTGTTTGATATGCAAATTTGCTTATTATGGGTAGTTTTATTTGTGTTGTTATGCTATTTGTTTTTAGATTGAATGAGCAAATACTTTTATTTATGCCTTATAGGCTCCACAAATAAAAGGCGCTTTTTGCCCTAGACTTTCTGTGTAGCATATTATGCTTTGTTGGCAATGTTTACTATTAAAATGAGAGAAAACTTATATCAACTAAATCAACAACTAAATTTGATTATAGAGTAAAAATAAACATATCAAATATTCAACAAAAAAGATTAAAAATGGTTACATTATTTAATTAGTTGCTTTGTAGGGCAAATTGTGGTATACTAACCTAGTTAATTTTAATTAGGAGATAAAAATGGAAAGAACTTATATTGATGAATTAAAGTGCGGAGAAATACAAAAAATACAGGGTTTTGTGGATGCTAAGCGCGACCAAAAAACCATTCAGTTTATAATTATCCGTGATACAACTGGCAAAGTGCAAGTTACAGTGTTTAAGCCAGAAAGACCAGAAATTGCAGAGATTTTTTCGAACTTAAATGTAAATTCGGTTGTAACAATCGAAGGGCAGGTTGTCGAAAACGCATCTGTAAAACTAGGAGGACGCGAGTTTATCCCAGAATCGGTTAAAGTGGAAAGTTATGCTGAGGTTTCGCCTATTGATGAGCACACTGCAATTGATATGCGCCTAGATTATAGATGGCTTGATTTGCGCGAGGGCAACAAAGATTTGATTTTTAAGATTCAAACTTGTTGCACAAATGCCTTGCGTGAGTTTTTATTGCAAAGGCGATTTGTTGAAATTCATACCCCTAAAATAATTGCAACTGCCAGCGAGAGCGGTTCGGATGTATTCGAACTAAAGTACTTTGATAAGCGCGCATACCTTGCACAAAGCCCTCAATTTTATAAGCAAATGGCAATGTGTGCGGGGCTAGAGCGCATATTTGAGTGTGCGCCAGTGTTCCGCGCCGAGCAATCTTATACATCGCGCCACGCTACCGAGTTTACGGGCTTTGATATCGAGTTTTCGTACATCGATAGCTTTGAGGATGTCATGAAGCTTGAGGAGGAACTGCTCACCTATATGCTAACTAAAGTTAAAGAGCAGTACGGCGATATAATTGCAAAGGAATTTGGCAAAGAAGTGATTGTTCCAACCTTGCCTTTCCCTAGAATGAAACTTGCCGATGTTTACAAGGAGTTAGAGGAGCGCTACGACTTTGTTGTTGACGACATTGAAAAGGGCGACCTTACTACCGAGGCGGAAAAACTCGTTTACAAACTTGCGCAAGAAAAGTACAATCACGAATTTATGTTTATCACCGATTACGATGCTAAAAAGCGTGCATTCTACCATATGCGCAACGCGGAGGGTGTTCCACAGGGCTATGACCTTATTTGGCGTGGTGTGGAAATTACAACCGGTGCACAAAGAGAGCACCGCTACGATGTGCTAAAGGCGCAGGCAGAGGAAAAGGGCTTAAAGAAGGATGTTGAGTTTTATCTTGAGTTCTTTAAGTACGGATGTCCACCACACGGAGGCTTTGGTATAGGGCTAGATAGAATTACTATGCTACTGCTAGAACTGCCTAGCATTAAAGAGGCTATGTTTATATTCCGCGGGCCAAACCGCTTGCTACCATAGTTTAATTTATATGACTTTATATTTAGTTTTGGTGGGTAGATGAGTTTGATTTAGGTGTTGCTTATAACTTATACAATTTCTTTAACTTATTGCCTATAATTGTAAATTTAAGGTAATGAAATTAAAGTCTTTAAAATAGAATATTAGTTTTTATAGTGTAAATTATAGGGCGGGTGAGTAGTTTGCCCTATATTTTATATGTATTAGTATTTTATTTTTATGGTGTTACATCTAATGCCCCATATAGGTGCATTAGATTGTAGACAAATTAGATTCTAGGGGATATTCCATCCCCTAAAACCCTAGTCCAAGGGCTCTCGCCCTTGACCCGTGGTCAAGAAACATCATAAATATGTTTTTGCGCACAAAACACAATAATATTTTGCTTTTTGCGAAAGCAAAAAGTAAATTACAAATTGCATTGAGTTTTCTATTTGTAGTTTGATACAGTCTGATGCGCCATATAGGTGCAAAATTATGTATGCTAACAAACTAATTTACAAATGAACAAATACAATAAACAACATTCGTAAAAAATAATTAGACTAAATTCGGGTTATTTAGGAGGATATATGGAATTAAAAGATAGAAAAGATATTGACGAAAAATATAAGTTCGATTTAACAGAATATTGCAAAGATGAGCAAGATTTTTATGATAAATTAGAAAAATTTAAGAGTGATATAAAAAAGATACCCTCATATAAGGGCAGATTGAGTGACCCAGATACTTTGCTTGAGTTTGAGGAGTTTAGCGATAAACTAGATGTGGACGGCGATGTGCTGATGTGCTACGCGATGTTCTTGAAAGATGTCGATAGTTCAAATATAAGTTATCAAAAAATGTACACCGCAATATATCAAGTTATGGTGGAAATGCAAAGTCTTGCAAGCTTTGTGGATGAGGAGTTACAAACTTTAGGTAAGGATTATCTAAATAAAATTATTGCGGACCCGCGCTTTGAAAGCCGAAAACTATCCTACCAGATGTTTATAAAAAATCTTTCGCATGTATTAAACGAGCGAGAAAGTTATCTTGTTTCGCAGATGCAAAACTTTTCGGACTTTCAAAGTATATTCGAGGTAGTGCTTGATAATGAACTAAAGTTTGATAAAGTGGCGGATAGTAAAGGTGAATTACACGATTTAAGCGTATCTTTATATAGTAAATATTTGCGTAGTGATGACCGCGTGTTGCGCGAAAACGCCTATAAGGCATTTAGCAAAGGAATGAGCGAGCATAAACTTACACTGTTTTCTTGCATGCACAATGCATTAAAAGAGGCTGACTTTTTGAACAAGTTGCAAAAATATAATGGAGTGCTAGAAAAACAGTTAGATGGCTACGAAATGTCTAAAGATGTTTTTGATAAAATTATAGCTAAAGCGCGCGAAAATGTAGGCATTCGCTACAGATATCAAATGGCACAAGCCAAAGGTTTGGGGCTAGAAAAAATGGAGCCTTGGGATAGCATTGTAGCTATGAGCAAAAGCGAGCAAAAAGTAGATTTTGATAGTGCTGTTGATATTATGCGTGGAGCATTTAAGCACCTAGGTAAGACCTACGAGGATGCCTTTGTGCGCGCTATCAGCGAAAAGTGGTGTGATATCTATCCTAACCGCAATAAACGCTCCGCAATATATTGTGGAGGTTCGCATAATAGGCATCCTGTGCTACATTTTAATTGGCAGGATAATGCCGATGATATGCTTACTTTTGCGCACGAGTTCGGGCACGCAGTTCAATTTTTGTTAACCGATAAAGCGCAACCGATTTGCAATTCAAGTTTGCCATTTGTTGTAGTGGAAGTGCCTAGCTTGACTAGCGAAACCGTGATGTTTAGATACCTTTATGATAGCGCCCAAAATGATGACGAAAAACTATTGTATTTGCAATCTATGATTCAAACCTTTAATGCAAATGTCAACGGCGGGTGTATGGATGCCGAGCACGAGTACTTTATGCGCAAATGCATACAGGAAGGAAAGTTGCTTGATATCGAAACTGCTTCGGATAAAGAATTTGAACTGCACAAGTTCTATAGTTCTCTGCCAGCATACGACTATTCTAAATACAATTGGCTATCCGATGGGCACATCTTTGTGACCTACTACAACTATATGTATAGCCTTTCTATGATAGTGGCGGTGCACTTTGCAAAGGGGTGCTACGAAGGCAACGAGCAAGTGCGTCAAAACTTTTATAAGTTTATGCAAACAGGCTATTCTAAACATCCGCTAGAAAATCTTAAAGAATGTGGCGTAGATTTGCTAGACGATAAGTTATATAACGAAGCCTTTGAGTTCTTTGATAAACTTGTAACCGAGTTTGAAACTTTGGTTGAAAAAAGGCAAAAATGGCAAAAATAAAGAATAAAAGAGTATAGTAAACAAAAATTGGTTGTTCATAAAATTCTAGGAACACTTAGGTGCTAGAAAGCTGTAGCAACTTATACTTTGTAAAACATATTCATACAATTGTAAATTGCTTTTGCTAATGTAAAAATAAAAAATCTTTGATATCAATAATTGCACATAAATTTTGGCATTTTGCATAAAATTTAGTAATAACCCTTTACATTTTTTGTAAATTGTAGTATCATATTTATGAAGGTTATTAGAATTAATAATCATTAAAAAGGAGAAAGAAATGGCTGAAAAGAAATCAAGTTCGTCAACTAAAACTACAACAAAAACTACAAGAACGCGTAGAAGTGTTTGGGGGCTCAATAAGATTTCATTTTACCTTATGGGCGCAGTAGCAATATTGTACTTAATAGGTTTAATCTTGAGTGCCTGCGGAGTTAGTTTGACAGTTGTCACAGCGCTACAAAATGTTGCAACAGCACTTATGTTGTGCATTGTGGCTTATCTTGGCTGGAAGTACGTTCGTCCTAAACAAACAGTTTGGTTGGTATTGTACTTTGTATTGCTACTTGTAATTATTGCAGGTATCATAGTGCCTTTAATTGTAGGCTAAAAATTTTAAGGTGTGCCAATTTGGTGCACTTTTTTTGTATGCAAAAGACCCCCTGTGTTATTTAGAAATAATTCTATCATGCAGAAAATGCATTTTAGTTAAAGACAAATTAATTTTAATTAAAATAAAAGAGCAGTATACTGCTCTTTTATAAATTGGGGTGTAAAGTAGTTTAGCATTAAGTGCCACAATATTTGAAATTGTTCTTTTATAAATTTAGCTATAAATTATCTAATAAATTGTACTTTTAGTTAATCTCTAGATTAGTAGAATTTATCAAACTATACTGCAAGATATAACCATTTATAATCTAAATTTATTTATCCTCTAAATCTAAATATTCGGCTGGGTCCACTTTAACGCCGTTTTCTAGCACTTCAAAGTGCAAGTGATTGCCTAGCGCCGATTCTGCTTGTGCGGTTGTAGATACTTTGCCTATAACTTGTCCTTTGGTAACGGTATCGCCTTCCTTAACATTAGGTTCGCTTGCTAAAGATGAGTACACGGTTGTCAAAGTGTCGTTGTGTTTTATTGTAATAGTTGTGCCCATAAGGTAACTATTTTCAATGCTTTCTACAACGCCATCATACACGGCATAGACATTGGCATCTGCCGATGCGCCTAGGCACATAGCTTTGTGGGCTTCCCACTGATTGAGGGTGCTGTTGTATTGTAGTTCGGTTGCCGAAAAGCCCATAAGTACATTAGTTTCATCAAGAGGGCTTGTAAACACAATTGCCACATTATCAACTGGCACATCGGGGTCCTCTGGTGTTAAGTTGCCACTTTTATTTGGCACGGTAAATGCCACAATCAATGCTATTGCAAGCACAAGTAGCGCGCACAATGAGCCATACACTGCTAGCCTTACATTGTTTTTTTGTTGATTTGTCATAGATTTTTTATCCTCCTTGATGCAAATTGTAGACAATATGTAAATCTTTTATACAAAAATGTTGTAGTTTTTGTAAATTTCAAAAATATATTCGTTAAAATGTACAAAATTTTGTTAAATTACGCATTATATTTTAGTTTTAACTCATATTTGTTTGACTAATTTAATATAATATGCTAAACTACGAATTATGGAGGGCTAGATTATGAGCAAAACTACTCAATATGTATTGAAGGGTGTTGTTATTGTGGCTGCGCTTTTGGCATCTTTATTGTTGATTGCACCATATATTGTTTCAACAATAGATGCAGGCGTGCTTGGTTCAGTTAGTGAAGGCGTAAACATCTTCGATAACTGGGAACACAGTATGGAAGGTCAGCCAGCAGAACTCATTATAATGACAATATGCTACTCAATCGTATTCTTTTTAGGGCTAATTATGGCAGTTCTTGCTTTGGTTGGTATGTTCATTAAACCAGAATTGATTGGTAAAATTCTTAAAATAGTGGGCATCGTACTTGCAGTACTTGCAATAGTTGGTTTAATTTGCAATTTCGTTTACCTTAATGGTCAACAAGAGCTCATTCCTGATGCATCAGGTGTTAGCTTGGGTATTGGTGTAGGCGGAATTCTATCTGCTATATTTAGTGTTATCGCTGCAGCTACTGTTTACGCAGAAAAAGCGCTAAAATAGTAAATGTTTAGTGATTTAGATTATCGAATTACTAAAACAAATTGTCTTTACTCATAAAAAATCGGGCATATTGTAGGGGTTAGCAATATGCTCGTTTTTTATTGTTATTAAAGTGTAGGGGAACTACCCGTTCCCCTATAACCCCCTTAGGGCGCGAGGAAAAGGCTTTCCTTGCATATGTAAGTTTACTTTTGCGGTAGCACAAGTAAATATTATAAAAAATAAAAATACAATAAAAATATAATTATGCGCTTGACAATTTTTTGCGTATGCATTATAATAAAATCGTTATAAATACAATGAAGGTGATTTAGTAGTAGTTTGCTTTCATAAAGAGAGGGCGCCCCTTGGCTGTAAGGCGCCTATGTTCAGGCAAATTTACGAATTTCGGCACTGGAGTAGCCTTTCGGTAAAAAGAAAGGACAGACAAAACTGTAAAAATGTAATGAGGTTTGATTTTTCAAACAAAAATAGGTGGTACCGCGTTTTCAATCGCCCTATAATTAGGGGCGATTTTTTAATGTCGGTGCAAAGGAGTTAAAATGGATTATAAAAAAGAAAAAATGGATGAACTGTTGAACGCGCAAATTAATGCCCAAAATGTCAACACTGTGGATAAAGAGTTTAAGGACCTTATGAAGTCACTCTTTGCGCACATTAAGGAAATTAGTGCCGATATGCGCAAGGCTTTCGGCAAAACAGTAAACGAATTTAAGTTGCAAATGGAAAATAAAATTGCTCAAGTGCGCGAACAACTTAAAGGCGGGAAAGATGCGGGCGAATATATTGACCTAACACTATCAAAACCCATACTCAAGTACGGGGCAATGCATCCACTAAATCGCATATATAAGCGCTTTGAAAGTTACTATATAAATAACGGATTTAATGTGGTAAGCGGACCCGAGATAGAACTAGATAAATACAACTGCGAAATGCTAAATATGCCAGCGCATCACCCTGCGCGCGGTATGCAGGATACTTTTTATTTGGAGTTCCCTAACAAAATACTTCGTTCGCATACATCTGCAATGCAAATTAGGTATATGCTAAAGCACAAGCCACCAGTAAAGATAATATCCCCCGGTATTGTTTATAGGGTGGATGACTTAGACCCGCAACACACGCCAATGTTCTTTCAACTTGAAGGGCTTGTAGTGGGCGAAAATATAACATTCTCCGACCTAAAGGGCACAATAATGAACTGTGTACAAAATGTGTTCGGCAAGGATATTAAGGCAAGATTTGTGCCTTGCTACTATCCGTACACCGAGCCGAGCGCAGGCATTGATATAACTTGTCCTGTATGCGGGGGCAAAAAATGCAGAACTTGTAAGCATTCGGGCTGGATACGCGTGGGAGGCTGTGGAATGGTGCATCCTAATGTGTTTAGAAATGTGGGGTACCCCGAAAATATTCAGGGCTTTGCCTTTGGCTATGGTATGAGCAAGTTCCCGCAGATAGAGTACAAATTGCCCGAACTGCGCATACTGCACGATAATAATATAAAGGTGTTTAAGCAACTGCACTAGTTGCATATAGAGGTGATAAAATGTTCAAATATTCACATAAATTTTTGGAAAAACTTGCGGGCGAAAAAATAGATTATGTAGATTTTGATAAAAATTGGCTCGACCTACAGGGGTTTGAAGTGGCAAACGAGGTGCCTGTAGATGACGATACAATAATAGAGTTAGAGGTAAAGGCGAATCGCCCTGATATGCTTTCACATCTAGGCGTGTTGAGGGAGTACTATGTTTTTAAGGGCTACGGCAAGTTGCCCGAAATTAAAAGCAAAGTTAACTTAGATAATCTAAAAAGTTTGCCTATTGATGTTATGGTGCAAACTGATGATGTTGGCAATATAGTGCTTGTGTGCATAAAAAACATAGATAACACCAAACCAACGCCAGCAAATATTGCAAAACTACTGCAAAACTTGGGTGTAGCTACACTCAACCCTGTTGTCGATTTATCTAACTACATTATGCTAGAACTCGGCCAGCCTATACACATTTACGATTTAGATAAATTGAATAAATACATCAAATTCTCAAACGCGGGCGCGGGTGAAAAGATTACCACGCTAAATGGCACCGAAATAGAAATACCTGA
The DNA here is from genome assembly GCA_944332315.1 of uncultured Clostridia bacterium. Taxonomy (GTDB): domain Bacteria; phylum Bacillota; class Clostridia; order Christensenellales; family UBA1242; genus CAKVOD01. The sequence goes on from CALVJT010000068.1 coordinate 10,850, forward strand.
TATAAGCATCACCATTGGTGATGCCGATGGCACAGTGTGTCTTGCGGGCATAATTGGTACCAAAAAGGTGGAAATTGATAGTAATACCCGCAATATTATTATAGAAAGTGCTAATTTTGATATGGTAAAGATGCGCATTGCAAGCCAAAAAACTCACATTTCCACACTAGCCTCCTACCGAAACGAGCGTGGTGTAGACCCAAATATTACAAAGCTTGGGGCAAGTTTGTGCGCCGAATATATTATGGATGTTTGCGGGGGAGCGTTAGATTCGGCATACATTAGGTTCAAAAATAGCAAGGATAACATCAAAAAAGTGCAGGTTAGCTATGTAAATAGTATTTTAGGCACAAAGCTCACTGCGCTTGATATAAAAAATATTCTTGAAAACTACTATTATAAGGTTGATATTGTAAATGATAATGAGTTTTTAGCTAAAGTGCCATCCTATAGGTTGGATGTAGAGCAAAATATTGATGTTGTGGGCGATATAGCGCAGATGTACGGCTATCACAACATTGAGCCTACTATGCCTAATTTGAGTGTGGAGTACGAGCTTAATAGTTACATTATAAACAGTGATATTTTGCGCAATATAATGTTTTCGCAAAACATAAACGAGTGCATATCCTATTCGTTTATCCACGAAAACGCGAACGAAATGTTGAATATTAAGGCGGATAGCCCACTATATACCGATATTAAGCTATTAAATCCGCTTTCTAACAAGTTTGCGCTGATGCGTACAAATATGATATATTCTATGCTAAACACTTTAACCTACAACTACTCTAAAGAAGGCGAGTGCGAACCTATATTTGAAATTGGCACAGTGTTTAGGCGCGATGATAGCACAGATACTGGCTACAACCAATGTTCGAATTTAGCGGTGGTGCTGTGTGGCAATAAAATATCAAAGGGCTTTGGCATTGATAAAGATATTCCGTACGATTTTTACGATATAAAGCAAATTCTTGAGCTTGTGGCAAGCGAATATAGTTTGAATGTAGAATTAAAACAAAATAGCTTTGCACCATTTGAATTTGTTGCGGATATCTATGTAAATGGCGTAAAGTCGGGTTACATTGGCGCAATTGATAGCGCAGTGCTAAAGAATTTTGAAAACGGCAAACTTATAAAAAACAAAGTGTTTTACCTAGAACTTACAATAGATAATCTAAAAATGGGTGTAACTCCGCTTAAAGCACAGAGCAAGTTTCCTAGCATTGTGCGAGAGTACAATTTGCTTGTGCCCGATGGCGTACAGTATAGCGATATCAAGGGCGTTATCAATAAATCTAGTTATGTGGTTGATATTCAAGTGCGCGATATTTATAAAGGCAAAGGGGTGACACAGGGGACAAAATCACTACTACTGCAAGTGGAATATAATCGTGAGGATGACACTTTAACTGGCGAGCAAGTGGAACAAATCGAAAAAGAGTGGCTCGGCTTATTAGATAAAAACTACAAAATAACATTAAAAATTTAACTATAATATTAAAATTTTAACTGTGGCACTTAAATATATATTATTAAAGTTTAGTATTAGTTCTGTTTGTTATTTTCAATTAATAAATAATAAAATTCAAATTAAAATTAATTTACAATTATAAACAAAAAACTTGTGTAAATCACAAGTTTTTTGTTTTTAGTTATTAATGGTGGGTATAGAGTTATTAATTGAAATTTTTGCGAGGCTCTTTCTGCTAAAAATTTATTATTCCAACGAATATTATTGAACCATGATACTTAAATATTTTGCTTTATGTACTCTAAAGCATCTAAAAGTGAGTATTTAATAGTATTGCTAAGTTTTTTAGCTTCATCATTGGGGGGTAATAAATCTACCACCATAATTGTGTGGCAACCTGCGTTGTGTGCACTGGATAGGCCTATGGGAGAGTCCTCAATAACGGCGCAATATTGTGGCTCAATATCTAGTTTTTGGCAGGTTAAAGTGTAGATAAAAGGGTCGGGTTTGCTGTACTTTACTTGGTCCGCTGTTACAACCGCATCAAAAATGTCATTTAATTTTATACCGCAACCATTAAATAGCTGTTGCACTCGTTCGTTTGTTGCGGATGTAGCAAGCGCGGTTTTTATGCCGTTAGATTGTAGAAAATCTATGCACTGCAAAAAGCCATCTTTCATAAGTGCTTTAGGGTTGTGTGTGGGGCTGTGTACATACTCACGCATATACATTCGGTAGGCGGGGGCATCAAGTTCGGGGTGATTTTTTTGTATAAGGGGAATCACCTCTTTTGTAGGGCGTCCGCACCAAGATTGGCGCTCCTCCTCTTTAATATCTGCATTAAATTTTTTGTTCGCCAAATAAAAGGCCTCTTTCCAAAGGCGTTCGGTATCAAAAATAACGCCATCCATATCAAATATAACTGCTTTGAACATATTTTTCTCCTAAACATACTATATCATATTTTTATGCCATAAAAAAGTAAATTGGGCAAAACATTCGTTTTTATCTTATATTAATATTTGACTTATTTATGATGTTATGGTATAATATTAACATTGATAAAGGAGAAAATTATGAGTAAAAAAATTTGGATACCACTTGTAGTTTTGGGGGCATTGGTGGTTATATTTGCAATAGTATTTCCTATAATATACTGTTGCGTTATTAATGTAGACTTAAAAGCCTCGGCAACACAAGTAGATGACACAACAAACATTAATGTTCAGTGGGATACATCTGAACCTGTAGATCGTGTTACTATAGAGGTAAAACACAAAGGGGATCTCGTAAATCAACAAGTAATAACCGATGTAGGGGATATCCTTAAAGGTAACAGCAATATTGAAGCATACTATGGCAATATGGATGTCAGCGTGACAATTAAAAAAGGAATTTATACTACAACCGATACCGCAAAAGTTGCGCTCTCGACATCCGAATATAATTTTGCACCGCTAACTGCAACTATGCCTGTAACACTATTTTCGTTATCATTAAACGAAATAACGCAAGATGGCACAATTCCAACCTATGTTTGGTTTAAGCGCAGTGGTGCTTGGGATTGGAGTGCGCTACCTAATGGCGTTTATCCTATGCCCACAATTGGCACATACGATTTTTTGAATAGTGCAGAGGAAAAAATGTATGCCGAAACTTCTGCCTACATAAAAGAACTGTACGAAATAGATAATACATCTAAATTTAATTTGTACTATAACGATTATTTTGCCTATGGGTGGGTGCAAGCTACAATAGCCAATGGCATACCACAGCAAAATTATAAGGTTGTACTGCTTTCGGATGGTACAGCATCATTTGCATATTTTAATGAGCATTTTGATAATGCAAATGCCGAAACAGAGTATGCAGAAATGGCTGAGGATTGGCAAACTTTGAAAGAACAAGTTGCCGAAAAGGGCAGTTACAACAAAAACACAAATGGGGTAGCCATTTCAGCGGATGACTTGCGCGAGTATGCTTTTGTAATGGCGCGTGAGGAAAGCAATGTTGAGTGGTGGCTTACTAGAATTAATGGCACTCTTGCAACAAACAATGCAGATTTTTATAGTGTAGTTGAATCGACAGCAAATGTAAAAGTTAAAGATTTGAATACTTTGCTAAACGCTATGGATGAAACACAGAAAAATGATTTGAAAACGCTTTATAAATTTAGCGATTCTATGTTTGAGCAAGCTGAAACCGAAAATAAAAAAGCAATGGTAATTTTGGGTACTTGGACTCAAAATGAGTACAACTTTGATGATTATGTAAAAGCAATTCAAGCGTACTATGGAGATGAGTACATCTATTACTATAAAGGGCACCCTAAAAATCCTACAAATACAGTGGAGGGCAAACTAGAACACCTCGAAAGTTTAGGACTTACGGATGTAGATTCTACTATCCCAGCAGAATTGATTATATTCTTTAATCCAGAAATTTACCTATCAGGATATTCTACATCAAGTTTTGTGAGTGTGCCTTCACCAGATAAATGCTGTGCGCTGTTCCATACTAACAAGGCAAATGCTGATGCAAGTTATAAAGATAATATGGAGTTCTTTATAACTAAAGTTGATAATGATGATAGCGTCTATGGCAGTATTGTTGAAAACGACCGCAGTTTTCTATTAGAATTTAATGATACAACTAACTACGATATAGCAATATACAATGCCGAAAATAATACCTTTACTTACTATAAAAATGTTGATGGCACTTTTACCGAAGTTACTTTATCATAACTTAAAAATTTATATCATCCACTTTTTATAATATGTGAAATTTATGAAAAGCAAAAATTATTAATGCAAAATGTAGGGATAAGGTGTTCTTAGTGATAATTTATGCCTAATGAACTGCACTAATCCTTAATATTGATTATAAAGTAAAAATCTATTCTTATCAGAATAGGTTTTTATTATTAAAAGTTGTTTTAATATGTTTATGGATAATAAAAATTATAAACTAAAATGGCAGAGAATTTTATTTAATTCAACAATTGATTTGAGAAAAAATCTCTTTTCGAATCTTTAATTTTGAATATACAATATCAATTTAGTTGCAAAAGCCGATATGAATGTGATATTATAAAGAGATAGTGATAAGGAGTGATATTTATGAACAAGAGAAAATTGCAGGGGGGGGGGGGGGATTCAGGCAATAATTTAGATGATTGTTTTTACAAAACAAATAACAATGGTACAAAATTTAAGAACGATAATATCGGTAGGCAAAAATTTATTTTTGTCTTTTCGTTGATTATATTAATGTTATCGGGATTATTGCTTATTATTGCTTTGACGACAAGTGCGTTGCAAAGTAGCAAAACGGCTACGGGTTCAGTATCATTTAATTTTGATGCTCCATCGTTTATTGTTGATAATAATTTTAACTTATTTTATACCAATGATGGAATGACCTATGGCAGTGGTACAAGTGTTGGGCAACCTATAAGTGAAATACCCGCTTTTAATGTTGGTGTGGACGAGAATAGTCAATTACCTGCTTATTATATAAAAGTTCGTTATGAATTTGGCGAACCATTGCTAAGTGCATCTTTTGGCAATTCAACTATAAATGTTGGCAATACCACAATGGGCTCAATGATATCTGTTGATTCAGAAGGCATTGCGTTTGAATCGGTATCGCAAGGCGCAATAACTAATGGGGCAACAGTAAATATTTTTGAATATCTGCAATCTTTTTATTATAGGGCTAATGAGGATAAGCACACCACTACACCTATGTCATTTAATATAACGGTGACAGCGGATACATCAAGCTCGTTCGAAAGTGCGCATAGAGGGCAACTTACTTATAGTGGAGCTTTGGGTTTTGAATATAGTGCACAACCTCTTGTTAATATTCCTGCACAAGCTAACAATATTATTTTAATAAATAATTTTGTAGATAATAATTTTGTAGGTACTAATGTGAGTGGTGGGGATATAGTTGTAGATATTTCAGAAACAACTACTTATTTGCGCTTTACAGTTACATCAAGTAGTGCATTATATGCGCAAGGTACTGTACAGGGTAGTGCAAATGGATATAATTATGTTGCAACTACAACTTCTAGTGGCACTACTTTTAACATAACAAGTCAAAATAAAGTGGATACATCTAATGGTCAAGTTCAAATAAATTTAGGGCAATTATTGCAAAATTTGCCTGCTGGCAGTTTTGTACAAAATATGAACGATGTACAGTTGCAGTTGCAAGTGTATTACTCAACTGATGGCGATATCTACAAAACTATAGATGGTGCAAATGCCACAATAAAAATTA
>CALVJT010000069.1 GCA_944332315.1 uncultured Clostridia bacterium
TTTTTAGTACTAAACTAAGCTAGTGCCCATAGGACCACAGGTCAAGGACGCCTGTCCTTGCACAGGGTGCAGGGGCGGTGGTAGCCCCTGCAATAAAAGCTATTATTCAACAGGCATAATTTTGATATTATCAATATCCTTGCCAGTAGATTCCTGAATGATGTCCACAATCTGCGCGACCTCAGTAGATTCGAGGGTAGCATCCTTTACAATGACATTGATATTAGAGGTTGTCATAGTGACAATGGTGTCCTTAAAGCCCTTAGCCTTAATAAGTCCCTCAAGCACAAGCTCCTGCTCCATCATCTGCACGAGTTGCAACTTTTGGCTTTCGGCAAGCTCTTTAGCCTCTGTGGTGGAAGTATCGCTCGAAATAATCGCATCTAAGTACAAAATCTCTTGATTACGCGTAGCCTGCCTATCCGACCTGTATGTGCTAAAAAAGTTCGCGCTCGAAACCTCGCCCGATGTCGGTTGCACCGGCGTGCTGTTGTTCAGCGCCACATTCAAAAAGCCCGTTGCCACCAATAATACCATCATCACACTTAATACTATAATTTTCTTTTTCTTGCTAACCATTTTTTACTCCTTTATTTAGTTGTTTATACATTTATATTTAATGCTTGTCCTCGCCCTTTTAGAACTACTTTTTTTATTTTTTTTGTTTATTTTTATTTAATAAAATAATTATTTTAATTTGCTTTTGGCTTTCGCCAAAAGTAAATTAATAATTTATTTAATAACAAATAATTTAGTTAACTAAATTTTATCAAGCATAACATCTCACGCAGGGGCTAACACCGCCCCAGCACCCCGTGGGTGGGATGCCCCACCATGGCATGGTCTTGGCTTGGGTGCTAGTTTATAGTTACTTTTTCTATTTATGATTAGAGCTTTGCGGGTTTGTGAGGGCGTCCTGCCGTGGGGTTGTAGGGGCGGTGTTAGCCCCTGCGATTAAGATTTATATTTATATTTTGCTTAATATTTATATTTTGTTTATTAATTATATTACTTTTTACGATAGTAAAAAGAAAAATAATATTAAATAAATAAAAATAAAATAATAAAATAAATAAATATATTAAGATAAAATTTCGATGTTGCCACTAGGCACAGTGATAAGCGCCTGAATTGCCTTTAGCAAATTCAGCTTTACATTGATATTAGTAGCCCCCTGCGCCACCACAACCACGCCAGCAATTTTGGGCATAATTTCCATTAAAACAAGAGGCTCATCACCATCGCTACCATCAATCATAATGGGCTTTTCAACAACAACAATCTCCTCAGTCTTGGTGGTAACGCCATTTTCGGTTACGCTCTCGGTGTGCGTAGTGCTCTCCACATCATTAGCAATAATAATCTCGCTGGAACTCGAAAGCGTGATAACCACACTCACCTCGCCCGCGCCATCAATTTTGGATAGCGTCTTGCTTATGCGCTCCTCAAGGTCGCGGACATACTGTTCAGCATTAGTGTAGCGAATCTGCGAGTACCCGCTCCCAACACTGCCCTCGCCCGAGCTAGAGCCCGAACCTGAGCCAAACGAACTAAAGTAGATGAGTAGCATCACGGATATAATAAGCACCGCTATCACAATCTCGATGTTTTTAATGCTCTTTAATTTCTTAAAAAAAGGTATTTTTTGCCAAAAACTTTCCTTTTTTTCGGTATTCTTGTTGTCATCATCAGGCTTGTTTTCATTCATAAACAATAATGTCCTCCTCATCGATATCTACCACCGACTGCACAATCTCAACTGCCCTACTGCGTGCAACCGCAAACCCCACCTTTTCTAGGTCCACAACAATGCTGTTTATGGTGTAAATGTTGTCCGCGTACTCGGCATCCACACTCACCTCAGCGCCCGAAATACCGGCATCCACTAAGGCACGCTCAACCGAATTTATCACCGCGTTGTTCTTTTGCCTCAAAATGATGTCCAAGTAGCCCTCGTCAATGCCCACCTCTGTAGATGGCAATTCCACTTGTCCGTTTTTGATGTTGCTCACAAGGTTGGGCAACGGCGCCACCAGCGTAAATATGACAAACAGCACAAATACGCTTTTCACATACTTTTTAACTTGTCCATCCACAAGCACAAGGTCGACAATCACACCCAGTATCACTATGCCAACAATGCTCAATATATATGCGCTAAAAAATTCCATACCAAACTATTCAATTCTATGTAAAATTTTTGGCTTTGCTATTCTAAATTTAAGCAAAACCTAACAAACCCAGTGCCAAATATAAAGCCTACCCCCCCTCGGGTATAATTTAACTTATCACAATTGAGTACAAAGGTTAAAACCTCCTCGGGTATAACAACCAACCCCAGTGTTGAATATAAAGGATAAAAATTCATCATTTTTAATTTTATATTCGCAAAACATAATTCAACCCCAGCAAAGTATAAAGCTTTGCTCGGGAAAAATCTACCCAAACCTCGCCTTGAGTACAAAGGTTAAAAACTCCTCGGGTATAACAACCAACCCCAGTGTTGAATATAAAGGTAAAAAATTGCTCGGTTATAAGCTAATTAAATCCTAGCAATAAATATAAAGGTTCATCTTTTATAATGCCACATTCGCAAATCATTCAACCCCAGCAATAATTATAAAGCTTAAAAATTGCTCTGCTCTCATTCTCAAACCCTAACTCAACCCCAGCATTGAGCTTAAAGGTTAAAAATTCGGTTCACATCCGCAGAACCTAACTCAACCGCAGTGTTGATAAGCCTCTATTTCATTAAAATTTTGATAATCACAGCACTAATAGCGCCAATAGCGGTTGCAAAAACAAGGTCCCAAACAAAGGTCAAATCTAACGAAAATGTGCCGTTCAGCGCCGAAAATAGCAAAAATGATAGCACCGAAAACAGCGCGCCCACTAGCATCCCCTTATATAGGTACTTTTCGGATGACTTTTTTATGCACGCCCACACGCCAAAGAATATTGCCACAATTTTTATAATCTGATTCACCGCACTAATCACGCTTTCGCTCAGCGATGCCCACTTAACTATAAATGCAAACAGCAGTATTGCCACCATCACTATGCACAGCGCCACAATCGTCCCACGCGTTATGCATAGCCAAAAATTGCTTGCGCCACCTTTAATCTTTTCCACGATATACCTCCCAATGCTACATTCTATGCCCTCTCCTCCCTTTTTAGAATGTTTTTTATTTTTATTTTTTAATTATTTTTTCATTTTTATTTTTTACTTTTTATTTTTTTAATTTTTATTTTTTTAATTTTTATTTTTTAATTTTTCTTTTTGCTTACGCAAAAAGTAAATATCTAAAATAAAACAATAAATAAATAATAATAAAATATAATATAATAATTTTTGCCTTTATTTGCGGAGGGATTTTCCATCCCCCGCACCCCCAGTAGCAGGACAATCGTCCTGCACCTGTGGTCAAAACTTAAGTACTTATATTTAGTTTGTTTTCTATTTTATTAATTTTTTTTCATTTTTTATTTTAAGAATTTTTCTTTTTGCTTCCGCAAAAAGTAAATACTTTTAATAAACAAAAATATAAAAAATAAAAACAATTTATTAAAAAATTATAAAAACTGGTGGTGCTACGCACTTTAGGGGCACTACCCGTTCCCCTATAACCCCTTAGCAAGGACAGGCGTCCTTGACCTGTGGTCATTGCTTGAGTGCTAATTTGCTACTTTGCGTCCTATTTATAATAAGTTCTAAAGCAGGGCAATGGTAGGCGCACTCCCTTGGTCTTGTTTTGGTGCTACATATCAAAAATTCATATAAAAATGTATTATTTTATAGTTGTATTGTAAATAAGTTATGGTATAATTTATGGTAGGAGTTTTGAAAAATGCGCGTTGTAGATGATTTGACATTTTTAGATATAGAAACTACTATAATGTTTTATATTAATCATTCAAAAATTCCTTATGTTAGGATAATTGAAAATTCTATTTATTATGACGAATATTGCAATCATACTCGAAAAGCGTTTAGAACTTGCTATACATATAATCAAATAAAATTTGTTTTGTTGCGCAGTAAAAAGTTATACAGCATCCTTTATAAAGATGGCTCTTTTATTGTGGGCATAAATAATGGGACGGGCAATATACTTTATAATCGCCGTGAATCTGATAAAGGCAAATTGTTGAGAGCTCTGCACAGGCAAAAATTTGGCAGTTTACATCGTTTGATTATTTTTATAATCTAAGAGATTTTCCATATCACCATTTGCATAAAATCTATTTTTATAAACTGAATACAACTAAAACACATAAATACAACTGAAAAAAGAATATTATTATTAAAAACAAAAAACCGGTTCCTTATTATTAATGGGGCATTGTGCGTTATAGATTTATACTTTTGCTAAGTTCTTTCTGCTAAATTTTTAACTACCCCCCCCACGAATGTTATAGAACCAAAAGAACAAAGCTAAAAAAGAAAAAGAAAAAAACTAAAATCAAAAATAATAATTAACTAAAAAAAAGAACAAAGCAAAAAGCAATGTTCTTTATTTAAGCAATGTATTGAATAATAAGTTTGGCTATCTTGTCGATTTCTTTCTCCCAGTAGCACAGGGCTACCTTCGTCGACTAAGTCCGCAGCTCTTAACTGCTTCCTTAAAAGGAGGTGATCCAGC
>CALVJT010000070.1 GCA_944332315.1 uncultured Clostridia bacterium
AACTGCCCGTTCCCCTATAACCCCATGGCAAGGGCTCTCGCCCTTGACCCGTGGTCTTATAGTGCCACTAGCTTAATTTTGTACTAATACATATAAAAATTTTTCTTTTGGCGGAAGCCAAAAGTAAATTTATGTTTAGTACTAAAGTTAAACTATGTGCCATATAAGGACAAGGTTGGCTTAGCACAAAATGGGGGCAAAGATAGGTACATATTTGTAGTATACAAAAATAGGTGCAGGCGCTACTTTGAATAGTCCACTAACTATTAAACAATGAATAGAAAGCGGAGGTACTTACTAGCACTCAACCGTGACCACGGGTTCAAGGGCGAGAGCCCTTGGACTAGGGGTGCGGGGAATGGCAAATGCCCCGCAGTGCTTTATAATATAAAAAAATTTGATTATATAAAAAATGTATTTTATTTTATATAATAATGTATGATATATTTTATATAAAAATAGTTGATTATTATTTTATATTTTATAATTTTATAATGTTTATTTATATTTTACAATTTTGATTTTGATTATTATTTTATTTAATTAATTTACTTTTTTCGCAAGAAAAAAGGAAAATATTAAAAATAATAAAAAATAAAAATAAAAAAATAAATAAAAATAAAAAATAAAAGAGTCATCGCACAGGAGAAAGAATGAATCAGGAAAGTTTAGAAAATTTAGAGTTTGAAAAAATTAAAGAGCAACTAAACGCGGTTGAGGATACTGGAAAAGCAGATTTGCAATATGAGGAGGATGTGCCTACTAATTTTGAATGTAACCCATCCATTTTGGGCAACTTGAGCTTGGGGGCACAGGCTGGTGAACGCATTTATGAGGAGTATGCAGAAAAAACAAGCTTAGGTGGACAAACTGTAAGTGCGTCACAGCAGATAGGTGTGAGTGGACAGGCGGGTGTGGGGGCAAGTACGCAAGCAAATGCGAACACGCAAGCAAATGCACAAATCAACAACACACAACAAGCAAATGCTGGTGGGCAAGCAGGTACGCAAGCTGATAATATAAAATCTACTGAACCGCAAAATACACAAGCAAATACAAATGCGAACGCGCAAGCGGGTGCAAGCGGACAAGCAAATGTGCAAACTGCAAACACACAAGCCGATTCACAGACTGGTGCGAACACTCAAGCAAATGCGAACGGACAATCAAGTGCAACACCACAAGCCGATGCACAAGCAAGTGCAACACCACAAGCCGATGCATCACAAGCAAATGCGGGCGCTACTAAAGTAGGGGTGAACACGCAATCAAGTGCAAATGCGCAAACTGGCGCGAACACACAAGCAAATACAAATGCGAACACTCAAGTAAATGCGGGCGCGGGCGATGCAACGCAGTCTACGGCAGATAAAAAGGGCAAGCCGTTTGTGCATTTACATTTACACACTGAATACAGTTTGCTAGATGGCATTGCACGCATAGACCCGCTTGTAGATATGGTGGCGGAGCGCGGTTGGCCTGCGGTTGCTATGACCGACCACGGCAATATGTATGGGGCGCTAAAGTTCTACAAAAAGTGTTTATCTAAGGGCGTAAAGCCGATTTTGGGCACCGAGTTTTACTTGTGCGATGACCGCTTTGATAAGGTGAGCAAATCTAAATACTATCACCTAATTTTGCTTGCAAAAAACAACACGGGCTACAAAAATCTTATAAAACTCAACTCCACAGCGTACATAGATGGCTTTTACTACAAGCCTCGCATAGACTACAAGTGTCTAAAAGAGCACAGCGAAGGGCTTATTTGCTTATCGGCGTGCCTTGCGGGGCACATTCCGCAGTTGCTGATACAAGATAACTACGAGGAGGCAAAGCGGGTTGCTCTTATGATGCGCGATATGTTTGAGGAGGGCGATTTTTATCTAGAACTACAAAATCACGGCATTCCTGAACAGCAGATTGTGAACAAGGGGCTTGCGAGAATTTCGCACGAAACGGGCATTCCTCTTGTAGCCACGAACGATGTGCACTACCTAAACAAGGAGGACTGGGAGACGCAAGATGTTTTGCTTTGCGTACAGACGGGCAAACAGATGGAGGATGAAAACCGCATGCGTATGCCCGAGCACGAGTTCTACCTAAAGACCTACGAGGAGATGCTTGAGGCGTTGCCGAACTTCGAGGATGCGCTGAACCGCACGCTTGAGATTGCGGATAAGTGCGATGTGGTGATACGCTCCAAGGCGCACAGCGATATTCCTAACATCGACCCTAAATATGTGTTGCCAGCAAACGAGAACTACATACCAAAGTATGTGCCACCCAACGGAATGGAGCCATACGAATATATGCGCTACCTAACCGAAAAGGGGTTAAAGGAAAAGTACGATGAAATTACGCCAAAAATACGCGAGCGCGCCGAGATGGAACTTGAGACTATACACAGCCAAGGCTTTGTGGAGTACTTTTTGGTTGTGTGGGACTATGTGAACTTTGCGCGCGAAAACGGCATAGGCGTAGGCCCAGGGCGCGGTTCGGGTGCGGGCTCGATTGTGGCGTACGCTATGGGCATCACGCAGATAGAGCCGTTGCGCTACGATTTGCTTTTTGAGCGCTTTATTAACAAAGAGCGCGTTTCGATGCCCGATTTTGATGTCGATTTTTCGGTTGACCGCCGTCTTGAGGTGTACGAATATTGCAAGCGCAAGTACGGCGAAAACAATGTATCGTTTATTGTAACATTTGGTACAATGGCGGCAAAAAACGCCATCCGCGATGTGGCGCGCGTGCTGGGGATGCCGTATTCGCAGGTGGATAAAATCACAAAACTCATACCTAATAAGTTGCCCGAGGGCATTGCGCATCCGCCTATTTTAAGGCACTACTTTGGGCTTACGGGCAAGCCAGAGAATGAAAAGTACATTATTCCAGAGCTAAAGCAGGTGTACGATAATGATATCGAGGTAAAAAGAATTGTCGACCTTGCGGTTAAGCTGGAGGGGTGTCCGCGCAACACGAGCATCCACGCGGCGGGCGTGCTGATTGCGCCTGAGCGTGTTGATGAGTATGTGGCGTGCGCGCGCAACGGTGAGGACATCACCACGCAACACGATATGATAGAGCTTGAATCGCTCGGGCTACTAAAAATGGACTTTTTGGGCTTGAGGACTCTTACCGATATCAATCTTGCCATACAGTATGTAAAGGAGAATAGGGGCATTGAGGTGAACTTTGATAAGTGTCAGTACGATGACCCCAAAGTGTACGAACTTATTGGCACGGGCAACACTGATGCGGTGTTCCAACTGGAAAGTGCGGGGATGAAAAACTTTATGCGCGAACTTAAGCCGAGCAATCTTGAGGATATCATTGCGGGCATTTCGCTGTATCGCCCCGGCCCTATGGATAGCATACCTAGGTATGTGCACAACAAGCACAACCCCGAATCTATAAAGTATGCGCATCCTATTTTGGAGGACACGCTAAAGGCAACCTACGGGTGCATTGTGTACCAAGAGCAGGTTATGAGGATTTTCCAAGATATGGGCGGGTACTCGTTGGGGCAAGCCGATAATGTGCGCCGTATTATGAGCAAAAAGAAAAAGGATAAAATGGCGCTTGAAAAGGAAAAGTTCATCAACGGCTGGCAGGACCCCACTGGCAAAAAGAGCATCCCTGGGGCGCTATCCAAGGGCGTGCCTAAGGAGGTTGCCGAGCAGGTGTTTGCCGAAATGGAGAGTTTTGCTAGCTACGCGTTCAATAAGTCGCACGCGGCGGCGTACGCGTACCTTGCGTATCAAACCGCGTACTTGCGCACCTACTACGAGGTGGAGTATGTGGCATCGGTGCTAAATAACCGCATATTTAAGTCGGACGAAATTAAAACCTACACCGCGTTTGCCAAAAAGCAGAACATACAAATTTTGCCACCCGATATCAATCACTCCAAGGCTTACTTTAGCGTGGAGGGGGGCAATCTGCGCTACGGGCTGTGCGCGATAAAGAATGTAGGGCTACCCGTTGTGGAGGAGATTATGCAGGCGCGCAAGGATGGCGATTTTACCGATTTGCTCGACTTTTTGCAAAGGACGGGCCCGCTTGTTGCCAACCATCGCACTATGGATGGGCTGATTTTGGCGGGCGCGCTAGATTGCTTTGGCGTTCCGCGCTCGCAACTTATGTCGGCGCTCGATCAGGCGCTTACTATGGTGCGGGGCGATAGGAGGAATGTTGAAACGGGGCAGATGTCGCTGTTCGATGGCTTGCTTGCTGACGATAAGGCGGCGCATCACATAGATTATCCTAAAATTCCCGAGTACCGCAACTCGATGAAGTTGAAGCTAGAAAAAGAGGTGCTGGGCACCTATGTATCGGGCAACCCTTTGGATGAGTTTAGTAGACAGATGCGAGATTTTACGCACACGACTCACGATTTTAAGCCTATCGAGGACGAGGTGAACCTTGATAGCGAGGAGGGCGATGGCGATTTTGTGTACGGCGTTAAGGATGGCGATGCTGTTGTTATTGGCGGTATTATCACCGAACTAAAAAAGCGTATGACGCGCTCTAGCAACAAGGAGATGCTTACGGGGAGCATTGAGGACTACTACGGTACTTGCGAGTTTGTGGTGTTTCCTAACAACTACGAAAAAATTAAAAACAAGTTTAAGGTGGATGACATTGTAAAACTTACGGGGCGCATCGGGCTTAGGGATGGCAATCCGCCTAACATTATTGTGGAGAGCATTGACTTTTTGAAGCCCGTTGAGCAACCTAAGGTGGCAAGCGCTTCTATCGAGGAGCAGGAAAAGTTGCCAAAGCTTTACTTGCGCCTTGATTGGGGCGATGCGGATATAAAGCGTCAGGTTTTGGAGCTTTTGGGCGAGCATTACGGCAGGCACGAGGTTGTTATTAAGAACACGCGCGATAATCGCGTTTATAGGGTTCTGCAAAAGGTCGAAAACTCTAACACGCTCCTCAGCGAACTCTCCGCTGTTCTCGGCTCCGCCAATGTTGTTTTTAAGTAGGGTTTTTTAGGGGATTTGCCATCCCCTATAACCCTAGTCCAAGGGGTGCTGAGGAGCACTCCCGTGGTCACGAGTTTGTGCTAAAAGTTATGCTTTAATTCTTTTTTAGCAGGTACATTTGCGCATTTATTGTGTCCTTGCACCCGTGGTCTTATAGGTTAACTTGCCAACTTTTGTACTAAAACAATTAAATAATTTTTCTTTTTCTTACGAAAAAGTAAATATTGTTTAGTACACAAACTAAACTGTATGCCATATAAGTACAAGGGTGGCTTAGCACAGAGCAAGCTAGAGTTCAAAACTGTGCCCAGTACTAACCCAGACCACGGGAGTGCGCCATCGCACAAAAAATAAATAATAAAAATAAAAAATTGAGGTTAAAAAATGAAAAAGGTAAAGAACATAGCAATCTTGACGAGCGGAGGGGACGCGCCGGGGATGAACTCGTGCATCTACTCGGTGTTTCAGACCTGCGCGCTAAACGGCATCAACCTATACGGGGTGCGCAGAGGCTACTCGGGCTTGATAGAGGGCGACATTGTAAAGCTAAAGTACGATGATGTGCGCGATATCAACAACCTAGGCGGCTCGTTTTTGGGCACCAGTCGATGCAAGGAGTTCGAAACGCCCGAGGGCAGGCAATCGGCTATGCAAAATTTGCAAAAGCAAAAAATCGATTGCCTTATTGCCATCGGCGGGGACGGCACCTTTACAGGGCTTATCGAGTTTGCCAAAATTTATCCTAATGTGATAGGCATACCGGGCACAATCGATAACGATATGGGCTACACGGAGCGCACTATCGGGTTCGATACCGCCGTGAACAACGCGGTGGATGCCATTGATATTATCAAGCAGACTATGAAGGCCAACCGCCGTATCAGCGTCATCGAAACTATGGGCAGACACTGCGGTATGATTGCTCTGCATTCTGCAACAGCGGGCAACGCGTCCATTGTTGTCACCAGCGAGCGCAACAAAACCGAGCAGGAAATTAAGGAGCTGGTTGTAAAGCAACTTAAACGCGGTAACCCCGCCCCAACTATCGTCATTGCCGAAAAACTCTTGGATGTAAAAAAACTCGCCGAGAACCTTGAAAATGAACTGGGCGTTGAGGCGCGCGGTATTGTGCTGGGGTACATCCAGCGCGGGGGCAGTCCTACAGTTTCGGATAGAATCACCGCTATGCGCTTTGCCGTTGAAAGTGTGCACAGCGCGCTTAGTCAGCAGTTCGGGTTCGTGCTCGGCATCCGCGCCAACAAGATTATTAGGGAACCCCTCAATTCGTTCAAAAGCTATCAGCCGTACTTCGATGCCGAACTCTTTGATGAGTTCTGCGCGCGCAACAAAATTTAATTTTTATTTGTTTATTTATTATTTATTTTATTTATTTTATTTATTTTTTGTTTTATTAGATTTTCCTTTTTCTTACGAAAAAGTAAAAAATTAAAATAAATTAAAATACAAAAAATAATTAAATAATAAAACAATCAATTAAAAAAAACTTGCACTACCGTGCAAGGCAGGGGAAAGTCTTTTCCCCTGCACCCCTCGAGGTGGGATGCCCCACCATGGCGTGGTCTTAACTTGGGTGCTAATTTGTGCTTTTGTATTCTATTTATAGCAAGTTATAATGCGAGGCTTAGGTGAGCGCACTCCCGTGGTCGGTGGTAAGTACTAGTATTTGCATTGGTATTCTATTTGAGGTTTCTACAAATGCGAACTAGGTTTTGCCCCACCATGGCGTAGTTTTATATTGTACATAGTTTAGTTTTATGTACTAAACAAAAATTACTTTTTTCGTAAGAAAAAAGCAATATTGATTTTTGTTTTTAGTACAAAACTTAGCTAGTGCCACTAAAAGACCACGGGTGCAAGGGCGAGAGCCCTTGCCATGGGGTTATAGGGGAACGGGCAGTTCCCCTGCATAAGGGTTATAGGGGATGGCAAATCCCCTAGAGAAACAAAAGATAATTATTTATGTTTTATTTGTTTGTTTAATGATATTTACTTGCACGAAAGTGCAAGAAAAAATCTTAAAAACAAAAAATAATAAAATAATAAACAAAAAACAAAAAAAATAAAAAACGAAAGGGAAAAATTATGGTATATATACTAGCAATAGTGGCAGTAGTGGTGGCAATCGCGTTTATAGTGGGCTACTATTTTTTCAGGAAAGATTCGCTTTATGTGCTGGGCATAGGCGCAGCGGTATCGAGCAATGTATATAATGTGGGCAGTTACGGAATAACCGAGGCGGGCATAGTGTGGGGCATAGACGCCATCATCTACGCACTGTTTGCGTTCTGCATAATCGTGGCTTGCAAAGATTATGATAGAAAGTCCGCAATGGCAATAACCTACTCATCAATCGGCGGTATTATGCTGACTGCGTTCTTTGACTTTATGGCAAAGTGGATGCACGATGGCTTTGCTGTGGACTTGGTTTGGGGCTTTGTTTCCTACGCGGTAAGCGCCGTTGCCACATACATCGGCGTGCTGGTGGCTCTGCTACTGTACGATAAGTTGCGCGGTAGGGCGTTCGATTGGCTCAATATGGGGCTGTGTATGCTCGTGCTGGAAATTATAAACTCCTTTATCTACTTTGGCGTGATGGCGCTTATCGGCGGGCTGGAAAATAACTTTGGCATCGCGCTCGCGGGCTCCTATATTGTCAAAGTCGCGGGACTCGTGTTCTTTGTTGCTATCTACTACATCTTTGATGCGCTCAACAAAAAATTCCCTAAAAAATATTAATAATATTTTAATAAAAAAATGCTTTTTTCTTACGAAAAAAGTATTTAATTTTTACTAAAAATTATTTTTTTGCAATATATCTATGCTTCTGGATGCTATGATATTTGCGGGGCATTTGCCATTCCCCGCACCCCTAGTCCAATGGCTCTCGCCCTTGCACCCGTGGTCTTATAGGGCACTAGCCTAATTTTGTACTAAAACATAAATAAATATTGCTTTTTTCTTGCGAAAAAAGTAAACAATTAAACAAATTAAAATATAAAAAATAATTAAAGAATAAAACAATCAATTACAAAAAACTTGCACTACCTATTAAGTGCGGGGGAAGCCTTTCCCCCTGCACCCCTCGGGTGCGATGGCGCACTCCCATGGTCAATACTTGGGTACTCACACATAGTATGGTTTTTTATTTATGTTTAATATGACTTGCGAACGCTATTTTTGCCCACCGTGGCGTAGTCTTGCTTGGGTGCTAATTTGTGCCTTTGTGTTCTATTTATAGTAAAAATTTGGGCAAGGGTGGCGCCCCCCCCGTGGTTGGGGCTAGTACTAAGCAATCTATTGCTCATTAACCTAACTTTGTGCTAAGCGAACTTGTACTTATATGGAACATAGGTTAGATTATGTACTAAACATAATTTACTTTTTCGTAAGAAAAAGAA
>CALVJT010000071.1 GCA_944332315.1 uncultured Clostridia bacterium
TTCGCCAAAAGTAAGTTTGTTTAGTACATAAACTAAACTATGTACATATAAGCACGAGGTTAGCTTAGCACAAAGCAAGTTAGAGTTAAAAACTTTGCATAGTACTAACCAAGACCACGGGGGTGCGCCATCGCACAAATAGAAAGTACGGAAGTTGGCTTAGCACAAAGCAAGTTAAAGTACAACACTTTGCATAGTACTAACCAAGACCACGGGGGTGCGCCATCGCACAAATAGAAAGTACGAAAGTTGGCTTAGCACAAAGTACGGGAATGAACAATATTTTGCCTAGTACTAACCAAGACCACGGGGGTGCGCCATCGCACCTTAAAAAAGAAAAAAATAAATAAAGAATAAATTAATTAGGAGAAAATTATGGAACAACAACCTGCGATAATCGCCGAGGGCGACCGCACAAGCCCAGCAGATTTTGATGTAGATAAGGCGCCCGTTATGCTTAAAGAGGGAGATATAGAAAAAGCCGGAGATAATGTGCCACAAGTAGCCACATCTGGCACAGCGGAAAATGTAAATAGAGCCACTGATGGCGCGGAGTTTAATCAAAAAAATCACATTTTGGGCAAGTTTGATAGCGTGGATATGCTAGAAAACGCATATAAAGCTTTGCAGGCTGAGTTTACGCGCAAAAGTCAGGAACTTGCAAACCTAAAACGGCTATCAAAGGGGGAGGGGGCAACCCCTACAAGCGCGGTTGAAAGTTTTGTGGAATTTTGCAAAACAAACAATTTGGATGATGATATAAAAAACAGCGTGGCTCAAAAATTCCTAGATGATGCCACCCTAAAAGACGATAAATTTGGTCTAACTCAAGCAGTATTTCGTGCCTTGAGCGACAAAATTCAAGCAGACGAGCGCAACCTGCAATCGGATGAATGGGTGCTGGAACTTATCAATTCGCGCGAAAACATCAAACAAAAAATTATTGACGATTACATTAACAGTTGCACAAACGGCAGTGTGCCACCTATGATTATAAACACCTATGGTTCAAATTTAGTGGCATCCACGCCAAGTGCTCCTACCACCCTTAAAGAAGTGGCAGATATTATGAATAAATGGCTAAATTAATTTGATTTTATAAAATAGTCAATCTATTAGTTTTTATCGATTAAAAGGCTTATTTTAGCGGTTAAAGTACTAATTTTAGCAGTTAAAAGCGTTAATTTTGATGGCTAAGGATATAAAAAAGTTGGCTAATAGTTAAAAAATTAATTTAAAAATAAAATAGTGTTTGCCAAATAAATAGAATATCCACACTAGGGTGTATGGGGCGTGCGACAAAAAATAGGAGATTATAATGGTTACTTTAGAAACAGCAGAAAACGCCCTTAAAACGCTATATTTGGGCGTACTATCAAATCAGTTAAACACAAAAACAAATCCGCTTTTTAACAAGATAAAGCAGACAACTGCCGATGTTTGGGGTAAGGAAGTCAAAAAACTTGCGCCTGTAGGCATCAACGGCGGTATTGGCGCGGGGGATGAGGATGGCTATTTGCCAATATCCGCGCAAAACAACTATGTAACATTCACATCAACGCTAAAAAACCTATTCGGTACAATTGAATTGAGCGATAAAGCTATCCGCGCATCTAGCAACTCTGCGGGCGCGTTTGTAAACTTACTGAATGCCGAAATGGAAGGGCTTGTAAAGGCGAGTCAGTTCAATTTTGGCAGGATGCTTTACGGCGATGGCTCGGGCGTGCTTGGCGTGGGGAGCATTGTTGAGGATGAATCTGATTGCCTTGAGGTTACTAATGTTAGGAACTTTATTGAGGGTATGATGATTGATATTGCCGATACCTCTGCGCCTAATTCGGTGCTCAGAACGGTTAGGGTTACTAGCGTAGATAGGGCAAACAGCATTGTGTACTTTAACTTAAATGTTGATGACCTTGTTACGCCTGAGGAGCCTGAGGGCCCTGCAATTACAGTGAATTTGTGCGTGCAAGGCTCCTACAATAAGGAAATCACAGGCCTTGGCAAAATTTTTGCAAGCACTGGCACATTGTACGGCTTAAGCAAAGCAAGCTATAATTTTATGAACCCGCTAACACAAAGCGGTGCGACATCGTTTACCGATATCACGATGCAAAAGATGGTTGATACTTTGGGCGAGTACTACGGCAGTGATGTGGACTTTATTGTTTGCTCTGCTGGCGTAAAGCGCGCTTATCAGGACTACTTGACATCGTTTAGGAGCAACATAGATGTTATGCAACTAGAGGGTGGATATAAGGCTATCAGTTTTAATGGCATACCTTTAATTTCGGATAAGTTTGTGCCTGCTGGTACTATGTATATGCTAAACACCAAAGATTTTTCGCTACATCAACTGTGCGATTGGCGCTGGCTTGAGGGCGAAAACGGCAAGGTGCTTAAACAAGTGGCTGGCAAGCCTGTTTATACCGCTACTCTTGTTAAGTATGCCGAACTTATTTGCGACCACCCAGCAGGTCAAGGTATGATTACTGGTATTGTGGAAAAATAAACTCTTTTTGCCATATATCTTTACGATATATGGTAATTTGTTTATTATTTATTATTTATTTTATATTATTTATTTTATTTAATTATATTTAAAAATTTTTATCTTTTGCTTACGCGAAAGTAAAATTATTTAATACAAATTAATAAATAAATATAAAAAAATTAACAAATAAAAAACATATAAACAATTAAAAAAAATCAAATTAAATAAAAATTTACTAAAAAATATAAAAAATTAAAATTTAATACCGATATATGCTTGCACTTCGTGCAAGGCAGGGGAAAGTCTTTTCCCCTACAACCCCTCGAGGTGGGATGCCCCACCATGGCATGGTCATTGCTTGGGTGCTAGTTTGTACTTTGATATTCTATTTGTGCTTTTGTTGTGGGCGGGCACTGTTTGGGCGCACTCCCGTAGGGTGAGACGCCTATACAATAGTTCGCTAAGTACTAACTACAAATAGAAAAAATACTATAAATTAGTACTTACTTATGACCACAGGTCAAGGACGCCTGTCCTTGCGTGGGGTTGTAGGGGCGGTGTTAGCCCCTGCGGTGCGGTAGCACCCATTAGAGTAAAATTAAAAAATTGATTTTTGATTTTATATTTATTTAATTGTTTACTTTTATATTAGCAAAAGAAAAACAGTTAAAAAGATAAAAATTAAGAAAGTTTATTTATTATTGATTTATTTAATATTTTACTTTTTCGATAGAAAAAGAAAAAAGATTTAATAAAGAAATCATAAAAAATAAAAAATTTATTTGTATTTTGTTTGTTTAGATATTTACTTTCGCGCAAGCGAAAGAAAAATTCTAAAAAAAATAAAAAAATAAAGGGGAATTATGACAGAAATAAAAGAGGATGTGCTTGATATAGTGCAAAGAATAAAGGGTATAGATAGCGGGTACAAGGTTTATAGGAACCACAAAAAGCACAGGTTCGAAGTATATAAAACCTACGGGATGAGCGAAAAGTTGGAACTTACTTGGGATGGGGCATTAGATGAGCGATTGGTGCGCAAAGTGCAAAGAACGCGCAAGCAAAATATAGATAAAATTATAAAGCAAATAGAAAAAGAAAATGAAAACTTGCAAAAGCAAAAGAACGATGAACTTTTTAATGAAATTATGCAAAATGTAAAAATTTAGGAGGAAAGATATGCTTAATGTAAAAAATATAATAAAATCGGCAGGCACAATGCTGGGCATAGACGAACTAAAGAGCCTATCTAGCACCGAACAGCTCGATGATAGAACGCAGGCGATTATAAGCGATATGCTCTACTGCTTTAACGAAGTGTATCAGGAACTGCTTGCCGATTACTTTCCTATTATAATAGAGGAGGAGGCGGAAGCGGATGCCTCGGGCTACATAAACTTTTCGAGCCTTAGCAAAACCATATGTAGGCTGTATGCCATACTAGATAAAAACAGGCAAAGCCTAAACTATGTGGTGCTAAACAACCGCGCCCGCCTGTACAACAAAATAAAGGATGTAATCGTGCGCTACAGCTATATTCCAGCGCTTGCAAGCAGTATAAACGATACAATCGAGTGCGCAACCCTTGGCGTAAGCGAGCGCATAGTGGCGCTGGGCGTGGCGTGCAACTACTGCCTGATGCGTGGCAAAATAACCGAGGCATCCATCTACGAGCAAAAGTACAAAAACAGCATCGAAAGCGCAAAAATGCCAACCAAATATATGCGTCTAAAACCGCGCAGATGGATGTAGGGGGTGCCTATGTACAACAAACGAACAACCAACTTGTATACGCCCGCATCCTACACTGTAAGCCTAAACGACTTTAGTCGTGGCGTGAACAGCGAGGTGGACGAAAACTTGCTGAATATGAACTATGCAACCACCGCCTACAATGTAAATTTTGTAGATAAATCGCTAAAAAGCGGGCACGGCATAAAGGAACTAGAACTCCCGCACTTTTTGGGCGGTGGACTTACTTTTAGTTACACTCTGCCCGAAAACACCGACCCGCTTGCGCTGTGGTCGATAAAGGTGACATACAACACTGGCGTGCAGGAGGATTTGCTACTACTTTATTGCTCGGATAAAAAATTGTACTACACTATGTACTACGATATCAACGATGTTTTCTACGATTCGCAAGTATCGCTAGAGGCAAAGCCCGTGATTTTGCCGTACCTATATAACGGCAAGCACTGCGCCGTGATATGTAGCCCCGAGGACTCTATGTACATCTACAACGGCACCACAACGCCAGTAGATTCGAATAAATCAATACACCTATCCTCAATGTGCTCGCACTACGAGCGCATCTTTGCTAGCTCCAGCGATAACACCACCGAAATTAGGTTCAGCAAAGATTTTGATATCACCAACTGGGAGGAGAGCAGTGACGCCGGTGGCTTTATCCAACTTGTGGACGAACGCGGAAATATAAATAAGGTTATCAGTTTTAATGACTATGTGTATATCATCCGCGATTTTGGAATTTCCCGACTATCCGCCTACGGTGACCAAAGCGAGTTTAGCATAACGCACATAAACCTATCCAGCAACAAAATCTACGCCAACACCGCCGTGCTGTGTGGCGATAGAATTATAATGCTAAGTACCTCTGGGCTACACTACTGCACAGGCTCTACCTTATATAAGTACGATTTTAAGATTCACTCTTTAATAAACAAAGACTATATAAAGTATGCAAGCGCCTGCTACTACGGTGGCAAATACTACCTTGCAACGCGCATCGATTTTGATGATGGATTGCAAATTGGGTGCGAGGCGGAGCAGGGCTACCAAAACAATGTGCTAATCGAGTTTGATTTGGATAAGCAAAATGTCAATATCACGCGCGGGGTGGATATCTGCTCTATGTGCCCCGCGTACTACGAGGATACGCAAAAGTTGCTGTTTTTGTTCCACGGCGCACAAAAAACAAAAGTCGGCGAGTTGACAGATGATGGCTTGCTGTTCGGGCAGAACTTTACTAAGTGCTGGAGTTCGCCCTTGAGCGACCTCGGTTCGGATAAGCGCAAAGCTGTAAAAAGCATCAAACTAAAAACCAACGATGCCTTGACTTTGAAAATTAAAAGTGATGAGGAGGAGCAGACTATAGAAGTTCTGCCAAGCAACAAAACACAAACCGTGCTTTGCAATGTAGTAGGCACGCGCATTGGCGTAGAGTTTGTGGCAAGCGGGCAACTAAATATATCTAACCCCACCTTAACGGTAGATTACCTAGAGGACTAATTATGCAAAGTGCATCAGATATTGTGGGGTGGGAAAATAAAAAACAATACTACAAAAATTTATATAATAGGAGATTAAATATGGCAGTTATCAATTTTACTGAACAGGACCTTTTGAACGCGGAAAAACGCAAAAAAAAGCAGGATAACCAAAATTCCGAAAGAATAAAAAATAAAGTGGACGAAAATTGGAATAGAATATTTTCAAATTCCGGCAATACCACAACAAGTAATACAGCAAGTGCAAACTCTATAAATAGTGCCGTGCAAAATCGACAAAATACACAACAAAACCGACAAAATACGCAAGAAAACCGACAAAATGTGCAACAAAGCGAGCAAAATCGACAAAGTTCGCAAAATACGCAACAAAACGAGCAAAATCGACAAAATGTACAAAATAGTGAACAAAATCGACAAAATGCGCAAAATACTCAAACAAATCGACAAAATACGCAACAAAACGAGCAAAATCGACAAAATGTACAAAATAGTGAACAAAATCGACAAAATACGGCAAATTCTGCAAATACAACCGCTAATCTACAAAACAGGCTAAATGCACAATCAACACAAGCAAATGCAAATGCTACCAATCGTGCAAACAGTGTGGACTCAACTACAAACAATGCACAAAATTCCTCAAATCGTGCAAACAGTGTGGGCTCAACTACAAGCAATGTGCAAAATTCCTCAAATCGCGCAAACAGTGTTGGAGCAACCGCAAACAATGTGGGCGCGCAAAATGCAAACGCGCAAAGCAATGCGCAAAATGCAAGCACCAATAGTTCGGCATATCAGCAACTGCTAGATAGAGTAAATCAAATTCTCGAGGACTACAATGTCGAGCCAACAAGGGGCGATACTGTGGATACCGAGCTCAATCTAGAGCGCCTTGAAACTATATCTAAAACCGATGAGGAACTCAGGCAGGAGGCAGAGCAAGCGCTAAGCGATTATAGGCAAGCGCAACTAGATGCCATAAACTCTAGCGCGGAAAACTCGCTAAACGCACTTGCGGGCAGAGAGGACGAACTAAAGAGTAATGCCGAGCAGGAAAGGGAGCAGGTGCAAGCCTACTACGATTCTGCGCGCAGGCAAGCCGAGTACGATGCCTTAAAGCGCGGACTGCAACGCTCTAGCATAGTGATAAACAATCTGAACGCCTTTGATAATGATAAAATCGAGCAACTGATGCAGATAGATGAGCAACTGGGTAGCGAGATTGATGACCTAAACGCGCAAATTGATGACCTAAACGCCGAGCGCGAGCAAGCGCTAAACGATTTTAATATCGAGTACGCGCTAAAGGTGAACGAGCAGATTGCCGATTTACAGCAACAGTTGCAAGATAGAAATGACGAAATCACCGAGTATAACAACAAAATAGCGCAAATCGAGGCGGAGTACCGACAATCGGCAACCGAAACCAACAACCAAACTCTGCGCGACTATATGCAAGATTTAATTGACTACGGCGAAAATATGTCCACCATAAACTCCATCCGCGATAACGCCCTAGGGCAAGCCATAGATGAGTATCTAAACGGGCTATCTAAAGAGGAGGCAATTGCCGAGTTACAAAACAATTCGTACATCCGCGAACTTTTAGGCACAAACTACGCCTACTACCTATATAAAACACAGCAAAGAGTTGACTGATGTGGGATGAGATTTTTAACCTTGCCATCAGCAACGGCATTTTTGCCGTTATGTTTTTGGGTTTGCTAGTGTACGAATTAAAAGATAGTGCTAAACGCGAAAAAAAATATCAGGATACGCTCGAAAAACTCTCTAATGGATTATCGCATTTGAGTAGCGTGGAGGAAAACCTAAAATGCGTGCGCGTGGATATCGAGGATATCAAAACCGATATAAAAATTATAAAAAATAAGGTGATGCCACTTTCGCCAACAAAACTTACTAAAACCAAAAAATTTAAGGTGCAAGCCGCCTAAAAAGAAATTTATTAAAGACAAAAGTCAAAAAAATAAAGGTGCAAGCGCCTAAAAAGGGGGCAATTATAATTTATTTAATGTGCAAGTTGAATGACTACAAGTTGTTTAAGTTGTAATTTGCCTGCAAAGAAATGTGCCAATCACATAAATATGAGAATGAATTTGTTTAAGGTGCATTTTTCCTAAAAAGGGGCTTAGCCTAAAAAATAATTCCAATTTTATAAAATTAAATCACCTAAAAAATTAATAAAGGTGCAAGTCGCCAAAAGGGGGTAAACTATGAATTTGTTGCAAAGAATGAAGCATTATAACTTTTGGGTAGCCCTAACAATGGCAGTGATAGTGCTACTAAATACAATATCTCAAGCGTTCGATGTGGATATAGATGATGCAGTTATAAACGATATTATAATGGCAATACTGGGCATAATGGTGGTGCTAGGCTTTGTGCAAAAGGATAACTACGATTTTGTAGATACATCCAAACTAAATGCCGATACAACAACTAATGATGATGATGCCACCGCTAATACCGATGCGGATGCAGAAAACAATATCACCGCCGATACGGATGCAGTAAATACTGATATAGATGCATCAAAGCAAATTGCCACCGCGAAAACTGCGGAAGCTTATGCAGACACCGCCGATGCGGATACAAAAGTTGATAAAAATACATCTATAGTAGATGCCACCAATAAGGGTACAGCCAATAGAAAAGCAAAAAGCAAAAACAAAGGCGGAACCACGGATGCTACAAACGATGGCAACGCAAACACTACAGACGGCGGAAACGCAAATGCTACTAAAAGTGGCAAAGCAAACACTACGGACGGCGGAAACACAAATGCAAAAAATGGTGAAAACACAAATGTAATTAAAATAGCAGCGCACAATGATTGCGATTGTGATGAAATTGATATAGATAAAATTATAGCCAACCTAAAACAAGATGCTAATAACAATTCAACATAAATATAATTTTATCATACAATAATTCCACAAAAAATAACATCACAAAATAGTTACATCTAAAAAAATAACATTACAAAATAATTCCATAAAAGACTTAAAGGTACAAAAGCCTTTAAGTTTTTTTTATTAAGTTCGCTGAGTACAATCTACAAATAGAAAAATATAACTAACAATTAGCACCCAAGCAATGACTATGGGAGTGCGCTAAACTAAAAGCGCGCTTACAATATAAACATAAATAGAATATGCGTTTTCGCCTAGCACCCAAGCAATGACCACAGGTCAAGGACGCCTCTCATACAGGCTTGATGAGCACAATCTGCAAATAGAAAAATTATTATGAGTTAGCACTAACTTATGACCACGGGGGTGTGCCATCGCACCCTAAAGGGTTATAGGGGAACGGGTAGTTCCCCTAAAATTCATGGAAGTAAGTATTTAATTTGTTTTTATTAATTTGTTTTTTGTATTAAATATATTTACACTTTCGCGAAAGCGAAAGATAAAATGTTTTAATATAATAAAAAAGTAAAATAAAAAAAGATAAAAAATAAAAAAAGATAAAAAATAAAAAAATTATAAAAACGATTGATTTTTTGAAAAATATGATATATAATAATATCAGCGCAATAAAAATAATTGCATAGATAAGTAAAATAAATAACAG
>CALVJT010000072.1 GCA_944332315.1 uncultured Clostridia bacterium
TTTGGTTTATCAAAAGTTTAAAAGTAATTATATAAATATAATATACAACTTGTAAATAATATTGTCAATATAATTTATATTACATTTAAGATAATATTTACGACACAGGAATATGTCCACGAGAGGAATAAAAAATATGTCCACGAGAGGATTCGAACCTCCGACATTCACCTTAGGAGGGTGACGTTCTATCCATCTGAACTACGTGGACATATTAAATTTTAAAAATTCAACTTTATTATTATATCCTATCAAGAATTTTATTCAAATTTTACAAAAATTTATTTTTTAGAAATTCTTTAAAATCATTTTGTTGTAAAGATTTTAGCTTATACCTAATTCAAATTACTCATGTAATTTCGGTAATTGTTTTCAGCATTTAAAAATCATATCCTTAAATTGTAATACAAAAGAGGAGAGAGAGAAAATGCCTTATGTAATACCGTACACATTTAAAGCTGGTGAAAAAGCAATTGCAGAGCAGATTAATACTAATTTTAGCTATATAAAACAGTCTATGGAACAACTTAATACTACATTAAGCGGTCAAATTTATAGTTGTGAAGATAGTTTAAATTCAAAGATTGATGATTTAGAAGTCGATGTACAAAGTACTTCAGATTTAATTAGTTCGCGTGATGAGATATTAAAATTGGGCAGCATTGTGCCGCCGGATCCTACTGATGATGGGCAGATTCCAACCGCAAATATAAATCTTACCGCCGATAAGATTCAAACCGCTTCAATACTGGCTAATTCACAAATTGTTATGCCTACACTAGAGAATAATACGGACTTTGTAAATATACTTTTTGAATTTACAATTGCATCGGAATATACACTTACACTGCCCTTAAACATAAAATGGGTTGGCGGAGAAATACCCGAAATTGTTGCTGACGGGACAACAATTAATCGTCTTATTTTTGACACTACAACAGGGGGTACTAACTGGTGTGGTTATTTTAGTCAACATAGCGTCACTGAAGGATAAAAATATGAATAAGAAAACATTTGAAGCGACTAAATACTCGGCAATGTCTTTAAAAAGAGTTTATAATGCTTTTGGTGCTGACAAGTATGGCGATTGGACTTTTCAAATTTTGGGTTCAACAAGTCATGCGGTTGCATCTGAAGAATATTTATATGGTAGTCACTGGTATGCCGGTAACGGTGCATATATTCATGGTAACGCAAATGCTACAAGAATTATACCCAATCTTAGAAAAGCAAAGAAG
The DNA here is from genome assembly GCA_944332315.1 of uncultured Clostridia bacterium. GTDB lineage: Bacteria > Bacillota > Clostridia > Christensenellales > UBA1242 > CAKVOD01. The sequence continues at coordinate 1,239 of CALVJT010000072.1, forward strand.
ATTTCATTTGAGTTTAATACCATAAATAGCGGTACTGGTAACGGTTATTTGGCTCTTACGTCATTTTGGTTGATTGATATTGGCGGTTTAAGGATAGCCAGTGTATATAGTACAAATACAAATGAAATTTTAGTCGGTAATTTTAGCCAACAAGGCACATTCAAAGTGGTTGTTACACAGGAATATGTCATAGTTAACGATGTGTTGTATGACTATCCTTCAAATTGGAAGCTTAAGGACAGTTCAAATGATAAGTTTTTTGTTCAGTTGTATCCTGACGGATCTTGTGCCGGATATGCTTTTGAAGCTAGAATATGGGTTTATCCGCCTCAAGCATTAACTGTTGAATGGTAGAAAGGAAAAGAAAAAATGTACGCAAAGTTAGTAAATAATAATTTAGAATACGCCCCACATTATATAGTTACCAATTCTGGAATTATACTTAATCCACAAGAAGAAAATTATTTGCAATTGGGGTATAAGCCCCTAGAAAAAGAGCCTATACCCCTTATGGAAATTGGCAAAAGTCCAAATAGAGAAATTGTAGAACAAGAAGACAAAATACTAATTAAATATACCCTTGTAGAAAATCAGACCACACATTTTACGGAAGAAGAACAAACAGATTTATAGCAACCTCTTAAAACATAACAAACACACCATTCTCCCTGTAATTTCTTTCTAATCCCCTTTTTTGTATTTAAAAAAAGGGGCTTTTTATCGACTTTGTTAAAAAATATGGTAAAATTATATTAGCCCTGTGCGGGTGTTAATTTTGTTCCTACATTTTTATAAAAAGGGAGAGCAGGCTCTTTTAAAAGATAATTGAAGTATACCTTGTGCGAAAGCATTTTTAAAGGAAACGGATTTATCGAGGCACTCACCCACCTGCGTAGTTTTCGCGGGTAACAAAATCCACTCGCATAAGGGTTTTAATTTTTTAAATTTGCATATACCGGATTTTTGGCTATAAGTTGTTTTATTTTGTCTACGCCGTTTTGCTTTACGTATAGATTCGATATGTAGTTTTCACGCTTTACTAACGGGTGATTTTGGTAAGCAATAGTTTTGTTTTTTCTTACAAAAGCGTTCCAGGTTGTTGTTTCAGAAACCCAGGCCCTAAGCTCTTCAGCACGTGTATTTGTAAAAGTGTGGTGTTGGCTTTCATGAGCTATAAGACAAGCTATTGTTTCAATAGGCGCATCCCTGTGTTCTTCGTTAATATAAATCACAAGATCCCCGCCTCTGGTTTTTGTCGTAAATGCTTCACAGTTGCTACAACCGTAAATTGCAAAATTCCTAAACATTACCCTTATTGGTTTTCCTGTTGAATTTCTGCCGCTTAATATAGCAATGACATCATTTCTGTTAACAGTTTCAAGCGCCTTGAGTGATGCGGTTATTTTAGGGTTGCTTGTAATTTTTTCATATCCTGCAGCATTTGTTACATTAAAAGTAAGACTAATAACAAATAATATCAGCAATATTATTCCTGTGTTTTTCATCAAGCCACACCTTACATGTTTTAACTTCTCAACTTGTTTTCTATTCGGCTTTATTTGTTTTTGACTTTATAATTTTTATTTAGATTGTTACATATTTTAATATTGAATTTTTTTGCCCCACCAGTGTAGGGCTTAAAATGAAAAAAAGATTTAAAGTTATTTTAACGGGTGAAAATATGCCCCTGTTTATTTGCAAAAACAGGAAATAACAAGTGGAAAATCGTAAATATTTTTATACAACATTATCTATAATGTGTATTTGGATGTTTTTTATTTTAAATGCGCCATTAGCGTATAAATGTGCTGCTTTTGATGATGAGCAAAACCCATATCAAGCTGAAGTTGTGATAACAAAAGAAATGATAAACGAGGCTTATGCTAAGCCACTTGAGGTTGTTTTTACCCCAAAAATTGAAAAAGAAA
>CALVJT010000073.1 GCA_944332315.1 uncultured Clostridia bacterium
ATGTCCAACAGCATAACGCTAGCCATTTGGGGCGTGCTGATGCTACTATTTTTAGTGTACGTGCTCGATGCCTCGATGAAAGGCAAAAATGTGCTTATGGGCACCAGCAAAAATAAGGAGAAAAGCAACAAGCAGTTCTTTGATTCCAAATTTTTAAGCACCAAGGAGCTAAACAAAATTACAACCTATTCCTTATATAGCCAGCTAAAAAATGCAAAGGATGGCATACTGGTGCGCGCCGAGGTTAAGGGCAACAACCTGCATGTAAATATGCGCAAGCCCATCCACACAATGGTTATAGGTACAACGGGCAGTGGTAAAACCACTATGTATGTGGACCCTTTCCTACAAATAATGCCCGAAACCAAAACAAGGCCCTCGCTAGTAATCACCGACCCTAAGGGCGAGCTGTACGCCAACCACGCGCACAAGCTAAAGCAAAAAGGCTACAATGTAAAGGTGCTAAACCTGCGCGATGTGTTCTCATCCACGCGCTGGAACCCTATGGGGCGCGCCTACGATGTCTACCAGCGCGCACTGCACCTTGAAAACGAGATAAAGGTGCACAACGAGCCACTGCCAAAGGATACAAAACTGCAACTTGCCACCCAAGATAAATCCTCATATGGCGAGGAGTGGTACGAGTTCAATGGCGTGGCGTACGCGGATAAGCCTTCACTTATGAACGATGTGGTGTCCTTCAAAAATGTGCTGATTACGGATGCGCAGGAGGACTTAAAGGACATTGCCCTAACGCTTATTCCTATCGAAAACAAGAACGACCCTTCGTGGGAGCAAGGTGCGCAGAACTTTGCGCAGGCGGTGCTTTACGCTATGCTTGAGGATAGCGGAAACCCTAAACTGAATATGACAAGGGATAAGTTTACGCTTTATAACTTTGGCAAAATTGTGTTTTTCCGCGATATTGACCCTGATAATCAGTTCGAAACGCTAAAACACTACCTTTGCGAGGGGCGCGATAAGTTCTCGCAAGTGCCGGGGCTAGCCAACACGGTTGTGGGCGCAGCGGCCAACACTGCCCGCTCGTATGTCAGTGTGCTTTCCACCAAACTCGGCTTGCTGAGCGATATGGGTATTTGCTACGCAACTAGTGCTGACGAGATGGAGTTTGAAAAGTTCGATGACCAACCTACCGCGTTCTTTATCATCATTCCTGATGAAAAGCAAACAAGGCACGGCATTGCCACGCTTTGTATTACGCAGTTGTATAAAATTCTCATTGAGCTTGCAAACCGCAACCCTCAGCGTCAACTTAGCCGAAACACCTACTTTGTTATGGACGAGTTCGGTAACCTGCCAAAGATTAGCTTACTGGATAAGATTATAACTGTAGGCCGTTCGCGTGGGATATTTATGATACTAGTTGTGCAAAGCTACACGCAGTTGAACAACATCTACGGCAACGAGGTTGCGGATATCGTGCGCACCAACTGCAACATCCAAGTGTTTATTGGTACCAACGATAGGCGCACGCTGGAGGAGTTTAGCAAGATGTGCGGTAATATAACAATCAAAACCACCTCTAAAACTAAGGGCGAAAAGGATAGTAAGAGCGAATCGACCTCCGAAACATCGCGTCCACTCATTTATCCAGAGGAACTAGAGCAGTTGCCTCAAACTAGCAAGTTCACAGTTATTGTAAAGATGTTCCAAGAGAACCCTGCCAAGGTTAAGATGACGCCTTGCTACAATGCTAAAAAGTTCTACGATATGACGCCTATGCCAGCTGAGTACGCGCCTTCTATGACGCTTGATGAGGCGCACATCCACTACGATATTGAGGCGCGCAATGATACTGTTCTAAAAATTCCGCACAGCGCTTCCGGTGGCTTTAACGATTTTGACTTTTAATATTTATTTATATTTAATATAAAACATAATACAATAAAAAAACAAACATAAATAAAAAACTCTTTGCTCCCGCAAAGAGTTTTTGTTTATTTTTTTTATTTATTATTTATTTTTTTAATTTTTCTTTTTCTATCGAAAAAGTAAAAAATGAAACAAACTAAATATAAAAATAATAAATTAAAAACAATTAAAAAATATAGGTGCTAAAAATTTTAGGGGAACTGCCATTTGCAGGGGCTACCACCGCCCCTGCACCCCGTGCAAGGGCTCTTGCCCTTGAACCCGTGGTCTTATAAGGCACAAGACTAGTTTTCTACTAAAACAAAAAAATAAAAAAAATATTACTTTTGGCTTTCGCCAAAAGTAATTTTTGTTTAGTATATAAAACTATTTTGCGTACCATATAAGTACAAGGTTCACTTAGTACAAGTGAGTTAAAGTACAGCACTATGTTTAGTAAAGTTCGAGCGATACTAACTGCAAATAGAAAATATAACTATAAACTAGCACCAAAGTTATGACCACGCCATGGTGGGGCATCCCACCCCACGGGAGTGCGCCTACCCTAAGTTCGCATTAGTACCCACCACAAATAGAATACTAAAGCACAAATTAGCACCCAACTTATGACCACGCCATGGTGGGGCATCCCACCTCGAGGGGTTGTAGGGGAAAAGACTTTCCCCTGCCTTGCACGCAAGTAGCAAGCAAATTCCTTTCCATAAAAACAAAAATGTAAAAAATAAACTTTTTTCGTAAGAAAAAAGATAATATTTTTAGAAATTATTAATTATTTTTATTTAATTTGTTTTAAGAATTTAATTTTTTGTTAGCAAAAGAAAAATACTTAAAAATAAATTAAAAATATTAAAAAATAAAATAAGAATTAATTTTTGATAGCGTCCTCAAAATCGTGAAGGAACTCCACAAAATTATCGATATCCTTAAAGCGCTTGTAAACGGAAGCAAAGCGCACATAAGCAACCTCGTCAATCTTTTTGAGTTCGTTCATAACTATTTCGCCAATCTCGCTAGACTTTACCTCTTGCGTAGGATGGTTGTGCACCAAACGCTCCACCTTGTTTACAATATTCTCCATATCCTGCGAAGTTACAGGGCGCTTTTCGCACGCCTTTACAAGCCCGTTTAGAATCTTTTCGCGCGAGAACAACTGCCTAGAATTATCCGATTTTATCACAAGTATCGGCGAAGTTTCGATAGTCTCGTAAGTAGTAAAGCGCTTGCCACACTTCACGCACTCGCGCCTACGGCGGATAGCGTTCATCTCATCAGTATTGCGCGAATCTAGCACCTTGCTTTCCTCACAACCACAAAAAATGCATTTCATAAAATCACCCCATTTTATAAAATTATACAACAATCTCAAAAAAATGTAAAGAATTTTTTACACCTTTCGACAATTTTTGGCTAAAATAAACTAAAATTCTCCGCTTTTTGTGCAAATTGTCGCGCAAATTGCGCCCCATTTTATTTGGACAATTTACCCCTTATATGATACAATGTATTTATGAAAAATTATAGTGTAAATAGTATAAGGGTCTTTTTTGTTTTAGTTTTAGCCCTTTTTGTAGCAATTGTTGCATTTTTGTATTTAGGTTTAGGCAACAAAAAAACTACCACCGTTTTAGCATTGGATGGCGCAAATGAGCAACTGGATATTGCCTATAGTGATGATATTGCGCACATAAACGGCATTACGCCTATGGATAGCGCAAATTGTGGCGTGGTATCTGCGCCGACAAACATCAATAGCGCAGATATCCCGCAGTACTTTTGTATGCGCGATGAGTACGCCATCTACACGCAAAATCAGGCTTCAATGGGGCTGTGCTGGAACTTTACTAGCAACACCGTGCTGGAAACTACCCTTGCGTACGAATACTCGGAGATGTTCGATTTTTCGGATGCCTACAACGGGCTTGTTAAAAAGTTGCACGACCCTACCTACACCATTGGCGGGGGTGGCAATATCGAAAATTTTGTTACCCTTTATGGCGAGTACGGCTTGATGCTGGAAAGCGATTTTGCGTACGAAAACATCTTTAGCGTGAACGCAAGCAACTATCAAAATGTGTACGATACTGTAAAGGACTACAGTTTTACCCTACCCTACCAACTGCAATACATTGCTTTTGACGATTATACCCAACTTTCGGGCACCGCCAGAACAACGGCAATGGATGCGATAAAACAGCACATAATGCAATCGGGCGCCATTTACTGCGCAATTTATGCGGGCGAAACCATCGATAATAACGGATATGCCGTATACTTTAACCCCACATACCGCACGGTAAACCACGGCGTGACAATTATCGGCTGGGATGATAGTTTTGTGTACACCGATTCTAGCTCCATCACGCACACTGGCGCGTGGATAATACTAAATTCCTACGGCAACTACTTTGGCAAACATGGCATTGTGTATGTGCCGTACGATGATGCCACAATTGGCATAGACCTATTTACGCTAGAACTTGTGGGCACCCCAACTGTGGATGCGCGCATAACCCAATCTAACTCCAACTTTACAAACTACTATGTTGGCGACTTTGCGTACTCGGCAGTAGATACCACGCCAAACACCGTAAAGCAGAAAAACTTGTTTTATACAAATCAGGCAATCGATTTGACCTACTCCTACTCCTCTACCGATAGCGAGTTCGATATATCTGCATACTTTGTGGATAAAAACACCGATGCCTATGCAAATCTTGCACTAATTGTGGATGAGCAGGCGCAAACAATAAATGTGCAATCGCGCGATACTGTAGCGCAAGCAGGCACCTATGTTTTGCGCATTGATTTCGACCTAGACCAAAACGATACGGTAGATTATTCATTATATAAGCAAATATTTGTGCAAAGCGGGCTAGAAGTAGGCAGTATCCGCATACAGCAAGCAAACATTGTGGGCACGCAAATAAGCACAAATCAAAACGAATCGTACTACTTTAATTTTAACAGCTACGCAAAAAATGCTACCGAGTTCGATATTGCCACCGATGATGATGGCTTGTACATTGCAATAGACCTTGCATCCTACAACACAGCAAACTCGATATCAATATCCAATTCCACATCCATAACGCTACCTACCCTATCCTCAAGGAACAACTTTGCAACGGGCAGGTTCATAAAGTGGTCATACTACATAACCTCGCAGGAATTTACAGTAAAACTCAGCAACAACACGGATGAGGTTACATACACCTTTAATATAAGGATAACCGATTCGCCCGCATATCAAGCAAATATCTTGTACAACCTAGACGGCGGAACTATATACAACTCGCCTACCGCATCCACCTATGTTGCGGGCGTGGACGAAAAAATTTATCTAGCAGAGCCCTACCGCCTAAACTACGATTTTGGCGGATACTACCTAGATTCGAGTTTTACGCAAGCGATTGCCAAGGATGATGTTGGCTACTGTCTTACCCCAGCGGATGGCACGCTCTACACCGAGGGCTTTGATAGCTACTGCGATAATAACAGCACAAACTACGGCGGAAAGCTTTATAGATTTGTGCCTAATCACACAGTTTACGCCAAGTGGGTGCAATCTACAAG
>CALVJT010000074.1 GCA_944332315.1 uncultured Clostridia bacterium
ATTAAATATTGTGCAATGGCTGGCTATTCTGTAGAATCTGTCGACTTTAATGATGATACTATAAAAATGATAAGACATTTAGATACTACAAAGCATCCACTTTCGCTTGTAAATATTAAAAATAAAAAATTGCACCTTGTGTGCTTGAGTACCGAAAAACCAGTAAATCAAATCACTGCTATGAGCAACTCTACTATTGTGGAGGGCGTGTTCACGAGTCCAGAGTACGAAAGTTATGTAAAAAATAGCGGCGAGCAAGCATACCAAGAATATCAAAAGATGTGTTATAATCTACAACAGTTGGGGGCTAAAGAATTTGATGAAAAATCTAAAATTATTTATTCACAAATAAAAAGCGTTAGCCCTGCATTTAATCAGCGCCTGCAACAGCACCTAGAAACTGTGAGAAATGTGCTTGTAAACGCCGAGTTGTGCGATGAAAGTTTTCTTGCCTCAGAAATAAAAGAGCTCAACTGCACTAAACAGCGCACACTAGATACTCAAATGGAAAAAGAAAGTATATAAAACTATATAAGCAGACATTAATTTATGTCTGCTTTTTAATTTTCTATATTTAATTAGGCAAAAAATGAAATTTAATCTATTTTTGATTGATTTATTCTTGTGATATTTATAATGCTTTAATTGCATATAGATTTTATGGTTTTTTGTTAATGTCTATAAAATTTATAGAACATTTAATTATTATCATTAAAAACACAACTTATGGTACTGCCCTTTTTTACAAAAAAGCTCTATTTGTTTTTAATTTTTAATACAAAAAATATAACAAAAATTAGCCCTTTTTATGTGGCCAAATTCTAGTTAAATGCTCCACAAAAAATAAATTCCTTTTCTATTTAGTTGATTATAAAAAGCATACCATTCCACACCTACAAAAAATTCTCACCCACAAAAAAACTATAAAACATAGTATACTACATTTTATAGTTTTTTTAATAAATATTAATTCTTTAGATAGTTAAAATTTTTTTTGCACTAATTTACATAGACATTTCTGGGCCCTGGTTTACTTTAGGTTTTGGCACTGCTTGAGTTCTTTGCCTTGTATTGCCACTTGTAAGGCCTTTTACGGCATCGTTGAATGCATTCGAAACTTTTTGAGACTGCGCATCGGTTTTATTGATTTCATCTGCCACTTTATCTGCATTGCCTAAAGATTTTTTTACATCTGTAGATTCATTGTGTGGCATAAAAGAAGTGATAGGCTCTTGCTTAACATTTTCCTTAACCTTTTGCGCCTGTTTAGCGGGCTCTCTTTTAGGGGCTGGTGGCTCGCTATAAACGCGCGGACCTGGAGCTGTTTTAGCGTGCTCCCGGGCAACTTCTCCACGAGTGGCAACAATAATTTTCTTTTGTTCCTCAACAATATCTAGGGTTGCATCCATCATTTTTTTGAATGCTAGAACCTCTTGTTGAGGGAACCTACCTGCTACAATACTTATACATTCATCAAGCAGTTGGTTCATACAGGTATAGTGGTTGGGTGACTTCTTAAAAAACGGTTCCTTTTTTGAGCGCTCGCCATTAAAGCGTGCAAGCACTTCTTTGGAGTAATCGGAATCTAGTTTTTCTAAAACTTCAATTCGTTTTTCAAAAATTTCCTGCTCGGTTCGTTCAATTTCTTTTAGCGATTTTTTCCAGACTTCGGCACGCTGATTTTTTCTACGCAAAGCATAAATAAATTTATCGGCATCCTGTGGAACAACATAATCGTCATCCACAATATTAAACTCTTGTTTCATCTTAAAATAAAACTCCTGCCCACGCTTATCTGCATAGGATGCTATTTGCGCAGATTGAGCATTAGTTACGAGTTTGTTCATTTTGTGCACTGGTTCTACTAGTGTAAGGGTGGCAAGCAAGCCTTCGCCTAATTCGGTGACAGTTATAAAAAACTTTGCTACCCCATATTCTCCTATTGGGCGCACTGTTTGGGCAAAGATAAAATTTTCGTAGTTGTTGGTGATAACTTTATGTGCTTTTAGTAGTTCATCAGTAATTTCGTCAGGTAAAGCATAGGTACCATCCACACCATAGTCCCCTAGTAGCGCGTTTTGATATATATCTATCCTTTGGTGGCGGATAAACTCCTCAATTTCAATCGGGTCAGTCAAGTATCCCGTTTCGCAATCCTCGCGTTTGTATTTATAGCGCTCATCCTGCACGGGTTGTTCCTGAACTGCCGATTTTTCTAGAGTCAACTCTTTTTCGAGTACCTTCCCCTCATCAGTTTTCATACCCCATCTCCTTTTTGTTAGTATAGCACAAAAATAGACATTTTGCAACAAAGTTGCCTACCTTGCTTGACAACATATGATATAATATAATTGTGGATATTCAAAGGGAGTAAAGATGGATAACCTTTATCAAATGTACGAAAAGTTGTTCGATAGAATGAATGAATTGGAAAAAAGATTAAAAAAGAATATCGAAAATTTACAGAAACAAATTGATAATATAAATTCTACTACAACTAATCAAAATGATACACAAAATCTAGATTCCTTACAAAATTAAATCTTTATGATATTATGATTCTATAATCAATCTTGGGATATTGATATAATTTAATTAGATTTTGTCTATTAAGTACGATATTCCCCCTAACAATTTGCATAGAATCGATATTAATAAAAAGAGAAGCCTATACTATTTAGTATTGAGCTTCTTTTTTGTTTATCTTGTATCGTGTTTGTAGAGCGATAAAAAACAATAAGGATTGTACTTAATTTTGCCTAATGTCTATAGTATACCTAAGCCTCAGCTTTTTATCTTTGCCTTCCCATCAAATTAAAAACTTTGTTATTTATTAGCTTATAAATTTGGTTTTAGTTTTTGTATTTCAACATTATTTTTATAATTCAACTGCATCACTCTCTTTTATATCTTTAATAATGCTCAAAATTTTCTTTCGACGATATACAAGCTTTGCATTTCTAAACGAATGATTTATTAAGTACCCCAATTTAGATTCAATTTCGTATTTATTATACTTTGGTGAAGTTTTGACAAAATATAAAAACATATCCTCATCGTTTGTATTTAGTACTTTTTGTTGAATTTTTGTCGTATCAGCACCAACTGTACGCGAAAAATCTATGTAATTTGTTATATCTTTAGATTTATCTAAACTGCTTTGATAGTCACTAATAATTTGTGATTCCAAGCTTATAATATGTGATATTTCAGCAATGCTTTTGCCAGATAAATTATCTGCTAAAATTTTGTGAATTGGATACGGATATTCTTTTAATTTTATAATATTTTGAGCTATTATTTCGTAAAATTCTTTTTTTTGATATGCTAAATTGTATTCATTTTCTATTTCATTTTTTCCCCAAATAAAATCAAAAAGTTGCACTATTTTAACTAACGAATTCATATCTCTGTTTTTCTTTGCTAGTTCAATAAAACTATTAATATTAAACATAATACCCTCCTTTACATTAAATCTAAATCTGCAACCTCAATTTCACGAGTATTACGCACAAACTCGCGCAACTCTACCTCTTGAGGAACTTCGTGTCCTATTCTTTGCATAATCCCATTTGCTGTGGTTTGTTTAGCAACAATTTGAGCTGTATCTTTAGAATATATATCAGCAAGTTTTT
>CALVJT010000075.1 GCA_944332315.1 uncultured Clostridia bacterium
TTATAAATATTGGGGTTACCTAGTCCATAAATGCAGGAAACTGATGCCACAATCAATGTATCGTTGCGCTCGAATAATGAGCAAGTTGCACTGTGCCTTAATTTATCAATCTCATCATTAATAGACATATCCTTTTCGATATAAGTATCCGAACTAGGGATATATGCCTCGGGTTGGTAGTAATCGTAGTAGCTTACAAAAAATTCAACTCTGTTGTTAGGAAAAAACTCTCTAAATTCATTGCAAAGTTGGGCAGCCAAGATTTTGTTGTGCGCTATTACTAGTGTTGGTCTATTTAAGTTTGCTATTACATTTGCCATTGTAAATGTTTTACCACTGCCAGTAACACCCAATAAAACTTGACTTTTTAAGCCATCTAAAAAGCCATTTGTAAGTTGCTCTATCGCATAGGGCTGGTCCCCCGTAGGCTTATATTCCGATTGCAAATCAAATTTTTCCATTCTTTTGTTCTCCATTAAAAGATTGCTCTAAGTACCATAGTGACGACAAAAGAAAGGACAGCCAAGGCAACCGTGATACCTATACGCTGGTATAGGACTTTTTTCTTATCCTTTTCCTCACGGACAAAGCCTTCACCTTTATCCAGAATTGTTACACAATAGCACTTCTTACCTTTATTATCTGTTATTATATTATCAATATACCCTTGCAGGGCTAAATTGTTTATAATATCATCAATTTCTTTACGGGTTAAATAATCTTGCGACTTTAAGTGGGAGATAATTTCCTCGTGGGTAGTTAAACAAGTGTTGTTTTTTTTGCATAAATCAAGCAAGACTTTCATAACCTTTTTCTCTTGTTTATTTAACATAAAAACTCCTAAAATATAAGATTAGATACTATTACTGCCAAAAATGCGCCTACAAAAGCAGATATACAGGATAAAGACATAGTGGTTAATATTAGGCGGTTATATTTTTTTCTTTCGTTTATTAATTCCTCATTTTTTTCCTCAAACAATCTACCTTTAGGCAAAACTGCTAGGCAATAGACATTTTCATCGCTGTACTTTACGCTCAAATAGTTGCGCTCCTGCAAATGTTCTATCATATTTTTTAGCGCATCTAAGTCTGTATTAAATTTTTTCGATAAGCTAGATAATATATCAGTTTTATCAAGTACTTTATAAGAGCCATCAGCGCAAAATTTATTCAAACTTTTTAATAAATCGGTTGTCTGTTTATCAAGCATATTATCTCCTAAAACATCATTTTATATAGGGTATTATATCATTTTTTTTATTTTAATACAACTTAAAGTAGATTAAATTTGTTTAATTTATATGAATTATATTTTGTAGTGCATTTATTCATAAAAAATAATGATTCTATAATCGATATTGTGATATTGATGGGGCATCTACCCCAACATTTTGCATTAAATCATACTCTGAGTTTATTATATACTCGTTATTGAATATAATCTTTCTGCTTGTAGTTTTTTTGAGTTATTAAACCGCAAATATATTTTAGAGAGTTTAAGCTTTTTTTTGTTGACTACCACGAATATTTAGAATCTTTTTGTTACACTCCAAAATTATAGAACTTAAATATATAGAACCATACAAAAAAGGCATAGAATAATCTATGACCTTTTTACAAATTATTTTTTATCCTTGTTATCAGTTACATCTATAGCAGATGCTTTCTTTTTATTCTTATCTTTCTTTGACTTTGGTGCTGGTTTTACAAAGTACCATACAACGCCAATCAATACAAGAATTGCTATAACAAGTAGTATTGTACCTAAAACTTCGGTTGTAGTAGATGCATTATTATCGTCTGCTGCAAGGTCTAAAGTATAGGTTTCGGTTTTAGTGTTGCCAGCTCTATCCTCGGCGGTAATTGTTATTGTATACTCGCCTGCTTCGGTTAAAGTGAACACATAGTTGGTATCCTCATCGGCCTCAATTGTGCTACCAGAGGAGTTTGTTACGGTTACGCTTAGATAATCATCGTTATCAAGTGTAGTTTCCTCTCCGTTAACTGTATCGGTGATAGTGATATTGCTTGTATCGATATTTAATGAGTATGAACCATTAGATAGTTTTGCATCGGTAGCAATATTTGTGTTGATTGTAAGAGTTGGTCTATCAACATCACCTACACTAATTGTATAGGTTTGCGTAACTGCGTTTCCAGCATAGTCGGATACGCTGTACTCCACTGTGTACTTACCATCGCCGGTAGGTCTAAATGCAAGCCCGCTAGCGCTTGTAGTAGATGCTACTTCTACATCATTAGAGTTTTTAACTGTAATTTTGTAGGTTGACCTATCTACTCTAGAGCCACTATCTGTTGCACTAAAGCCCGGAAGTTGAATTTCTTGATAAAGAGTGTTATCCTCTGCATCACGAACCAAATCTGCGTAGGCAGGAACTTCGCCATCAATTATTATTGTTGGGTCTACTGAATCCTTAATTGTGATAGATATAGTAACTTCCTCTGCAGCAACTTGGTTACTACCTGTACCACTATATGTTACTTTTACTGTACCAATTTGATTTATATCGCCTTCCACAGTAGTTTTGATAGTAGCGCCCTCGTCAATTTGTCCATCAATGTAAAGTCTTGCTTGAGGGATAAATGCTTGACCAAGCTCCATTTCGGTAGTATAGTCATTTACAACCAATACTGGGGTTGCTTTGCTTACTACGCTAAAGGTTGCAGTTTGAACTGTGTAGTTGCCTGCGTGGTCATAAGCAATATAGTTTACTACATAGTTGCCAGCGCGGTTAGCAACAAAGTTAGCACTTGTTATAGTTCTTGTAGAACCGCCCTCAGGTGCTTTAATTAATGTTGATGTGTATGATAAACCATCGTCTACAATTTCTGATATATTGCTATCGCCATCAAGCAAAGCAACAATAATCTTAAATTGTACATTAGTATCAACATCGTCGGTGATAACAATTGGAGTTGCACTGCCCTCACCTACAGATTGAGTGTTTCCATTCAAGCTGATAGTATCGTATTGATTAATTTCAGGCAGAGTTGAAACACCAGTTATTTCTGGCAAAGTATTTTCGTTAGTATTAATAATATCAAGTGTTCTAACCAATCCATCTGGATTTGTTCCATTACCTTCGTTATTAGAACAATCTTTAGCCATATAGGTGATAATCAAATCTTCCGAAGCATCTTTTGGAATTGTGTACTCGTAGTAGGTTTCGTCCTCACTCAAAGTAAGTTCTGTTCTTTCACCCAAAGAGCCAATTTGTGCGTACACTTTTAGAGTTGGGCGTGTATCGTTTGTAGCCCTATTGCTTGCATCTGCTGGATCCTCGTAGTCTACAACGGTAGGTTTTACAATTCTTATAGTTTGCCCTGGCTCTGCGGTATCAATAGAAGCCCCACTTTCGTTAGTTGCAAATTCTCTTACAGTAATTGTAGGAGCAACTGTATCGTTAAATCCATCGCGCACAACAATTGTGAATGAATACAAGCTATCTACTGTTGTGTTTGTAGCATCAGATGCTTTATAAACTATTGTGTATGTGCCTTCGTTTTCGAATGTGTACTGAACGGAATGATTTATTACATTCTCGGCATATGCATCGTTAGATGTATCATCTAGGTTTGCAATTTGGTCTGTTCCATCTTTTATCAAACGCCTTAAACTTAGGTCGGCAAAATTTGCCACATTATCGCTAGCGTAGATTGCTGGCAATGTAACTGTTGTACCAGTTGCCACTATAGATGGTATTTGGCTTGACAAATCTTGGAATGCATCGATTGTATCTTGACTTACGGAGCCATCCTCCTCGAGTTCATAATCGTTTACAATTTGAATTGTAGGTGCTCTTGAATCGCGAACATCGTTGATTGGGTCATAAACTCTTTCGTAAGTGTTGCCATAAAAGTCTGTAACCATATACCTAATTCTATAAGTTCCAGCATATGGTGGAGTGAATTTATAATCGTTTACTTCAACTGCTGTATAAGTGCCATCACTGTTTAGATACTCAACATTTACAGTTGCTATGACATCAACTGTAGCATTGTTGTTGTTTCTATCGTGTCCTGTTACAGTAGGTAGCTCGGTTTCGACACCTTGAATTAGAGATGTAGGCAAACTGCTATCCAATGTGAATGTTAAATCTACATCATCCTGATAGCCTTCCTCTACCTCGATAGTATATTTTTGGTCGATATAGTTATATCCTGTACCTCTATAAGAGTACACTACAGAATAAACGCCTTCCTCTGTAAAGTTATAAGATTCAAAAGATTGTCCTTCCTCCTCCACTCTAGTTGTAGTTAGAGGTGTAGAACTGCCAGCCTTTCTTATAGTTAAAGTAGCGGTAGCACCATCTATAACCTCGCCATCCTCATCCAAAACTTCTGGATTAGGGAACACAACATTTGTGTTTGTTGCTATTTCGGAAGGAATTAGCTTTTTGTTTGTTGTATTAAAGTTAAAACTTGGGGTACTAGACGAAACTGTTATATAAATTTCGCCTGTAGTGGAGTTACCTTTTCTATACTCCACGCTATAATCACCAGCGTAGTTCGCTACAATATTGTAGTGGTCGCCATCAAGGTCCCCTAATTCTACATCAGCGCCTCTAGGGTCTTTTACAATAACTTCTGCCCCATTGCCAGTAGGTATTTGTATTGTATCGCCAAGGTTATACGATTTTTTAATGCCAGATACTGTTATTTCGTTAGTAGCAGCCTGTACATTAATAGACTCGTAGCGTTGAATGTTTGCTAAAACTATGCTTGAAGGCAAAGCAAAGCCGAACAACAACATTATAGCCATTATAGCTGTTACTATAAATTTTGTCATAGTTCTTGATTTGTGGTTTTGCATATTATTCTCCTTAATAATACATAATTATAAATAGTAAGTAACTTTCAATAGTTTACACTATAATATTGTTTTTGTCAATCAAAATAATAATGTTAATCAAAAAAATCTTACATTTTTTGACAAATTTATACAGATAAATCTATTAATCTTACTAAAAATATAAATAATTTGTTCAATTTTTTTTATACTTAAAGTATACATACTAAAATTTGCTTTTTGTTGGCAAATTGAGCAACTTATTTTTATCATACTGCACCTCGCTTACAAAACTATTTTTTGCTAAATATTGGCAATTATGTAAAAATAAATTGTACTTTTTTTAGAAATTTTGTAACTTTATGTAAAACCTTGTCATATTATGGCAGTGTAGGGAGTTACTAAAGATAAATACATAAATTTAACGGCAGAAATACACTCTGCACAAAGGAGGACAAAATGATGAACTGTATGTTTGGTGATAACCATTGCGGTTGCAATAATGGCTGTCACAACAATTGCAACAAAAATTGCAACAAAAACTGTGATAAAAATTTTGGTTGCAACTTTAATTTAGGTGGCACTTCCAGTTGCAAGGTATTAATTTATTTGGTAGTTTTGTATGTGCTTTTCAACTGCGGAATATTCAACTGGGGGCTTGACCTTTGCACATTACTCATACTTTTATTGTTTATTTGCTGTTTTTGCAAAAATAAATCTTGTAAATAATTATTAACTCTTATTTTTCTACAATAACCGCTTAATCTAATTAAGCGGTTTTTTGTTTATTATATTAGATTTATAATATTATTAGTATTTTTAATAAATTCAAATAAAAATTTGCATTTATATTTATATTTGAACTTAGCAAAGATAGGTTTATTTAATATAAATTTTAATACTATATTACTTAAGGCATTCGATTTAATTTAATCTATCTAAATACTCCTAAAAACTAAATATAATTGATAATTATCTTGCTACTTGATAGACAAAACTTTACTAGGTACCCTTTTTAGCACCCTTTTATTGGAGTTTTACTAAAATGTACAATTTATTTATAAAGGTATTCTTTTATTTTTTTCTTTAATTGCGGAATGCCCTCTCCACTGCGGGCAGATACAAGGATAGTTTCTTTGGAGGTATTAATTGTGTATTTGCTATTCGCATCACTTTTATTCAGCACAACCAAACTTGGTATATTGTTGGCTTTAATTTTTTCAAGCGTGCTTAAAACAACCTCGTACTTTCTTTGACAATCTGCATCGCTAATATCCACCACAATAAGGAGCAAATTAGACTCAATAGATTCCTCCAATGTTGCCGAAAAGGCATCAATAAATTCGTGGGGCAGTTTATCTATAAAGCCGACAGTATCGGTCAACAAAACTTTAGTTTGCGCATCTAGGTAGCACTCTCTTGTCATAGTATCTAGTGTGGCAAACAACATATTTTCGACAAAGGCATCGGCATCGGTAAGTTTATTTAGTAAAGTACTTTTGCCAGCGTTTGTGTAGCCGACAAGCGCTACAACTTTTTCACGATTTTCCTTGCGCCTCATTCTGCGGAGTTCGCGTTGCTTTTTCATTTGCTCGATTTGCTTTTCAACGCTGTACATTTTGTTTTTTAGAATACGCCTGTTGAGCTCCATTTGAGTTTCGCCCACACCGCGCATACCTAAGCCCTTGCTTGCTGTGTTTTGAAATGCGTTTACGCGCGAAAGGTTATACTTCATTCTAGCCAAATTTACTTGCAAGCGCCCTTCGTTTGTTTTAGCGCGTTTGGCAAAAATATCTAGTATAATATTAGCCCTATCCTCTACTTTAACCTCTAGTTCATCCTCGAGGTTTTTTATTTTGTTTGCAGAAAGTTCGTCATCAAAAATAACAAGGTTTGCCTGTTTTTCGGCAATGATATCGCGCAATTCATCAAGCTTGCCTATGCCTATGTGATATGCCCTATCAGGCTTTTTTCTTGTCTGCCAAAATCTGCCGACAACGCTTATATCATCGGCTTCGGCAAGCCCTTGCAGTTCGTTCAGGCAAACTTCTATGTCATCGCCCCTGCGCCCCACGCCAACAAGTACAGCGCGCTGGTCATTCTCGTTTGTGCTAAAACCTCCTTTGCCGAGTTCTTTGAAACTTTGCAGTGCCTCTTGCAATTTTTCGTCTATACCATATTTGTTTATAAATTCTACAGACGTTATATCCTGCAGTTTTATATCATCTACATCCAAAATAGCAACTTCGGCGTTTTTTATACCGCCGTCATAGATAACTTTACATATAAATTGCAAATGCTTTTTTCTTAGATAGGCTTTATCAGCGTTGCTGATGTGCAAATTGTTGCCGTTTGTAAGCAAAAACAATCTACCTTGTGGCACATTTAGTTCATCCGCATTATCTATAGGCAAGTTTGCGTAGTTATTAAAAAATATGTATACTATTTTATTATCATCATCTAAAACAAAGCCAATATCTATATTGTACTTTTGCTTATAACTGCCTAGCAAAAGCAATAAATCATAGTCAACAATTCCATCTATTTTAATGCCAATCAATTTTTCTAGTTCTATTAAATCAAACTTTTTTATTTTTTCTATATCGCCATAAATCATAGTTTTGCCTCACCGTTTAATACTTTTATGCGCGCTTCAATTTCGTCATAAGATAGCCCATCGAAAGCAATCGCAGTGTCTTTTAAGGAAATCAATTCGTTATAAATACGCTTTAGAGTGTTTTGCAACACAAAAAAATTGAATTGCTCTGCGGTTTGCATGTTTTGATAGTTTGCATCGCATTCGATATAAAGCTCATAAGCCGAATTTGTAAACTCTACTATATCCCGACAAGTACTTGCATCCAAAAAACTAAGGTCATTAGATGGTGCAATTAAATATGTATAAGCCCAGTGCAAGCGTGAGTTTAAGGTGATATCACTATCATTCAAGGCAAAGTCCTGTTGCGCAAAAGCGATAGCCTCCTGCACCTTTCCATTCTCTATCAAGCTTAGCACATACCTATTTTTTAGGTACATATCCTCGTTAGCAAGGC
Organism: uncultured Clostridia bacterium; assembly: GCA_944332315.1. Taxonomy (GTDB): domain Bacteria; phylum Bacillota; class Clostridia; order Christensenellales; family UBA1242; genus CAKVOD01. The sequence goes on from CALVJT010000075.1 coordinate 7,866, forward strand.
TTATCATAAGCGTGATTGCATTATCGGTATTGCCACTTTGCGCGATAGCATTCATATTTTCGGCTTCAATAAAAGCTATAAAATCGTAGTAGTTTGGTTTTTCGAAAAGCTCGGCGGAGTACTTTTCTAAATCGTCATAAGCATTTAGCGCAATTGCTTTGTTGATAACTGTATATAGCGAATTTATGTCATCATCACGCTCGTATTGAACTTTGGCAAAATACAAACTTGTCTTTTCCATACCTAGCCACGATGTAAAGTTGGACATTGTTCGCGGAAAACACAAACTGATAAATAAAACAACTGCTATTATTAGCGCAATCAAAACGCCTAGTGTTTTCAAAAATACTACGCCTATTTGCTTTTCTATACTGCGCCCATTATTAAGCGCTTTATCGTTTTGTGTTTGCACGGAATTTTCTTTATTTTCCATAAACTACCTTTCCTTATCTATAATATTATCTAAGCTTTGCTTAGGTATTAATGATTGATAAATGCTTTGCTGATATTCTTTTGGTAATAGTTTAATAAATTTTCCATAATTAAAATGTATTGAAAATTCGTTATCTTGTGCTTCTTTGAATATGTTTGCCATTGGTATTAAGCTTTGGCTACTATCTTTGCCATATATAACTACTTGGTCGCCAAACTCCATTAAGTCGGCTAAACTATCTACTTTTTCTAAATTTATATCATTTATTTTAGTGCTTTCTTTTTCAGAATTTTGTTGTAGATAATAAATAGGACTATAATATAATGTTTTATCCTCACCGCTTGTAGTGTACTTTGTAGGCGCGGTGCAATAAAGCTGAGCATTTAGCGCTTTGGCAAACGCATTTAGTTGATTAATGCGCCCTTTTATGTTTTCATCACTAGATTTTATTCTGTTTTGCGCACGCAACAATGGCTTACACTTAGCCTCGTACGCCATATCCGCTATTTCGCATTTAAGCTGTTCCATTATTGTATTGTTTTGCAAATCAATCTCTGTGCTGTTATCGTAAGGAATTTCGAACCGTTTTGTATTACTGTTGTATAGAATTGGGTCACCATTTATAGATAGTGTTATATTTGTAGAACCCTCTGCACACATTTGATACGAAACGGAGTTGTTTGAAATACTAAATTCATATTGATGGCCATTTTCTAACTTATCTATCTCGCTTATATTGCCATTAAAATTTATAAATATGTAGGCACCATCATTGCCATAGGCTACATAGTTTTGTACTCCGTTTATAGAAAACTTTTGCATTGAGTTTAGCTTGGTATTTAGTTTGTTTTCCATATAAAATTGCACAAAAAGCGCCTCAACTTGGTGGCGTATTGAGGTGGCATTCTGCTCATTTCCAGATAAATTTTGTTGCGCAAAATTTAGCGCTTGCCTTGAAAGCGAGTCAATGGCCGATTGTTTATCTAATAATGTGCGTTTGCTATACATCTTAATAAGACTTTGCATATAATTTTCAAAATCAACCTTATTTTGCATTAAAATTTGGGCTTTTATATTTACTAAATGTTCTATTGCTTTTTGAAGGTCTTGCGAATTCCCTGTTGAGGTTTCTGCACACCTATTTAGAGGTTCAACAATTTGGTCTAATTGATATTTTTTTATAAATTCATTAAAATTGCCGTTCAAAAACTCTGCAACATCAAGTTTTTCAAAATTTTCCTCAAATAAATCTGCAAAGGTCAATAACCCTATATAAGTGCCATATCGTGCTCCTGAAATTTTACTAGCAGTATATTCTGTCATCATCTCATCCGCCCATGTAGGCAAATTAGGATACGATTGGTGTATTATAAAGTGTATAAATTCGTGCGTAAACACATGAACATCAAAATCTTTGTAGTTTTTGCATCTTTTAACTGTTATTGTATTATTTAGCGGAACATAATGCCCGCCAATGTTCCTATCAAATTCATCTACCAACTTTATATTTAAGGCCCCATATAGTGCCCTCTCAAAAAGCTTATCAAAGTCCAACTCCACTCCATCTAGCGTATCAATGTAGTGCGATATATTTTGCATTGCCTTTATGAATAAGCTTTCTAGCTCTTTAGGCACTTTAATTTCATCAAGCCTTTCCACCGCTTCATCAAACGCCTTCATTAATTAGCCTCCACAACCTTTTTGCTAATCAGCTGTTTTATAAATTCCGCATCCTCCACATCCTCAAAGTATACATCAAAACACACAAAATTATTGCTATATACCGCGTAGTACTTGTAGTTATATACACTTTTTTCGTTATCATACAGCAATATTTCAGTGTTTGGTTTGGCAACATCTAAATTAACTGATTTTTCTATCTGAGTAATACCATCTTTGAGTGATTGCTCAAACTGATGCTTTAGAAATTCCTGAGTACTATCCCCTCGCTGCACGCCCAGCATCAAAACAAATAACTTTATATCATCACACTCGTAGCAATCGTAAATATAAGGTTGCAACTCTTTTATCCTCGAACTAGATTGCTTCCACCTATTATCTAAATCTATGCTCAAGCCTAAATCATCAAACTTTACCACTTTATTCTCCTAAAAATTGTTTTTTATTTGTATTTTACCAATTTACAATAAAAATAGTACTAAATACATGACAATAAATACTATTCTTTAAGGGTATCATTCACCCTACTTAAAACTAAATTAGGCGAACTATCAAGCAAAACAAACTGATTGCTAGCATCCGTGTATCCGCCATAGTCCGATAGCAGTTGTGGCGCGCTACTCTCGGCAAAATTGCCCATTAAAATATTGTTGAAATCGTTATACCCTTTTCCTACAGTAACCGTCTTTACTTTATGCCCATTATTTTGCATAGATACTGCCAAATCGTTAGCCATAACCTTTATGCACGCAACAATATCATTTTTTAAGGTAATGTCTTTTTCAATATCATGTAAAACTTTTTGTGGAACCTCGATATTATCAAGCGTTATCTGCGCATTTTTTTCATCGTACCACACCCACGCTTGCCCAATCATCCTATTGTTCTTTCTAAAAACTATAAATGTGGAATTAGGCATTGTCATACCATACTTTACGCACTCCTCGCCTGCATTGCCTACTACTTGACAACAATTTGTAGCAGTTCCAAGCACAGCACCCAATGGGTCCTCCTTGCTCAATACCTCAAAGGATACTTCGCCAACCTGCTTTGTGTGTGGCTTAAACATACAACCACTCTTTATCCCTTCCTTGTACCATTGGCTCAGCAAATCAAATTGGGCTTGCGTGTAGCCATACTCGCCCACTTTTTCGGCTAGTTTTTGAGTTTGAGCATCGACATTTTCGTATTGTTTATGTTTAAGGGCACTTAGCGCTAACTCGGGTGTGAGCCTTTCGTTATCTTGGCGTGTGTTCACTTTCTTTTCGGGATAAACTCTTTGCACCAACTTAAAATTGTTGTGGCAAGCAGATAATAGGCTAATTTCCTCGCCTGACTCTGCGTTTGTATAGCTCATAAAGTCTTTGCCATTAAAATATTTCATAAAAAATTGCGCAAAAACTGGGTTATATGGCGTTTTATCGGTATCAAAACCGCTAAAAATGGAGTGTATATCCTCAAAACTGTATTCCTCTATAATTTCGTGCAGTATAAAGTTGGTAGCATCAATACTCTCTTTGCCATCCTTGCTAAATACACCTAGCGCGTGTGCCAAATCAAAAATAGTTTCCTTTTGAACATCATCTGCATTTTTGCAAGCGCCCATAATTGCGCGCCAATTTTTTTTGTTGTTGTTTAAGTAAAAATTAGGTATTTCATCAACCGGCATCCTACTAACTACAAAATGGCTTGGCACATCGGGATATTTGTTCCATTCAATCAGCTTGTATACATTTTGTAATAGTACCATGTTTAGCTGATTGTACGGAGTTTGTTTACACATCAAATCATTATATTCAATTTCAACTACATTATCATTTTTATCGGCAAAAATATGCTTGCCACCTGCGCAAATAAATGCCATTCCGTGGGCTGTCATTTCGTACGCGATAACATCCTGTAAAACTAAATCTCTATTTTTATAGTGTACAGTTGCACCATTTATTAAATCAAAATTATATGATTGGGCTATTTTTGTAGTGCTATAAAAACTCTTGTTTTTTAAGTTGGGACAGTTTTGAAAACTTCTCGGCTCAATTGTACGCACACTTTGAGGAATGTGTATCTCGGTCAATTGGGTGTTGTTAATAAAGGCCTCCTGTGCTATTTTTTCCAAGCCATCATTTAATTTTACTTTTACCAATAAACTATCTATAAATGCCATACCATCTATGCTCTTTACACTACTAGGTATTTCAATATATTCGTATGGATAATTAGCAAATACTCTTACATCAATAGAGCAAACACCATCTGGGATAGGCTTACCAAAAACTATTTTCATAAGCTTCATATCTTGCCTATCCACTAATACATTTTTGCCACCCATATCAGTATAGTGTTGGTTATTAGGTTCCACAGATAAGCTTTCAAGCGGATTATCCAAAAATGCCGAATAACCTATATTTTCTACACTTGCAGGAATTTTTATTGATTTTAGTTGATTATCAGCAAAAGCCCCATCATCTATAACCCTTAGCCCTTGTGGAAATTCTATATTGTCTAACCCACAGCTATTAAACGAATGTTTGCCTATAATTTCCAACGAACTAGGCAGTTCCACCTCGTTTTTGCCCATCTTGTAAAAAGCATAATCGCCAATTTCTTTTATGCCTTTTGGTATTATAGAATTTTTACACCCAAGCAAAATTTTACCATTTGCTCTTTCAATAATAGCATTAATTTCATTGCCCGCGTAAACACTAGTAAAATAAGGGTTCTCTTTATCAACTTCAATAAATGAAAGATTTGTACAAGCAACAAAAGGCGAAGGGTTTCCAAACTCTCTAACATTTTTAGGAATAGTTATGGCCTCTAAATCTAATCTACCTAAAAAGGCTTCGGGTGCTATGTTTTCAACATCATTTGGTATAACCTTACTTGCCCCTGCATAAATCAAAGTTTTTGTAGCCTTTTCAATAATAACGCCATTTTCGCGACTTTCATAATAGGGATTATCTTTATCAATATTAATAACTTGTACATTAGGTAGCTCCAAAAATGCCGATGCTTTAATAGTAGATACACTTTTGGGTATATTTACCACTTTTAAGTCTGGACAAACCCTTATAGCACAAACTTGAATAGATTCCAAACCTTCTGGCAAGTCCAAAACCTCAATACCCTGTATATCCGAAAAACTATATGAAGCAAGCGTTTTTACACCATTAGGTACAACTGTGTTTCTACAAGCTAAAATGAGTGCCCCACTTTCTTTATCAACAATGCAATTGCCACCCATATCTGCAAATTTTGAATTTTCCTCTATAGTAATTGTTTCAAGATTAGGACAATTATAAAAAGAGCGTCGGCCTAAATATTTTATCTTTTTAGGAAGATGGGCCTCTTTTAGTGATGAACAATTTTTGAATGTTTCCACACCTATCCCAGTAAGTTTATTATTAAAAACAACTTTTTCAAGATTTTTATACCCAATAAAAGTTTGAGAATCTATATGACGACAGTTTTTAGGTAAAACAATCACCTTTACCTTATCTTTATCATATCGCCTTAAAACAGGGTTACTACTATCCAAAACCATAGTGTCAAAAGGAAACTCAACAACTTCCTCTGCACTATATGCGCTTAAATCTATTTGACTATCCATAAATGCCTTCCTTTGATATTATTTTCCAAATTTATAAAAAACTACTAATATATTTAGCACGCTTGAATAAAATAGAAAATTTATTAGAAAAAACTTTATTAAAATATATTAAATGAGAAAAAAATTTTATTTACTCAAATTTATCTAAATTAATTTTACACTACAAGTAAACTACAAATTAACCGCATAATTTTTAATTACACAACTGCCATCCTAATATTTATATGATACATTAAAATTGGCATTTTGTCAAGTGAGTATTAATATGTAAAACAATCAGCCAAAAGTTCAAATTATGATGCACATTTTAATATAAAAGTATTGATATGGTCATCCTTTCTGCTAAATATTTAATTACCCCCTCCCTCATAAATATTATAAACCTATTAGATACAATTTATAAAAATGTTTATACAATTATATAAAAAGCTGGTAGTTTGCCTAGTAAAATAAATAGTAGGCATACTACCAGCAAAATATTATACAGTATTGTACAAGTTTAATAGTTAGTAAAAGAACTTTGTAAAACCTGTATCTATAACACACTATACCCCCATTAATAATAAAGAACCTAAAAAATTATAGTATTAACAACCATCAACATTACGCATAAAAAAGTACATTATTAAAAAAATAATTATAACATATAAAAAGCTAGTAGCAAATACGCTACACAAAAGTGTAGTAAGTGCGCTACCAGCAAAAAAGGTACTATAATATTAGTGGGGGTTAGCAAATATTTAGCGGAAAGAGCTTATAAAAAGCCGAATTTACAACTAACTATACCACCACTAATAAAGAACAAAAAAAAATAAGCACACAATATCGGGGGGATAATTGTGTGCTCTGGAAACACGGCAATGACCTATCTTTCCAGTTCGTCTCCAAACTAGTATTTTCGGCGCTGAGATGCTTAACTTCTGTGTTCGGC
>CALVJT010000076.1 GCA_944332315.1 uncultured Clostridia bacterium
CGACATTATTCGACAAAATACGACATAATATTTTTCATTTTTTGTACAAATCTATGCTTTTTTGCTTTATTTTTTATTTTAATTGTGCTAAAATGCCTTTGTTTGACAATAAGGAACTTTTTCCTTTCTAATATTTTATTTTACGAGGTTTATTATGAATATTGTTTTAGCTCTTGATGATATAAACGCTAAATCGCTTGCCGATTTCTTTGCTTCTCATTCCAATTATAGTATTGTGGATTCTGTTTACGATGGGCAATCTGCTATTGACTCTATTGTAAATCATCAGCCTGATTTTGTTGTTCTCGATTTAGTTTTACCTAAACTAGATGGCTTTGCTGTTTTGGACTTTATTTCCAACAAACTGGTTTCTAAAAAGCCTATTGTTATTGTGACTAGCGCACTCTCTCAGGATGCTTTTGTAAATAAAGCTTTAGCCTCGGGTGCTAGTGACTTTATTGCTAAGCCTTTTTCGCCTAATGTTATTAAGGAACATATCGATTCTTTATCCACGGGTGGTGTTGTATCTCCACACTCTAGCGCTAAGGCTAAAGCTAAACTTATTGAGGAACAAATTACTAATGTGTTCCTAACTATCGGCATACCTGCCCATATTAAAGGATATCAATATTTGCGCGAAGCCATTAAGCTCACTTTCAATCATCCCACATATATAAACAACATCACAAAAGAGTTGTATCCTGCCATTGCGCAAAAGTTCGAAACTACTCCTTCTAAAGTGGAAAGGGCTATTAGACACGCCATCGAAATTGCTTGGAACAGAGGCAGAATTGAAAGCATTAACACTATATTTGGTATGAAAATCTACAGCAGTCAGGATAGACCTACCAATTCCGAGTTCATTGCCCTTGTTGCAGATAAAATGCTACTTGATAATGCATAAATTTATGGTAATACAAAACATCGCATATTTTATAATACGCACATTTTATGCAATAATTAAATAGATTCGTCATCAGTGTTGATGTTTTGATGCAATCAATTTAGATAGCACTTAACATTTTAGCAATACCCTCCTATTAGCATAAAAAGCACTACCATGTTAAATGTATAACTATAGGTAGTACTTCCCTTAAATTAACTATTGTTAAATGTTTTGTCAACTAAAACCCAACAAACAAAAGACGCTTTATGTTTTTAACTAATTTTGTTAAATTATAATAAACTTACAAACCATTTTTGCGATTGCAAACCATACTATTTTGTAATTGCTACTAGCAAAATGCATCAAAGTATGTTTTCTAAATCTTTTTTAGGTATATAAGATAGATATATTCTTTCTTGATATTCCTGCGGTAACTTTTTTATAAACTGGCCATAATTTATATGCAACGAAAACTCGTTATCTTGTTCATCTTTACAAATATTGGCCATAGGTATAACTTTGCCACTTTCATCCTTGCCAAACAGAGTAAACTGCTCACCTACACCTATGTTTTTAATTAGGTTTTCTATTTTTTCGAGATTTACTTCGTTTATGGGCTCATACTCATCAAGCCTTTGTTTATCAATGTGATACATTGGGCCCATATAGTAAGCACCATCTTTGCCACCCGTTGTAAATTTTTGCGCATCAGTGCAGTATATTTCTGTATTTAGTAGTTTAGCATATACATTTAGTTGCTTAAGTTGCCTTTCTGTACTAGCATCATAAGATTTAGTTGTCGGTAGCAACCAAAAATCAAATTTATTGCACCTACCCAAGTAGGCTTCATCCTTTAATATTTCTTTTAGCTTTTTCAATTGCTCATCGTTTTTTAGATTAAATTCTCTATACCCATCCAAAGGCACATCAAACAATTTGGTTTGATTGTTGTATTTATATTTATTACCATTAATTAAAATGTATCTTTCGTTAGAATCTCGTATTCCTTGATATCCCGCATGATTACTGCCAACTTCAAAAAGAACTGCTATTCCATCTAGTTTGCACTCTAAACTCAAATCGGCACCCGAATTGATAAAAAAGTATATTTCACCATTCCCGTATGCTATATAATTTTCAATATTGCCAGCATAAAATTTTTGCATATAATCTATTTTGCAATCTAGCCTACTTTCCAAATGCTTTTGTACAAACATCGCCCGTATACTTTCCTGTATTTCCTCCTTTTTATGGAGATAAAACGATGTATGTGCTTTTTGTTCGCAGTACCACTTCGCCTCATTCACCAACAAATTAACAACCGCATCTTTATCAAAATACTCGCGCCCGCATAGCATTTCCATAAGCGTATAAAGATATTTATCAAAAGGTGCACCCGCCTTAAACATTTCTACCGCTCTGCAATTTGCAACATAATTCATAATATTTTGTACATCTTTGCCGTTGGCAAACGAAGCATGTGCACAAGCATCCAAACTTCTCGCTACATTATTTAAGCCGTTTCTTTCTATATAGTCACTAAAATTACCGTTCAAAAATTCAACCACATCGGGTTTTTCTAGAAATCTTTCAAAATAATTGGCGATGTTTATCAATGAAACATAAGTCATGTATCTTTGATTTGAAATTTGCGTTGCAGTGTATTCAGTCATCATCTCATCCGCCCATGTAGGCAAATTAGGGTAGGAACGATGTATAATAAAATGGATAAATTCATGAATAAATATGTGTATATCACAATCAGAATACACATTATTGCTGTTGCGTAATATATTTATGGTGTTTGTTTCTGGCTCATATTCACCCCCGACGCCTTGACGAAATTTATCCACAAGTACCATATTCAAATTGTCATATAAATACCTATCAAAAAGCTTTTCAAAATCTATATTTAACCCCTCTAATGTATCAAAATAATTTGATATCATTTGCATCGCCTTTACAAAAGCCCCCTCAAACCCTTCAGGCAGTTTTATCTCATCCAACCTCTCCAGCACTTCATCAAACGCTTTCATTTACTCACCTACAATAATTATATATCAACTTTATTATATCATATTTTGTAAAATCTTACAAGTGACAAAAAAGCGCAGGTCGATTGAAAAATTAAACGCAACAAAAATTGCTACAAAAAAAGTGATTTTTCCTGTATAATAAACTAATCAAAAAACTAAACAAAGGAAAAATCACTATGAATAGTATACCAAATAATTCTAACAAATTCAACCAGTTGTCTATCGCTGGTCGATGAAACCCATTAAATCAATAAAAGCACATAAAATTTATGTGCTTTTATTGATAGAAAAATTAGGTACTATAATATTAGTGGGGGTTAGCAAAAATTTAGCGGAAAGAGCTTATAAAAAGCCGAATTTACAACTAACTATACCACCACTAATAAAGAACAAAAAAAATAAGCACACAATATCGGGGGGATAATTGTGTGCTCTGGAAACACGGCAATGACCTATCTTTCCAGTTCGTCTCCAAACTAGTATTTTCGGCGCTGAGATGCTTAACTTCTGTGTTCGGC
>CALVJT010000077.1 GCA_944332315.1 uncultured Clostridia bacterium
GGATTATAGAAAACAGTGCAGTAAGCCCACTTACCTTCATAAGTTCTACCGCAACAAATATTGCCACTAGATAAGGGAATATTGATACAACAAGGTCTATGCTTTGATTTGCACCCCTTACAAAACAGTCGTAGGTGTTTACGCGTTTTTTTAGTCCGTACGCAAGCAAAAATATTATTAACAGTGGCACTATTAGTTCCGATACCTGCAACGCGCTCACCTCCATATTAAAACTTATGTAATTTGCTTTTGTGCTAGCTTTGTAATTTGCATAAAGCATATAAATTAGTTATACAAACTTGATAGTTTTGTTTTACAAAGCAAGCTAAAAATAATATTAAAATAAGATGCGTATCTACTAAATAATTAAAGTATTTAGAGCCCAATGAAGTATAACAAAATAACAAAACCGCAATATAATAGCACATAAAAGCAGTTAAACCGCCTAATTTAGCAAACTTAGTGTACTATAATGGTTGTTGACTTTTGTAAAAATCTCTTTTTTTACTAGCATTTGTTTTATTTTTTCGTTTGCGGTAGTACACAAGTTTTACAAGCAATACACCCACAACTGTTGAAACAATTGTAGCAATAAGGCTAGGTATAATTATATCTGTAGCACTAGCACTGCCCGCCGTCACACGCATACCAATTATTGTAGTTGGCAAAAGTTGTATGCTGGTGGTATTGATTACAAGTAGCATTATCATGGCAGCGGTGGCTTTATCGCTACCATCCTCTAGTGCATTAAATGCCTTTATGCCTGTAGGCGTTGCGGCATTGCCAACACCTAGCATATTAAATGACATATTCATAGCAATATAATCTTTAGCCTTATTATCTACTTTACCAAACAACAAGTCAATTAGAGGCGAAAGTAAATTTGAAAGTTTATGCGAAAGGCGCGTTTCCTTTACAATTTCAATCAGTCCCAACCACACCGCATACACTGCTAGCAATTTTACCGATAAATTTACTGCCGAACCGCTCGCACTTATCATAGTATTTAGTACCGATTCGGGGCTACTAAAAAGCAAAAAAACAAGCGACATTAGTACAATAAAAATCCATATCTTGTCCATACTATATTTTTATGCTTTTTTATTTGTTTATATGATTGAACATAAAACACGCAGTTTATTAATTTTAGTTAAAGCAAATTGAATTATTTTATTGTTTTTGCTAACACTAATATTTAGATAAATTGCGACAAAAACCGACACTGACACCTATATTTTAGTTGTAAAAAAAATTACAATATGCTAAAATTTATTGAACATTTTTTGTTTGTTTGTATTATGCAGTTTTTAAGGTAGTTTTTATGCCTATATAAAGCAAATACATATTTCATTTTTATTTTATTTTACATATTTTTTGATTACATTTTTTAGGCAAAAATGCAAAACATAAAATAATAAATTGCATACTGCGTAAAATGTAAATAAGTTTTTATGTATAGATAAACCCAAAATTAAAAATCGATGACAAACAAAACGAAAAATACAAAGTTATTTTGGAGGAACAAATGACTAAAAGAGCAAGTTTTAGACACCTAATTATAACCTTTTGCATTTTAGCAATAGGTGCACTGGCATTAGGTTTGATTAATATAAAAAACCTAACTGCCACCAATACAGTAGAGGCGATAGATGGCAACCTAGTTGTCACGGCGCAACTGGTGGATACGCGTGTTGCGTACACAAACTCGGCGTACCAAAATGCAGTAGGGTCTACCCCTACATTGATTACCACCATAAATAACGGCGATACGGTTGTTATTGATAACACTGAAGCCTACTCGGTGGCAAAGGCAGGAGGAGAATGGTCGCAAGATGGACAAAGCGGTATAGCTACACAAGCCATCCGCATAGCGCTAGGCACGGTAGATTCATCGGTGCAGTTAAGCCACCTATCAATATCCGCCACGCTAAACGGACAACCACTTGTAATACCACAGACAGGCACGGATAATTCGTTTGAGCAATTCTTTTTTGGTCTGCCTAATGAACTTTACACTACCGACATCAATCAAAACAATGTAGTAGTGCCAGAATCTTACGGCAGAGTTGTGTTTACATATACCTACAGGACAAGTTCATCTGCGGGCGACACCAGCGTAGAACAACGCGGAACATTTGCTTTTAACCTACTAACAACGCCATATGTCAGCACTACCAACGATGAAAACGCTTGGGATTACTCCAACCTCTACACGCTTGTCGAAAGTGGCTCGGGCATAGCAGAAGCAGTGCAAGGCACACGCGATGACTTAAACCTATACTTTAACTACAACAACTTTACCTACGATTACCGCGATGTGTTGCAAATGCCTGTGATAAAGTACGATGCAACTAAATTTAATATATCGTACACAAGGCGCATATATAACTCGCTCGAAACAGTTACAAGTTCAATGGTAGCAACCACCACAAACGGAGTTACAAGCGCGGTTATAACCTTCACAAGCACCCTTAATGGCGCAACCGAAACCTTTACATATAACATAGAAAATTTGAATACTGACCCGTTTGTAGAAATTATTTTAGAGGACATAGGTGAATATGAATTTACAATGTCCCTACTAACCAGATCGGACGAAACGACATTCCTAAATGTGGCAAACACTGATGCTACACTGCTTGGTGCACAGCCGATTAGTAGAAATGTCACAGTGTTTGGCTACCAATTAAAATATGCCGATGACCAGACAAACACGGCAGAACTGCGCAGTGAGGAAAACGCGCTGTACGCAGATATCACCAACATTAACTACGACTTGCTCTCTACTCGTCTTGTTGCAAAAACCAGCGAAAATGATTTTAGCGCGAACATCAACATAGACGAACTCAACTTTTTCACAAAAGATGGACAAATTGCCATACCATCTACAAACCAAGCGCCACTTTGGCTAGATTATATTGGCACGCTTAACCTAGATACCACCTCGCAGTACTTTTACTACGCTAAAACCTCGACAATGAACTACGCCAACATTGGCGATTATGTTCCTACCGAAGTTGGACAGTATGTTAAAGGGCAATACTTTATGAATGCGGGGCTTTACATACTAGAAATTAACTACACTCTATCCTCCATAACATACACAAACCAGCACTTTAAGCAATTCTTTGCTTTCGAAATTTCTAACACAGCACCTACGGCGCAAATTATCACGCTAAACGATAATCAAACGCTTTATAACGATGGCTACACCAACCAAAGCGTTGCAGTAAATTGGGATGTTTCTAACCCGTTTGATGCCGTTATTACTGCAAGATACGATATGTACAACTTTGATGGCGCTTTGGCAGTTAGCGGTGGAATTATCAATAGATTTGGCACCGATAACCAAACCACACTATCACGCAGTGGTAAATACTATGTCCGCCTGTACTACGGCAGGCTTGGCACAAGTTTTACTGCGTGGGAATTTACTATTGATAAGGACCCAATTTCGGGCTTAACAATTAATTTTGATGATACATTTATAAACCCTAGCGTAAGTGCACTGGGTGTATCGTCACTCAACACGCAATTCACGCTTTCGTGGGATGCAAAGCGCAGTGGTGCGCAAACATCGATAGAACATCAGCAGATGTTGATTATAAACGATCCTTCCTATGTTGTAAACGATGTAAATAACTTAGTATATATTGGCAACGATTCAAGCGGTAACGCAATGTACGCACTAAAAAATGGGCGCACATTGAGCACTATATCCTCATCTATAACCTATAATAACACTACAGAGTTTGAAGTAACTCAGTATGCGTTGCACATATTTAGGATATTTGACCAAGCGGGCAACGAACTTTACTATGCTGTTTTACTTGATAATTCAAGCCCAACATTTATTTTTGACCCTATTATAGATAACCGCTACAACATTATAAACGAAACAACGGGCGTAATATGGGGCAACGGCAAAGCCATCAACTTTAATGCGCCTATAACAGGACAAAGCGCTCTATTCGATTACTTTGTTGATAATGACCTTTTGCCAGATATTTGCGATCTTGAAAATGGCATACTCAACATTCCGTTTACAAGCACTTATGTACATCACGCACAACTACAAAGCGAACAATATCAAAACACCGTGCCTATATCATCCCCTGCAATGCAAGTTGTAATAGATGAATTGGCAGGCACCATAACAGCGTATTCAAGCCAAATACAGCTGGAGGATGGAAACATTGTTTTCCACAATTCTACATCGCCTATTGTAAGCCCAGTATCTACTGATTTAGAGGAATACTTTTTTAGTGTAGATGTCACAGACCAAAGTACATTAGCCTCTACTAGCACCACAACAGGCAAAAGCACTACGCAACTAGAAGTTAACCTTGATGCAAGCCAAGTGCTAGCATTTACCGATGATAATGCGGATATCAGACTTTATAATGGCTCCGCTACAAACCGTGATAAGGTGTACATAAACTACTTTGCCGAGCGCGATGAATTTGTTGTAGAAAGCTTGACAATGGAGTTTTATCCTTTGGCTATGTATAAAGAACTTAGCACTTACCCTTATTTAGACGAAAGTACCCTTTCGCAAGATTTGATGAGCACTGCAACTTACGATGCGACTAGTGGAAAAATGAAATCTGATTACTTTAATGTTTACTACGATTCCACTCTACAGCGCGAAGTTACGCAAGCAGGCAAGTATGTTGTTACGAGAACATATGAATACGATTCTAACCTTTTTGAAAGTGAAGATGACCCTAAGCGCACCAAAACCTACACCTTTTATGTAGATAGGTACGATATAGTGCAAAATGTAACAGTGGATTACCCTATAATTGTTGATGACCAGCAAGTGTTTACGCGCACAGTTGGTGAGCACATAAAACTTGCGCTAGGTTTACAAAGCGAGCAATATGCCGAATTTAATGACCTTTTGCTTTCATCCACTAACAACAATGTAATATTAAATACCGATTTGCTACCTATCAATCCTATTGTGCCAGAAAACAAATACACACTATTTGAAGACGAAATTCAAACCTCATTTTCAAGCGTTGCGTCATTTAATCTAAACCTAGTAATTGAATATAGGGCACTAAACGCTAGTGATAATGATTTTAGTCAAGTTGTAAATGTAACGGCAAATTCAGTGGATAGTGTAGTTCAGCAGTTGTTGCAAGTAGACCCAGAGCGCCTTATACGCGCAGGCATATACCGCTTTACACTAACCGACAACACAGGCTACAGCCAAATTGTAGATAATGTAATGACAAGCAACATCAATCCTAACACCTTTACATTCCGTATACAAGTAAACAAGCAAGCGCCTACAGGCTCCTACTTTGGTACACCTAATGCAGATGGCTCGGATAAAGAAATTTTGGCTACCTCCTCCAGCACAGGCACGACAGTTGCCTCCAGCAGTGATGACGAACTAAAATTTGTGTTTGAGGAAACACCAGATATTTACAAAGTAAAAATTAATTATGTAGATGTTGTTGTTGACCGCAGAGCTAAAGGCTCTACTCAGTGGGAAACAGCAGTTACTGTCAGATTTGAGGATGCCGAATACGATTCGCAAGGCACACCAATATATCCATCCAGTACCGATTTAACCACACTAAACGATGTGCGTGGCATTAGAGAAATGATTCCAGAACTCGATTCATCCGGCAATGTGCTTTATGATGATGAGGGCAATGTGATATATCAAACCGATTCTGCTGGCAACTACATCTACAAGTACTCCATTTTCTTGCCAACAATGAATCGTTCGGGCGCGTACTACGAGGGCGAATATCGCGTCACCATACACTACTATGGCGATGAGGAGTACTATATGGATACAACCAATACAATATCGTACTACTCAAATTCTATCAATGTTGTTCTAGACCACACGGCACCTAACTTTAACCTTTTAAGGCTGGTTTATCTAGATAAGTATTTGCCAGAAACTAGCGCCGACCCAGATGTTATTACTAAACAAGATATCATAAACTATGCTAAAAATTTGCTAGAAACAAATCCTACCAAAAAGGAAGCAGTGCGACAATTTTTGCGAACATACTCGTTTGCACTGCCTAGCGACTTTGTGTTCTATCGCGCAACAAACGATGGCTATCCTATGAGTATGTATGATGATTATACCTATCCAGAGCACGATACCAGCACAATTTATGTGCGCAAATACAATAAGTACTCAACAACGCACGATGATAATCAACAAAGTTATATCAACTCAGACCCTGAATACAGCGACCCTACCCAACAGCGCTTTGAAACCGCAGACCCAGATTACAAGGCAATAAGTTATGGTAACATTGGAACCTACAAGGATCCTTTCTACCAAACCATTGCTCAGGAATCGGGCTACGCAGAAGGTTATGGACAAGAAGGCTACTACGAGATTATCGAAATAGACCAAGCAGGCAATCAGCGCATCTACACCGTATATCTAAAAACATCTCAAACATCTATTGTGTTTAGCGATGGCGCTATATCTCAGGTTGGTAGCGAACTTAATCCAAGTTTGAGCCTAGGCTACGACTACATACTCTCGCAAATACAAAACTTAGATTGCTATACAAACTTTTCGCTATACGATAGTACTACGGGCAGTGCACTTTTGCGTTTCTACAATATAACGCCTACAACTAATATGGATACGGTTATAGATTCTATTAACACTTATATATCAGAATCTAGTGCGCACGAAAGTACTGGTGCAAGGTACGATTTTATGTTCCTAAATAGATTTGGCGAAAATTATACAATTTCGCTACAAAGACCGGGTGAGCAATTGGGCTATTCAATTGTCGAAGGTACTTTAAGCTTTACTATAACCCTTCCTACAAGCACAAGCAGTACATGGATTGAGGATTTTATTGTCCGCCAGTACAACGAAACTACAGGCACGCTTGAAACACTGAACTACGATTTGAACGGGCCAATTAGTGATACCGAATTTAGTGGCGTATCCTACACCTTTAACTCGGGCGAATACTACTTTTATTTGATAGATAACTTTGGTCGTGGCGAAACACAGCCAATACATTATATCTTTAATATAGTAGATGCACGCGACCTTGTGTTCAGCGGAACAGAAATTGATAATGTAACTGCAAGTGATGTACAATTTACGTATCAAACGCGCCTATACACTGCAGATGTGTATATAAACGGCAACTTAGTAACCGATTTTACTCAGTACGAAAATATCAGCATTTACGATAATCCTAGCACATTTACGCGTCAGTTCAATTTTGGCACGATAGAGCAAAATTCAACTACTTATAGAATTGTACTAAACTACAATACTGGCGGACTTGATATCGAAACCGACCCTATTGTGTTTGAGTTTACTATCGATACAATTTTACCTACTTTTGAACTTACCGATACCAATGGCAATAATATGAACTATCTGTTATCTACGCGCGATGCCAGCACCAGCAAGGAAGTGTTTATAAATTGGAACGAGCCAACAAACTTCCCTGTAACCGTAACATTAAGGCAAAATAATGGCTCGGCATTTGAAATAGAAAAAGGATATTCAATTTACCTAGAAGGTACCTACACACTAACAATGCAAAACACGCTAGGCAACACCGTTTCCTACACATTCTCCATATCGCAAAACTCTGCAATACTTTACGATGTATTTGCTAATGGCAAATTGATAAATTCTGCAATAACTGCCCTGTTTGCTCAAAGTGGTGTTTACAACGATACTCCATACGATATTAACGAAAATATCAAAGTGTTTATCAGTGTGTATCCACTAAGTGTAGTTGCAAACGAAAATAGAGATTTGCAGGCAAGATTGATTGTCGAAATTGATTCAACAAATGTATACAATTTGCGTATTTATCAAATATTCGGCTCAAGTTCACTATACTACAAAGAATACATTGCACTTTTGCAAATAGATGATTCTATACTATCAATAAATAACTTCCAAATTGGTGAGGACGAAATGTTTACTTCATCCGCAAGCGGATTGAGTGCAAACTTCTATTCGCCAAATGTGTATGCTTCTTGGCAAAACACATTTACTTTAAGTGTTGTGGGCTTTACCGAGAACTTATACTTCCCTAACTTTATAAATGTAGATGTCTACTACAATAACGCTTATGTCGCGCAATTCAATACCGATCGATTGCACTTTACAGATTCAGGCGAATATAGATTGTACTTTAGTGATATTGCAGGCAAAAAGTACCGCTTTACTAGCGGATTAACTTCGCGCGATTACTACATCATAGACCTGCTAAATAGTGTTTCCTATCGTGTAAATGGTGGCGAACCTATAAACTATGCTATCTATAACGACGCAGTGCGCGTTGCAATTACAAACACCAGCCGTTATGATAGAGGTACCTTTAGTATGAGCGCCACACTAAATAATAGCAGTATCAATGTAACCGATTACTATGCTAATGGCGTATACACATTTAGTACATATGGCACCTACAGAATAACTATGAACGCACAAGTTAATGGCGTACCAATAACTAGCACATATACCTTTACAATTATGTCAGATGATGAAGCACAAAGTAGGTACACTTTTAATCAGTACGACGCATTCGAAATAATTTCGGTTGTAAGAGAAGGTGTTGATATCACCGAAAACATAAAATCAAGTCAAAACACAACAAGATTGATGTCTTTCGACTTTTCGGCAAGTAACTCCGATAACGGACACTACACCATCACTGTTCGCGTTACGCAATCTGAACTAAAACCTGTACAAACATTTACTTTTGGTTTTTGGATAAACGAGGCCAGCCTGAACCTTATGCCTAGTATTCCATTTGGCACATCTACTACCAGCCGTATTACAATAGAGTTCAATAAATATGCTATCTATCAAGATTTAGGCAATATCGTTATAAGAATTACAGGTATGGACGACATTGTTATAAATGCTCAAACCGCATCCGCTAACGAGCTTACATCCATAACACTTTCCGAAAATCAAACCTATAATATAAAAGCTTATACCGAAAGTGGCAGATTGCTTGCAAGTTATATGATAACTAAAGATGAACCACTAAACACAGTAGCAATAATTGTAATCGTCATAAGTGTAATCGTGGTAGTTGCGGTAATCGTACTATTCATCATCTTTAGAACGCGTATGAAAGTAAGATAGATAACTAAAAACATATATTTTATAATTAAACTTTATTGTTGTTAATTTAATTCTTTTATGCGCTAAATTTTGTGCTTTGTTAATCTATAAAACAAATAAAAAGAACATATTATGTACTAACTAATATGTTCTTTTTTGTTAAAAATAGTCACTTTCTATATTCCCCTCTTATAAAGCAACATAAATAAAATAATGTCGCTTACAAATTTCAATAAATATCTATTATTATATGAATGTATTTTTTTTATATCTCTCTAAATCATAAGCCATTGTGCAAAAATATAATATTTTATTCATTTTTAACTTTTCGACATTTTTCGACAAATAAACATAGCATATTTTATAAATTTTGTACAAATTTATGTTTTTTTGCTTTCTTTTTTATCATTTTTGTGCTAAAATGCCTTTAATTGACAATAAGGAACTTTTTTCTTTTATATTTAACTTTTACGAGGTCTGTTATGAAAATTATTTTGGCTCTTGACGATAATACAGCAAAATCACTTACCAATTTTTTTGCTACCTATCCTAATTACGATATAGTTGCCTCTGCCTCCGATGGGCAATCGGCTATTGACTGCATCGTAAATCATCAACCTGATTTTATTATTCTAGATTTAATACTGCCCAAACTAGATGGCTTTGCTGTGCTGGATTTTGTAATCAACAAACTTGTTTCCAAAAAGCCTTATGTAATAGTGACAAGTGCACTATCACAGGATGCATTTGTCAATAAGGCATTAACTTCAGGAGCAAGCGACTTTATAGCAAAGCCATTTTCGCCTAAAGTACTTAAAGAACACATCGATTCTATTGTTGCAGGTGGCGCTGTTTCGCCTCACTCCGGCAATAAAGCCAGAGCTAAACTTATAGAGGAACAAATTACAAATGTGTTTTTAACTATAGGCATACCCGCACACATTAAAGGATACCAATATTTGCGTGAAGCTATAAAACTTACTATAGATAATCCTACCTATATAAATAATATAACAAAGGAACTGTACCCTGCCATTGCACAAAAGTTCGAAACCACTGCCGCTAAGGTGGAAAGGTCTATTAGGCACGCTATTGAAATTGCCTGGAATAGAGGTAGAATCGAAAGTATTAATACTATTTTTGGTATGAAAATTTATAATAGCCAAGATAGACCTACTAACTCCGAATTTATTGCTCTTGTTGCAGATAAAATGCTACTAGATAACGGCTAGTATTTGTCTGTATCAAAAAACAACTATATATTATTGCAATGTGTTGCATTTAAGTTGATATTTTTTAACAAATAAAGCATCATACACCTCTATCAATAGCCTTAAACCTTAAATAAAAGCTTAAATTAATAAGCTAATAAAGTACATAAACGCAAAATATAGTAATCCCAACTTAAAATTCACGCAAAAACAATAGTACGCTTTTATTTTTTTTGACAAATGTAATATTTTATGCTATATTAATGCTATGGATAATAAAAAATTCACAAAAAACGATAGTGGCTTCGTCTGTATAAATTGCGGACAAAAAGTTAATCCACTAGGCTATACTTCGCGCGACCACTGCCCTATATGCCTTGTTTCAATGCATGTAGATATCAACCCTGGGGATAGAGCAAACCAATGCAAAGGAATGCTTGTTCCTATGCAAGTTACATATAACAACAATAAAGGATATGTTATAACCTATAAGTGCCAGAAGTGTGGCAAACTACACAAAAACAAAGTAGCAAATGATGACGATTTTAATACAATACTAAAAGTTATGAACGGCACCTATAATATAAATGATTATAAAAACTTATAACTCACTTTTTATATTTTACAAAACAACTATAATTACTGGTTCTTTATTATTTATGGTGATATAGTAGTTATTGATTCAAATTTTGGCTAATTTCTTACTGCAAATATTCTATTAAACCCCACAAATGTTATAAAATCTAATTATTTTACATTTAGCAAACAATAAGTGTATTATAAACCGAATACATATAAACTTAAATGACTGCCACTCAAAGCAGTTTTTTTGTGCCCTTTATTATAAATGGTAGTATACAGACTTTTGCTAAGTTCTTTCTGCCATATATTTAACTAATCCCCACGAATATTCTAAAACTTTCTGATTCTATACAAAATGTTGGGGCAACTATAGTAAATAATAGATAAAACACAACTAAATTAACACTCAAAATTGATTATAAAATCGTTTTTATAACAAGAAATTTATGTTTAGACCTTCGGACTAGGTAATAATATGTTCAAAAACAAAAAAACTAGCAAGTGCCAAAAGTGGCTTATTTGCTAGGTTTTTATATGGTGCGCCGTAAGAGATTCGAACTCCTGACCTTCGGTTCCGTAGACCGACGCTCTATCCAGCTGGGCTAACGGCGCTATCATTAACTTTTACATGATATCACATTTTATTGTTTTTGTCAACTCATATTTAGCCATAGGTCGATGGAAAATTTAATTATGTATTTAATTTGATATAAAAAAATCAGTTTCATGGCTATAAAAATGGTATGAAAAGCAAAAAACTCTACTTAAAAATATGACAACATTATAAATTAATATAAATTCAAGTAGCTGTTTTGGGTACAAATTAATTGTTTACACTTTTTTACAAAACTCATAAATTATAAAAAAGATTTACCCCTGTATGTGAGTAAATCATAGTTTTAATAAGCATCACACTTTACAAAATACACAAATATGCATCAATGGTTTTCGTTCAAAATATGTTTAATTTTATCAATAAATTCATTATAAACTGTAGTTATGTCCGTCAAATTGTATTTATCTACAATAATTTCGCCATAATTGACATGCTCTGTATGAAAGCCATTTTCAAATTTCCATTCACACAGCATATACACACTGCCAAAGGAAAACTCTAATGCAAAATATCTAGGGTTTTTATCCCCTACCTCCGCTAAATATAAAAACTTGCCAATAGGTAAATAATCTTTTAATGTGTCTGAAAAATAGTATACAATGCATTGTTTATCGTT
This sequence comes from uncultured Clostridia bacterium, assembly GCA_944332315.1. Lineage (GTDB taxonomy): Bacteria > Bacillota > Clostridia > Christensenellales > UBA1242 > CAKVOD01. The sequence goes on from CALVJT010000077.1 coordinate 12,135, forward strand.
TATTTGACACTCCTGCACAATGACACTATCATCAAAATACTGTCTAAACATTCTTTCTAGCTGATACTTTTTGTTTACTGATAAAATGACATCCTGTTCAGTTATTTCATTTTTTTGTGCCCTGCTATCGTTAGATGTGTTTTTATTTTTTTTGTCGGTAATGGAATCTACTTCGTCAAAGTCATTGTCGTCAAAGTCGTCATCATCGTCATCAAATTCACTCCAATCCATAAAAATTTCATCATCGTCAAATTTGTCATTTACATCTAGTTGGGCAATAGAATCTTTATTAGATATTTGGCTATTAGTTTGTATAGCTTTTGTTTTATTATCACTGTTACTTACTCTTAATATTTCTATTATTTCCTCTCTTGATTTTTTCTCCTCCCTGACATCGGCACCAGTAAGCTTCCTGAAACTATAATACAGACCAAGAGTATCATTCAAACTTGCAAATATCAAAATCAGCAATATGGATGCCACTACAATTATTGCTATATAATATCTTGAAATAATCGGAACAGTGCATACTAACACTATCCACGTTACATTTATTGTAAGGTGCAAAATAAATGTACAGGTTGTAATTATTTTGTTTTTTGTTGGCATACCGACAAGCATCTCAGGCCACTTAAAAAAACAGGCTATCAACGCAAAAAATTGAGATGTCGAGCAAATCATAACTAAAATTATAGGAATCCATAAATACCACATAAATTTATCCTCTTTTGTTTATTTTTTATAATTGCATTTTTGGGTAATTAATCTTTTGTAATCCTTATTTTAGTAAATTGAATTTGATTTTTTACAGTCTAAAACTATAACTTTATCTATTGCCTTATTAATATTTTGTTTTAATTATTAATGGCTCTTTATTAATAATGGTGGGTATTAAATACAAAGTTTTTATGGATGCGCAACCGCTTATATATATTTTATAAATGACTCCCACAAACATTAAAGAACCCTTATTAATAGAATTAGTTTTTATTTTACATATATACCTTTTTTATTACGAATCTTGGAATTTACAATAATAACTTTATTTGAACTTTGCAATTTTTTATCTATTTTCATCAAATAAAATAAAATCAATTTACATTATACTATATTAGCAATTTTTACAGTATAACTACCTATTTTGTTTGTTTACCTGCTTTAGATGCAGTGTAACCACATTTTTTTTACAAAAGCCATTTTATCTTGTAATTTTTTTTTATTGGGTTTGCTTGAAATTGTGATTTTGCGCAAGGTTAATATTTTATTTTGCGTCCGCATTTAATAGTATTCTTGCACTTGATAAAATGTAAATTTACTCGCTTGCATTTTTATTTTTTAGTACAAAAATTTGAAAAAGCCCCAAAATGAATTGTCCTGCATAATCGCTGACGAAAAGTATTTTTTCTTTAATTTAACATATTCGCTTTGACTTACATCCTCATTATTCACATCGTTTTTGAGTTTAATAAATATATCATTTGTCTTTGCTAACTTAAAAATTTCCTCCTCGGCCGTTTTGTGTATAAAGTACATAATTGTGCCTATTACAATTAATAATACTAGCACTGAAACACACCCCATAGGTATTGCTAGTGGCATCACATAGGAAAGCGTAGGCATCCCAGATTTTAGATTGTACGAAAAGTAGTTTTGTATTTCTTTGCTTGTAGCATTATAATACCAATAATTTGCTTCACTATTATAAAATCTGTATAGTATAAGTTTGTTAGAGTTATCCTTTATATACAAATAATTGTAATCTCCATCCAACACACAAAAAGCGGTTTTATTAGCATCAAGCTCCGTCAAACTAATAGTCGCATATTCCGTTTTATCAGGGATTTTCTTTTCATACGCCGAATAAATTGCTGAAGGATAAATTATTACAAATAGTAGCAAAAACACAAAAAACCACGCAAGCGCTGTTTGCATTTTTTTTATTTTTTCCACAGCATTTGATTTTTGCGAAGTTGCAACCTGCGTCTGTTGGCTCTGGTTTTTGCGCACCACCTTTGCCCCGCAGTTGGAGCAATTGGTTTCCTCATCAAAAATTTGATATCCACATATAGGGCACATTATAACGTGTTCTATATCTTCAGTTTGATTTATAACTTCATTGTTGCTGACGCTTTTAGCACTACCTGTGATTGCTAGATTACCAGTGCTTGTGGCATTTTGCAGGGCAGAGACATTTGTGTTTATGTTAAGGTTTGTGCTTGTGGTAGGAGAATTATCATTTGCAAAAGTATTTGTATTGTTGCCATACAAGTTTGTAACTAAAAACTTCATTAATATTTTTCTTACTTGGTCAGTAGTTAAAGCATAACTTGCATCATCACCATCTTGCTCATTTTTAATGCTTTTATCTACCAAAATAGCCTTGGCAATAAGATAGTAAAATACAGCAGGAGCACCTGATGCTATAACCATTGTCCAATTAGAGAGAACACCGCTTAAAATTACAAATATTGCATAACCCACTGCCGAATTTCGAAATGCTAGTTTTTTAGCCTTCTTTTTGTCAACTTTTCCACACTTTAACACATAGCAAATAGGAAAGGTTAAATACACAAAAATAGTTATAATAAAATCAATGGCAATTTCAAGTATTACGCTCATACATTTGTCTCCCTTTTTTGATAATCTAAAATCAATTTTTCGACATAATCATACTGCTTACTGCGCGCAATTTCAAGCGGAGTTTTGCCCCAAAAGTTTGTTACATTTAGGTTTAGATTATCCTTTTCAAACATCTTTTCAATGATATCTAAATCGCCAATATCCAGTGCCAAAATTAGTGCGTACTCACCCTTACATTCCTCGTTGACATCCACTTGCGGTAAGGATAATAAATCAAGCACCAACTGTTTTGCGTAGCCAAACTCTATGTTATCGGCAGTCATAATCCTTGCCAATGTAGATACCAAAGGCGTTCTAAAACTTAGCCCATGCTCGTTGGCATTAAATGCCTTGTTTTGAATAAAATAATACAACATATCGTACTTTAAGTCTAAATATCTTTTATAGCGACTGACCAAATTGTTTGCAAGTTTTTTGCAGTCTATTGCCAATAAAAGCATATCATACATAGATAATTGCTTGTTTGTAATGAATTTTAATTTTATATCGCACTTTAATAAATCACATTTAAGCAAGTTCAAAATCATTAAAGATTTATTTTCAAAGTTATTGGCGTCTTGCTTAAAACATAAGAGTGCTATACATAAAAATAGAATAGAAATTTTATCTTGATTATCTATTCCATAGGTAGCAACCTTTGGATTCTGTGCAAGTATGAAATTAAACGCTAAACCGCAATTAAGTGTAAAACTCGCAAGGAGTGTATTCAATTGGTTTCCAAGCGGAATATTGTCAACCCCAATAGTATCGTACAGTTCTTTTAATTTTCTAACATCATAAATGCTAGCATTTAATCGCACTTGCAAAGCGTTATCAATAAATCTTAAATCTTGAAAGTACTGTTCCAATACTTGCTCCTCTTTCATCTTTTTAGCACTGACGGTAACTGTGACAACTATTACAATTAACACAACGGCAATAACAATAAGTGATATGTAAATAACAGCCATCACTCGCCCTCCTTTTTCATATAGCACCCGCGCGATTTTACTTTAATTATAGGATAACCAAACTCAATGAGAAAATCTACATTGCGCCCGACAGTTTTTCTATCGCAAGGGATGCCCATAGAATTTAATACCTTTGCCATACTTGTGTTAGTGATAGGCTTTTCTTTTGAGGACCCCTCATCAATCATTTTAAGTACATACAAAATAATTGTTTTTTTAGCAATATCTTTTTTCATAAGTAAAAATTTCCCTTTACACCTTACACATATATTATACCATATAGCTCAGGACAAAACTCGCCCACCGCCAATTTTGATATATTTTCCTTATAAGTATATAAAAAAAATACTAAAATAGCAAGCGTTTAGGTGAAATTTAACCCCTATTTTTTTTAATAAATAGGTTATACTAGGGTTAAAAGTAAGCCACAGGAGTAAAAAATGAACATTAGCCAAGCTGTATCAATGCGTATACGCGAGTTGTTAAAATCAAACAACATCACTCAATACAAACTGGAACAATTAGCAGGAATTTCGCACGAAACATTAAAAAGTATTATGAAAGGGAAAGCGAAAGGAGTTAATTTAAGAACTTTAGTATCTATTGCCGAAGGTTTTGGTATTACAGTAAGCGAATTTCTTAATAGCCCACTTTTTGATTATAACAATCTCAGTTTATAAACCTTTGCTTTATAAAAAGGCGTATTTAATAATAACATTTTTTATAAAAATTATTTGAAAGATTTAGTATTAAAAGTATACTTTAACTATTTTGAAAAAGCAAAGAAGTGTGCAATAATTTACACACTTCTTTTATAAACTCTTTAGGGGGGGGGGGATTTGTGAGTAGCGAGCTGGCGATGGAGCTCCACTAATTATTTATAATTTTGATACAGAAAATTGTCAACTTAAATGCAACACTTTGCAATAAATTCTTTTGGTGTTAGATAACCCAATCTTTTTCGTGGTCTATTATTTATTTCGTCTACTACCTTATCCAGTTCCTCTTGTGTTATTTCATTAAAGTTAAATTTTTTGGGGAAGTATTGTCTTAACAGTCCGTTCGTGTTCTCTACCGTTCCTTTTTGCCATGCACAATACGCATCTGTAAAGTATACCTTTATT